>JBBQNQ010000033.1:0-29086 GCA_038330095.1 Solirubrobacterales bacterium
GAGCGCGGGGTGGTGGGGACGTTCGTCGAGTTCTTCGGCCCCGGCCTGCCCAACCTGCCGCTCGCCGACCGGGCCACGATCGGCAACATGTCGCCCGAGTTCGGCTCGACCTGCGCGATCTTCCCGGTCGACGCCGAGACCCTGCGCTACCTCGAGTTCTCCGGCCGGCCCACCGAGCAGATCGAGCTCGTCGAGGCCTACACGCGCGAGCAGGGCCTCTTCCACGACGAGAGCTCCGAGGAGCCCACCTACTCTGATCTCCTCGAGCTCGATCTCGGCGAGGTCGTGCCGAGCCTTGCGGGCCCGAAGCGCCCGCAGGACCGCATCTCGCTGACCAATGCGCGCGACTCGTTTCGCGAGGCCCTCGAGGGCTTCACGCCCGAGGGCAACGGCTACGACGAAGACGTTCAGGGCAGCTTCCCCGCTTCCGACCCGCCGGGCGACGGGGGGCCGGGCGGCGCGCCGCATTCCTCGACCGGCAGCCCGGTGAAGAGCTCGACGGCCGTGGGCGCGCGCTCATCGGTGCCGGTGAAGCTCGACGACGGGGCGGAGTTCGACCTCGGCCACGGCGACGTGGTGATCGCGGCAATCACCTCGTGCACCAACACCTCCAACCCGTCGGTGATGCTCGCCGCCGGACTGGTCGCCCGCAACGCGGTAGAGCGCGGGCTGGAGCGCAAGCCATGGGTCAAGACCTCGCTGGCGCCCGGCTCGAAGGTCGTCATGGAGTACTACGAGAAAGCGGGCCTGGTCGAACCGCTCGAGGCGCTCGGGTTCCACCTCGTCGGGTACGGCTGCACCACCTGCATCGGCAACTCGGGCCCGCTGCCGCCCGAGATCTCGGCGGCGGTGGAGGAGGGCGACCTTGCCGTGTGCTCGGTGCTGTCGGGCAACCGCAACTTCGAGGGTCGGATCAACCAGGACGTCAAGATGAACTACCTGGCCTCCCCGCCGCTCTGCGTCGCCTACGCGTTGGCAGGGTCGATGGACGTCGACCTCTACTCCGATCCGCTCGGCGAGGATTCCGACGGCAACCCGATCTACCTTCGCGACCTCTGGCCCACCCAGGAGGAGGTGCACCGCACGATCGAGCAGGCGGTCCAGTCGGAGATGTTCCGCTCCAGCTACGCCGAAGTCTTCGAGGGCGACGACAACTGGCGCGGCCTGGAGACGCCCGGCGGCGACCGCTTCGCGTGGGACGACTCTTCGACCTACGTGCGCAACCCGCCCTACTTCGAGGGCATGCCCGCCGAGCCCGAGCCGGTGCGCGACATCCACGGCGCCCGCGTGCTTGCCGTGCTGGGCGACAGCGTCACCACCGACCACATCTCGCCGGCGGGGTCCATCCGCCGCGATTCACCGGCCGGGCGCTATCTCGTCGAGCACGACGTCTCGCCCAAGGACTTCAACTCCTACGGCTCACGGCGGGGCAACCACGAGGTGATGGTCCGCGGGACGTTCGCGAACATCCGCCTGCGAAACAAGCTGGCGCCGGGGACCGAGGGCGGGGTGACCCGGCACCTCCCCGACGGGGACCAGACCACCATCTACGAGGCCGCGATGCGCTACGCGGAGGAGGGCGTGCCCCTCGTCGTCCTCGCCGGCAAGGAGTACGGCTCGGGATCGTCGCGCGACTGGGCGGCCAAGGGAACCAAGCTGCTCGGGGTCCGCGCGGTGATCGCCGAGAGCTACGAGCGCATCCATCGCTCAAACCTCGTCGGCATGGGCGTGCTGCCGCTGCAGTTCGCCGACGGCGAGTCCGCCGAGTCGCTGGGGCTCACCGGTGAGGAGGAGTTCGAGATCGTCGGCCTCGAGGACGCCGACGAGATCCCGCGGGAGGTGACGGTCCGCGCCGGCGATCGCGAGCTGCGCGCGCGCGTGCGGATCGACACCCCCAAGGAGCGCGAGTACTACCGCCACGGAGGGATCCTTCCCTACGTGCTGCGCGAGCTGCTCGAGGGGGCGTAGCGCGGGGCGAACGGCGGGCGACGGGGGGAGGGGATGTGGTGGATCGACCTAACCGGCTGCCGTAAACGCTCGGCGGCTGACTAGCTCACGGCCCGACCGCGAGGCGGGTGGTCTTGCCCGGGATCGAGATGGGCTGGGAGACCTGCCGCGTGCGCGCATCAACGCGCTCGACCTGGCCGGAGGAGAAGTTCGTGAGCCACACCGCGCCGCCGCCGGTAGCGATCGCGTTGGAGACGAAGCTCGAGCCCAGATCGATGGTCTGCAGGAGGCGTCCGGTCTGCGGGTCGTAGCGCCAGAGCGTGCTGCCCTCGGTCACCCACACTGCGTTCTCCCCGACCGCGAGCCCGCCGGGGAACTTGCTCGTCTCCGTCGGGAACTTGCGAGCCGTGGGCGCCGCCCCGCCGGGGGGCTGGCTCAGGCGGCTCATCGTGCGGTCGGAGTTGAGCACCCACACCGCGTCGGGTCCGGCCGAGATGAAGCGCGGCTCCATGCCCAAGCCGTTCTTCACCGTGGTGACCGAGATGCCGCTGGGCGTGATGCGCTTGACGTCGCCGTCCAGGAAGTTCGAGCCCCACGCGAAGCCCAGGCCGGTAGTGAGGTCGTAGGCGCCGTCGCCGTCCTCGCGTCCGGCCAGGCGGTTGGTGGCGGGGTCGACGCGGGCGATGATGCTCGGTCCCGTGGCGACATAGACGCCCTCCGGACCGGCCGCGACGGCGTTGGGGGTCTGACCGGAGGGCAGCGGGACGCGCGCGGCGACGCGGTTGGACTTCGGGTCGACACGGACGACCTGCAGGCCGGTCTCGTCGAGGGCCCACACCGCTCCCTGCCCGGTCGCCACGCCGACGAGCTTGCGTCCCACTCCGCGCACGGTGGCGACCACCG
Organism: Solirubrobacterales bacterium; assembly: GCA_038330095.1. Lineage (GTDB taxonomy): Bacteria > Actinomycetota > Thermoleophilia > Solirubrobacterales > Solirubrobacteraceae > JBBPZA01. Next base: position 2,851 of record JBBQNQ010000033.1, read on the forward strand.
CGCCGGTCTTCGGGTTCAGGCGGGTCAGGGACTTCTCGCCGGTGACGACCCAGACGCCGGCGGGTGGCTTGGCCGCACCGCCGCCGGCCCCACCACCCCCGTTGTCGGAGCCGCCGCCGCCGGCGAGAACGATGACCACGACGATGAGCACGAGCGCGAGCACGGCGCCGCCCACAACGAAGGGCAGCGCACGCCGCCGGCGTTGCGTCGGCGTGGGGCCCGCGCGCGGCGTCCCCGGTGGAGCGGTGGCGGGTCGGGCGGGAGCCGCGGCGGTGGGTGGCGGACCCCCGGGGGGCGTGCCAGCGGGCGCGGGCCAGCCCGGTGCCGGGGTGTCCATCCGCGTCGCGCCGGCCGAGGCGGGCGCGCCCGCGACGGCGTCCGCCTGGTCGGGCGCGGCGTCGCCGGTCGCGACGCTGCGCTCGGACCGGCTGAGGACCTGCCCCTGGGCGGCGGCGATCGCAGCGCGGCCGAGGTCGCCCGCGGACAGGTAACGGTCCTCGGGGCTCTTGGCCATCGCCCGCATCACGACGTCGTCGAACTGCGGCGGGACGCCGGGAGCCGCGGCGGAGGCCCGCGGGGGCGGCTCGCCCATGTGCGCCCACATCTTGGCCGGCTCGGTGTCGCGCGGATAGGGCACCTGCCCCGTGAGCGTCTGGTAGAGGACGGCGCCGAGCGCGTACACGTCGGCGCGGGCGTCGATGGCGCCGCCCTGGAGCTGCTCGGGGGCGATGTAGTCGAGCGTCCCGACCATCATCCCGGTCTTGGTCAAGCCGGTCTGGGAGGACGCCTGCTTGGTCAGCCCGAAGTCGGTCAGGTAGGCGTGCTGCCCGTCGCGCCCGATGAGGACGTTGGCCGGCTTGATGTCGCGGTGCACGAGGCCGCGCGTGTGGGCGGCGTCCAGCGCCGAAGCGACCTGGCTGACCAGGCGCGCGGCGTGTGCCGGCTCGAGCCGTCCCTGTTGGGCGACCATCTCGCGCAGGTCGGTCCCTTCGACGAAGCGCATCGTCACGTAGAGGAGCCCGTCGTCCTCGCCCGCGTGATATATCGGGATCACGTTGGGGTGGTCCAGCGACGCGGCGATCTCGGACTCACGCTTGAAGCGCGTGCGGAACTCGGGGTCCTCGGCGAGCTCGGGGGCGATCAGCTTGAGCGCGACCACGCGGTTGAGCGCCAGGTCGGTGGCCTTGTAGACGACGCCCATGCCGCCGCGGCCGGCAACGCTCTCGATGCGGTGGCCGCCGATGACCTGGCCGAGGGACAGGGTCGGCATCCTTCGTTATACCGTCGGCCGGGTCAGCGGGTGACCGCTCGGCGGTCGCGCGAGACCGACAGCGCGGAGAACAGCGCGATCAGCCCGACCGATCGCGACCTCGGAGCTCACGGGCTTCACGCTAGCGGCCGAATCCAGCGCGCTATAAGGTGGCGCGCCGGTGCCCGTTCCCGACCTCCTCCGCGCCCTGGTGACGGCCCCCGGTCCCTCGGGCTATGAGACCGCGCCCGCGGCGGTGTGGCGCGACGCCGCGCAGCAGATGGGAATCGAGGTGAGCGCAGATGTCATGGGCTCATCGGTCGCGCGGGTGGCGGGCAGCGCCGGCGGGCCGCTGCTCGCGGTGGTCGGCCACGTCGACGAGATCGGCCTGATCGTCACCTCCGTCGATGACGAGGGCTTCCTGCACTTCGGCGCGGTCGGTGGCTGGGACGCGCAGATCCTGGTGGGCCAGCGCGTGGAGATCACGACGCGCGAGGGAAGCGTTCCCGGCGTCATCGGCAAGAAGCCGATCCACCTGCTCAAGGACGAGGAGCGCAAGAAGGTCGCCGAGATCCGCGACCTCCACATCGACGTCGGTGCCCGCGACGGCGAGCAGGCCCGTGGCTTGGTGCGCATCGGCGACGTCGGGGTGCTGGCCGGGCAGCCGATCGAGCTGCCCAACGGGCGGCTTGCCTCCCGCTCGCTCGACAACCGGTTGGGTGCCTACGTCGCCCTGACCGCGCTGGGGCTGGTCAAGGAGGCGGGCGGCGCGCCCGGCGACGTCGCGGCGGTCGCGGCGGCGCAGGAGGAGATCACCTTCGCCGGGGCGCATACCTCGGCCTACTCGCTCGCGCCGGCGGCTGCGATCGTCGTCGACGTGACCCATGCCACCGACGCGCCGGGGATCGACGCCAAGCAGCAGGGCAAGCACGAGCTGGGCAGCGGGCCGGTGATCGGGCGCGGAGCCACGCTCAACCCGCGCGTCTTCGAGCTCCTGCACGACACCGCCGAGGCCGAGGGCATCCCCTTCACCGTTGAGGCATCGGGGCGCGGGACCGGCACCGACGCCGACGCAGTGCACATCTCCCGCGGCGGGGTGGCCACCGGCCTGGTCTCCATCCCCCTTCGCTACATGCACTCGCCCGTCGAGCTCGTCTCGCTCGACGACGTCGAGGCCTGCGCACGGCTGATCGCCGCCTTCGCCCGGCGCCTGGAGCCGGGCACGTCGTTCGCGCGTTGAGCCGCGCCGCGCTCCTGCTGCTGTTCGATATCGACGGGACGCTGCTCATCGGCGCGCACGGTGAGCACCGCGACGCCATCCACGAGGCCCTGCGCGATGTCTACGGCATCCCCGATCCCGCGGCGGCGCTCGTGGAGGCGCCGGGGCGAACCGATCCCGAGCTCGTACGCCTCATCGCCCTGCACTGCGGCGTGAGCGCGGAGCGCGTGGACGAGCGCATGGCGGAGGCGCAGGACGCGGCCTGTGCTGCATACGCGCGCCTTGTCCCCGACGACCTCGCGGCGACAGTGGCGGCGGGGGTGGGCGAGCTGCTCGAGGAGCTCGGCGGCCGCGACGGGCTCGTAATGGCCCTGGTCACCGGCAACTACGAGGGGATCGCACGGCTCAAGCTCGCGCGGGCCGGCATCGGCCACCACTTCGCGTCCCGCCAGGGAGCGTTCGGTTCGGACGCGGAAGATCGAAGCGAGCTTCCGGGAATCGCCCGCCGCCGCGCCGGCTCAGCGGGGCGGGAGCATCCACGCGAGCGAACCGTGGTGATCGGCGACACCCCGCGCGACATCGCCTGCGCCCGCGCCGACGGCGTCCGCTGCCTGGCGGTGGCCAGCGGACCCTTCGCGCCGGAGCAGCTCCTCCAAGCCGACGCTGTGGCCACCGAAGCGAGCAAGCTTCTCGGGCACATCACCGCGTTGGCCTAAGCCGCCCTCAGCTCAGGCCCGCGTCAGCTTCTTGTAGGTCAGGCGGTGGGGGCGGTCGGCCTCCTCGCCCAGGCGCTCGCGGCGTGCCGACTCGTAGGCCTCGAAGTTGCCCTCGAACCAGCGGACCTGGGAGTCGCCCTCGAAGGCAAGCACGTGGGTGGCGATCCGATCCAGGAACCAGCGGTCGTGGGAGATGACCACCGCGCAGCCGGCGAAGGAGAGCAGCGCCTCCTCAAGCGCGCGCAGCGTGTCGACGTCGAGGTCGTTGGTCGGCTCGTCGAGCAGCAGGAGGTTGCCTCCGCGCCGCAGGAGCTTGGCGAGGTGGACGCGGTTGCGCTCGCCTCCCGAGAGCTTGGAGACCTTGGTCTGCTGGTCTGATCCCTTGAAGTTGAACGAGCCGACGTAGGCGCGCGAGGCGATCCTGCGGTCGCCGACGAGGATCTGGTCCTCGCCGCCCGAGACCTCCTCCCACACCGTCTTGTCGGGATCGAGCGCGTCGCGGGATTGGTCGACGTAGGCGAGGTCGACCGTCTCGCCGACCCGCAACGTCCCCGCGTCGGGCTCCTCCTGGCCCACGATCATGCGGAACAGCGTCGTCTTGCCGGCGCCGTTGGGCCCGATCACGCCGACGATGCCGCCGCGCGGCAGCGAGAAGGAGAGGTCGTCGACCAGCAGGCGGTCGCCGTAGCCCTTGCGCAGGCCCTCCGCTTCGACGACCACCTCGCCCAGCCTCGGCCCCGCGGGTATGTGGATCTGGACCTGGTCGAGCTTGACGTTGCGGTCCTCGGCGAGCAGGCGCTCGTAGTTGTTCAGGCGCGCTTTGGGCTTGTTGCGCCGCGCGCTCGCGTTCAGGCGCACCCACTCGAGCTCCTGCTCGATCGTCTTGCGGCGCACGCTGTCCTGCTTGGCTTCCTGCGCGAGCCGCGCCTGCTTCTGCTCCAGCCAGCTCGAGTAGTTGCCCTTGAACGGGATGCCCTTCGCGCGATCGAGCTCGAGGATCCAGCCCGCGACGTTGTCGAGGAAGTAGCGGTCGTGGGTCACCGCGACGACGGTGCCCGGGTAGTCGTGCAGGTGGCGCTCGAGCCAGGCGACCGATTCGGCGTCGAGGTGGTTGGTGGGCTCGTCGAGGAGCAGCAGGTCGGGACGGCGCAGGAGCAATCGGCAGAGGGCGACGCGGCGGCGCTCCCCTCCCGAGAGGGTGGAGACGTCGGCGTCGGGCGGTGGCAGGCGAAGCGCGTCCATGGCGATCTCGAGCGTGGTGTCGAGGTTCCAGGCGTCGACGGCGTCGATCTGCTCCTGCAGGCGCGCGAACTCGTCGGCGGTCTCCTCGGAGTAGTTCATCGACAGCTCGTTGAAGCGATCGAGCAGCGCGCGGGTCTCGGCCACGCCGTCCTGGACGTTGCCGAGCACGTCCTTGCTTTCGTCCAGCGCCGGCTCCTGCTCGAGCATGCCGACCGTCGCGTCGGGGGCGAGGACCGCGTCGCCGCGGAACTCGACCTCGCGCTGGGCCATGATCCGCAGCAGCGTCGACTTCCCCGAGCCGTTGTAGCCGAGCACCCCGATCTTCGCCCCGGGAAGGAAGGCGAGCGTGACCTCCTCGAGCACCTTGCGGTCGGGCGGGAACACCTTGCTCAGGCGGTGCATCGTGAACACGTACTGCTGGGCCATGGGGGTCAAATGTAGAAGGGCCGGCGTGGAGCACCGGGAGCCCGCGGCGCGATCACTCGCGCAGCTGGTGGTAAGCGGTGAAGAAGTTGCGGTAGGCCAGGCCCATGGCCAGGAAAGAGGACATCGCGACCGCGCCGAGCAGCGTGTACAGGATGATCAGCTGCAGGCGTACGGCGTCCACCGGCGCAGCGCCGCCGAGCAGCATCCCGACCATGATTCCCGGGAAGGTGATCAGGCCCGTGGTCTTGGTCTGGTCGATGAGCGGGATGAGCCCCGAGCGCAGGCTGCGCCGGATGATGGGGCGCATGGCCTGCGCCGCGGTCGCGCCGAGCGAGAGCGTCGCCTCGATCTCGCGCCGGGAGCGGGCGACGTCGTCGCCGAGCCGGTTGAGCGCGACGGCCGCGGCGGTCATGGCGTTGCCGATGACGATCCCCGCGACCGGCACGAGGTAGCGCGGCTTGGGGTCGAACACGCCCAGCGCCACGACCAGCCCCAGGGTCGCCGCGGCGGCAAGCCCGAGCGCTCCGAGCAGCGGCCAGAAGGCGCCGGGCACCGCGCGCGCCCGGTGGCGGGCGGTCAGCGCCCCGAGCACGACCATCACCGCCACGAGCGCGAGCACCAGCGCGACGCTGTCCTGGTCGAACAGCAGCTTGATGACGTAGCCGACCGCGGTCAGCTGCACGAAGGAGCGCACGACGGCCAAGCCGATGTCGGCCTCCAACGCAGCGCGCTCCCACAGCGAAGCGCCGATCGCGATCGCCACGAGGACGAGGGCGCCTGCTACCTCCCCGAGCGACACGTGGATGGACGGGCTCACGTCACCAATCCTTCCTCCACGGTCACGATTCGGTCGCCCAGCCGGCGCGCCTGCGCGGGGTCGTGGGTTACGAGCACCAGCGATATGTCCAAGCGCTCGCGGAGCCGGCCGAAGGTCGCTTCGACCGCGTCGCGGGTGCGTGCGTCGAGCGCCGCGGTCGGCTCGTCGAGCAACAGCACCCGCGGCTCCAGGGCGAGCGCCCGAGCGAGCATCACGCGTTGCTGCTCGCCCACGGACAGGCCGCCGCCGTCGCGGTCGGCGAAGGAGTCGTCCAGGCCGGCCAAGGCGAGCGCGCGGCCGATGTCGGGCTCCCGGTCCGCGAGCCGCGCTCCGTACGCCACGTTGTCGCCCACCGAGCCCTCGAGCAGGGCCGGAAGCTGGGGCACGAGCGCGACCTCGCGCCGGAGCTCGAGGACGTCGAGCTCGCGCAGCGGACGGCCGCGGAAGCGCACTTCGCCTGCGTCGGGGTCCGCGAGCCGGTTGAGCAGCCGCAGCAGCGTTGACTTCCCCGACCCGGACGGCCCGACGACGGCGGTCGCGCCGGGCGAGAGGCCCAGATCGACTCCGCGGAGCACCGGGCGCCCGGCGCGGGCGGCGCTCACGCCACACAGCTCGAAGAGCATCGGCGGATTATCCGGAGGCGGCGGCCGCCACGGCGGCGCTAACGTTTCCCGCTCATGCCCGTGAAGGTCCTCGACGTCGAGCAATCGCTCCTGCTTCTCGAGCTCGAGCCTCCCTTCAACCAGCGCGCGGTCCAGCTTGCTCGCCGGCGCATGGCCAAGCGCTGGCATCCCGACATCGCCCCCGCCGGGCGCCGGCCCGAGCACGAGCGCCACCTGAAGGCGATCAACGAGGCGGCCGATCAGCTCGAGAGCCTGGCCGAGGACTCGCGTGGCGGGAGCGTCTCGCGCAACGCGGTCCGCGCCAGTGCCGCGGCAGCGCGGCGGGCACGTGAGGAGGAGGGCCGGCGCGCCTACGAGGCCGAGCAGCGCGCTCGCGCCGCTGCCGCCGACACCGAGCGCAACGACCCCTTCGGCTCGCGCGTTCCCGACCACTCGGTCGTGCACAGCTATGCGCGCTGCCTCTCCTACCCGGAGTGGGGGGTGGGCAGCGTCACCGGGATCTACTTCTCGGGGGACGAGGAGCAGTCCCAGCAGTGGGCGCGCGTGACGTTCCAGGTCGGCATCCGGACGGTGCCGGCGGGATCGCTGCAGTTCGTGGACTTCGCGACCCCCGACGCGGGCGCCGAGCGCGTGCAGCGCTTCATGACCGCCGCCCAGCACGCGATGTCCGAGGGCGACTACGCACTCGCGGCCCAGCGGCTGGTCTACGCGCGTGACGCCAACCCGCGTGACCCGGCGGTCCTGCGGCTGCTGACGCTCGCCTTCTGGCAGGACCGAAATCTCCCCGCCGCCGCGCGCGCCGTCCGCGACTGGGCGCGCGTAGAGCGCGACCGCCCGACCGCCCACCGCTTCGCCGCCCGTATCTACGAGGACATGGGCGCCCTGAGCCAGGCCGCCGAGGCGGCCGGGCGCGTGGCTCAGGCGGCGCCGGGCGACGCGTCGGGTTGGGAGCGCGTGGGGCGCCTGCGCCTGCAGCTCGGCGACCGCGCCGCGGCGCTGGCCGCGTTCGAGCGGGCGAGCCTCGTCGGACCCACGGTCGAGGGGTTGCTCGACCTCGCCCTCTGCCACCAGCTGCTGGGCGACGTCGGCGCCGAGGTCTCCGCCTGCGAGGCCGCGGTGCGCCTGGACGACAGGTCCGCGGCCGCATGGTCGCGCTACGCGCACGCCCTCGCGCGCACCGACCGCTCACGCGACTGCCTGGAGGCCTGCGAGCGCGCCCTCGCCCTCGGCGACGATCCCGAGGTCCGCGACCTGCTCGCCCGCGCGCGAGCGGCCGCGCCGAGGGAGCTGCACGCGCAAAGCGCGGCTTAGGTAGATGGCGAGGGGCGGCGAGGCGCTGGTCGCCGCCCTCCAAGCGGCCGGCGTGGAGCAGGTGTTCGGCCTGCCGGGAGTGCACAACCTCGCGATCTGGAGCGCGCTGCGCGACTCGCCGATACGGCTGGTCACCGTCCGCCACGAGCAGACCGCGGTCTACGCGGCCGATGGCTACGCACGCGCGACCGGCCACCTCGGTGTCGCGATCGTCACGACCGGTCCGGGCGCGGCGAACACGCTCGCGGCGACGGGCGAGGCGTGGGCGTCGGGCTCGCCCGTGCTGGTGATCGCGACCGACATCGCGTCGACGCTCCGGCGTCCCGCCGCCTATCGCGGCGCGCTGCACGAGACGCGCGACCAGGCGGCGATGTTCGCCCCCGTGGTCAAGGCGACCCACCGCGCCGGCACGGCAGAGGACTTCCCCGGCGCGGTCCAGGCAGCGATCGAGGCCGCGCGCGCCATGCCCGTCGGGCCGGTCTACCTCGAGCTCGGAACCGACCTGCTCGCGATGGAGGTCGCAGCGAGCGATCTCCCGCTGCCGTCCCCGCCCGGGCTTGACACCCGAGGGATCGAACCGGCGGCTTCTCTGCTGAGCTCCGCGGCCCGTCCGCTGGTGTGGGCGGGAGGGGGCGCCCTGCGTGCCGGCGCCGGCGAGGAGGTGGGTCGGCTCGCCGACCGCCTCGGCGCCCCCGTGATCACCACCCATTCGGCTCGCGGCCTGCTCGGGCGCCTCCATCCGCTTGCCGTGAACCTGCCGCCTCACCTCCCCGAGGTCGGAGCGCTGTGGGACCGGGCCGACGTGATCGTTGCGGTGGGGTCGGACCTCGACGGCGTGATGACCCAGAACTGGGCGCAGCCGCGCCCTCGCTCCCTCATCGCCCTCAACGCGACCCCGCTCGAGAACTACGACCCCGACGTGCTGATCGCCGGCGACGCCAGGGTGGGCGCGGCGGCGCTGTGCGAGGCCCTCGACCGCGCGCCGGTGCAGTGGGCCGACGTCGCCGCGGTGCGCCGCGCCGCGCTCGACCGCCTCCGCGCAGAGCATCCGGAGGAGATGGCCTTCCTCGACGCCTTCGCCGGCGCGGTCCCCGACGACGCGGTGGTGGTGTGCGACATGTGCATCCCCGGCTACTGGCTGACCGGCTTCCATGCCGTCCCGGCGCCGCGCCGGCTGCTCACACCGTTCGGCTGGGGGACGCTGGGCTTCGGCTTCCCCGCGGCGATCGGCGCGGCGCTCGCGGGCGGCGGCCCGGCGGTCGCGGTGTGCGGAGACGGCGGCTTCCTGTTCGCCTGCGGGGAGCTGGCGACGGTCGCGCAGGAGCGCCCGCGGCTGACCGTCGTGGTCGTCGACGACGGCGGTTACGGGATGCTTCGCTATGACCAGCGGCGCGCCGGAGAGGAGCCCTTCGGGGTCGACCTGCACACGCCCGAGTTCGCCGCGCTCGCGCGCTCCTTCGGCGTCTACGCCGAGCAGGTGGAGGGGTTGGGCCACGGCTTCGGGTCGGCGCTCGCAAGGCATGTCGCGCTGCCCGAGCCCTCCGTTCTAGTCGCGCGCGCGGCCCTCCAGCCTCCGCCGACGACCTCCCCTCGCTGGTACCGGCGCGCCTGACAGACTGATCGCATGGCCTACCGGCTGGAAGTCGACGAGGAGCTCAGCGCCGGCTTGGAGCGCATCGCCCGCGAGGAGCTCGATGGCGCTCTGCACGAGCTGACGGCGGGCGTCGAGGAGGACGAGGTCCGCGCGGTGCACGAGGCGCGCAAGTGCCTCAAGAAGGAGCGTGCGCTGTTGCGGCTCGTGCGCGGCGCCGTCCCGCGCAAGACCCGCCGGTCCGAGAACGTGCGGCTCCGCGACGCCGGCCGGCAGCTGTCGAGCACGCGCGACGCGCAGGTCGCGCTGCAGACCGTCGACGGCCTCGCCGAGCGCTACGCGGGCCGGCTCTCCAAGGCGGCCTTCGCTCGCATCCGCCGCGCGGTCAAGGCCGATGCCGGAGCGGATGGCGCCGGTGAGGCGGTGGGCGTCGCCGCTGCCGCGGTGGTCGACGAGCTCGAGGCGGCGCGGGCCGCGGTCGCTGAGTGGGCGCCGCGTGCGCGGAGGTGGAAAGACGTCGAGCCCGGCTTGGCGCGGACGTACGGCGAGGGCCGCGCGGCGCTTGCGGTCCTCGGGTCGCGGCCCGGCGACGAGGAGTGGCACGCCTGGCGAAAGCGGGTCAAGGACCTCTGGTATCACCAGCGCGTGCTCGAGCCGCTGTGGCCCGCCGCGATGAGCTTTCAGTCCGACGTGCTCGACGACCTCGGCCAGCTCCTCGGCGACGATCAGGACCTCGCGAACGTGCGAGCGACGCTCGGCTCAGTCGACCTGGCAGACGTCGGCCCGCTGCTCGAGCTGATCGACGCGCGGCGCGAGGAGCTGCACGGAGAGGCCCTGGCGCTGGGCCGACGCGTCTACGCCGAGCGCCCCAAGGCCTTCATCCGCCGTCACCGCGCCTATTCGCGGGAATCGGAGAAGGCGCGGGCAGCCCCGTCCTAGCCGTCTTCGGGCAGGCGAAATCCGAGATCGGCCGGCAGCAGCGCGGTGTCCATCTGCGCCTTCTGCAGGCGCCCGGCGTAGTCCCAGTTCACCGACTGCCAGCGGGTGAACTGGTCGAGGACCCAGACGCCCGATTGGCGCGCGCCGTTGCCCGAGCGCCCGTTGCCGCCGAAGGGCAGGTGCGCTTCGGCGCCTGAGGTGGAGTTGTTGATCGAGACCATGCCGGCGGTCACGGCCTCGCGGAAGCGGAAGGCCGCGCGCGGGTCGTCGGTGTAGATCGCGGCCGAGAGGCCGTAGCCGTGGCCGTTGGCCAGGGCGACCATCTCCTCGAAGTCGCCGAAGCGCGCGACGCCGACGATCGGGCCGAAGGTCTCCCTGGCGTAGAGCTCGTCCTCGCGGGTGACCCCCGAGACGATCGTCGGGTGGTAGAAGAGTCCGAGCTCGGGGTCCCCGACGAAGCCCTCGCGCGGCGAGTCGGCGGTGATCGCCCCGGTCGCCGTCGAGCCGTGCACGGCGTGATGCTCGCGCACGAGCTCGAGCCAGCCCTCGAAGCGCCGGGCGAAGCGGTCGTCGAGCATCGGGCCGTAAAGGACGGGCTGCGTCGGATCGCCGATCCGCGCTTCCCGTACCGCGGCCGAGAAGCGGTCCAGGAACTCGTCGTGAACCGCGGCGGCGACCAGCACCGTTCCCAGCGACGTGCAGCGCTGGCCCGCTGTCCCGAAGCCCGAGAACAGCGCGCCCTGCACCGCGAGGTCGAGATCAGCGTCTGCCATCACGACGAGCGGATTCTTGCCGCCGAGCTCGAGGCAGGGCGACTGCAGGTGGCGCCCGCACAGCTCCCCGATCCTCCGGCCAACCTCCGTGGAGCCCGTGAAACCGACCTTGTCCACCAGGCCCTCGTCCAGTGCGCGCTCGAGGCCCTCGAAGCTGGCGGAGCCTTCGGCGAGCACCAGGTTGAGGGCGCCGTCGGGCAGTCCGCCGTGGAGGAAGAGCGCAACCAGTGCCTCGGAGATCGCCGGCGCGTACTCCGCCGGCTTCCACACCACGGCGTTGCCGCACAGCAGCGCGGGCACGAGGTACCAGGCGGGGACGGCGACCGGGAAGTTGCCAGCGGTGATCACCGCCGCCACCCCGACGGGCTTGCGGTAGGTGAAGAGCTGCTTATCGGGCATCTCGCTGGGCACGGTCATCCCGTACAGGCGCCGGCCCTCGCCCAGGAAGAAGTCGCACGTGTCGACGATCTCCTGCACTTCGCCGAGCGCCTCGGCGTAGGGCTTGCCGATCTCGCGCGTGACAAGCCGGGCGAGGGCGTGCTTGTTGGCCTCCACCAGCCGGCCGATCTGGGCGACGGCGCGGCCGCGGACGGGCGCAGGCGTCGCCGCCCACCCGGGTTGGGCCGCGCGCGCGGCGGCGCAGGCCGCGACGAAGGTACCGGCGTCGCCGAGCCGCGCCTCGGCAACGAGGTCGTCGAGATCAGCGGGGTTGGTGGAACGCAGCACTCCGCCAGGCGCATCGGTCACGGGCCTCCCCGCGACGACCGATGCGACGGTGGCGCTCACACTGCCCATAGTAGGTTCGTTCACGCCAACGCGATCGTGTCAGGTGCTACGAACCAATAAGTAGAAGGTTTGGGTTTCCCGGAGCGTTGGGTACGCCAGATAGACAACCCCGAGGGGTCGGTTCTGGAGATTGGGTCCCCCGTCCCACCCCTCGGAAAGTCCTTTCCGCGCGCCGCCGCACCGGCTTTCCGGTGCGGCGGCCCGGGAGGGGCCCTCCAGGTCGGGTGCTCGAGCTCATAGGCGGCGTCCGTCATCTTGAGCCGGTCGAGTTCTTCGCGGGTGGGATCGACGTGGCCGGATGCAGGGAGCTGCTTGCGCGCCCGGTCTAGACCTCCGCGCGTGCAAGTTCCTCCGAACGGCGGGCGACGTAGGGGGAAGAGATTCGAGGGGTGGGTCGATCTTCGGTCGATATGCGACCGCTTTTCGACCCACCCCCTCCTCCAACCACGCTTCGACCCACCCCGCCCCTCCCTCGTCGATGCCGTTCGCCCGCATCCGTGCAACGTGCGAGACAGGACGGTCCGGTCAGCGCCGTAGGCTGGATCCGTGCGCCTGATCGTCGCCCGCTGCGAGGTCCGCTACTCCGGCCGCCTCTCCGCGCGCCTGCCCGAGGCGCTGCGGCTGCTCGTCATGAAGGCCGACGGATCGGTACTCGTGCACGCCGACGCCGGTGGCTACAAGCCGCTGAACTGGATGACTCCGCCCACCGTGATCGAGGAGGACGAAGGCCGGATCGTCGTGCGCAAGCTCAAGGGCGACGATCGGCTGGAGATCGACGTCGCGCAGGTCCTGTCCGACGTCACCCACGACATGCCCGACTCGGCGGTCGACCTGGAGAAGGACGGCGTCGAGGCTCACCTCCAGGAGCTTCTTGCCGGGGCGCCCGAGTGGTGCGGCGAGGGCTTTCGCCTCGTGCGTCGCGAATGGCCGACGGACATCGGGCCGGTCGATCTCATGTGTCGCGACCCCGAGGACGGCTGGGTCGCCGTGGAGATCAAGCGCGTGGGCAACATCGAGGCCGTCGAGCAGCTCTCCCGCTACCTCGAGCGCATCCGCCTGGACCCGGCGCTCGGCGCGTGTCGCGGGGTGCTCGCGGCCCAGGTCGTCAAGCCGCAGGCCCGGGTGCTGGCCCAGGCGCGCGGGGTGGCCTGCGTCGAGGTCGACCTCGACGTGCTGCGCGGCGAGCGAGAGCCCGACCTGACCTTGTTCGCCGGCTGAGAGCCCGGTTCAGGCCGGCGCCGGAGCCGGTACCGCGGGGGCCTCGACGGTCGCCGGCTCGGTGGCGGCCGGCAGGCGGAGGGTGAACCGCGCGCCCGTCCCCGGGTGGCTCTCGACCTCAGCGTGTCCGCCCATCGCCGCGGCGAGCTCGCGCACGATCGCCAGCCCGAGGCCCGAGCCGTCTGAGCGCTCCTCGCCGTAGCGCGCATGGAGGTAGAAGCGCTCGAAGGCTCGCGGGAGGTCCTCGGGGCGCAGGCCGGGGCCGGTGTCCTCGACGGCCAGCTCGCCGCGGTGCGCCTCGATGCTCACCCTGCCGCCGGACGGGGTTACCCGCAGCGCGTTGTCGACCAGGTTGGACACCGCCTGCTCCAGGCGCCCCTCGTCGCCGATCGCCCACGCCCCGTCGGAGACGTGGACATCGACGGCCACTTCGCGCTCCCGCGCGCGCGAGCCGGCGAGCTGCGCCGCCCGCTCGGCGACGCGCGCCAGGTCCACCGGCTCGCGGGCGACGGCGAAGGCGCGCCGGTCCAGCCGGGCGAGGTCGAGCAGGTCGCGCACCAGCCGCTCGAGGCGCTTGGCCTCCGCGCCGATCACCGCGCCGGCCTCCTCCGGGGTCGCCGCGCCGTCGGTCAGCGCCTCGGCGTAGCCCCCGATCGCCGTGAGCGGCGTCTTGAGCTCGTGGCTGACCGACATGAGGAACTCGCGCTCGGCACCCCGCGCGGCGGCCAGCTCGTCGGCCATCGCATTGAACGCCGAGCCCAGCGCGGAGAGCTCGTCACGACCCTGCACCGCGACGCGCGTCTCACCGCGTCCGGCGGCCAGGGCTCCGGCGGCCGCCGCGAGCTCGCGCAGGGGACGGGTGAGGCTCCGAGCGAGCGCCACCGAGAGCGCTACCGCGACCAGCGCGCCGCCTCCGCCGGCGATCAGCAGGCTCGACAGGAAGGGGCGCCAGTCGCCGGCCGCGAGGCGCGCCCCGCGGACCAGAACGATGTCCCCGCGCGCCGCGTAGAAGAGCTCGCGGCCGTCGACGTCGATGCGCCCCGAGCCCTCACCCGACGCCACCGCGCTGTCGACGGCCAGCGCGATGCGCGGCCGAGCGCGCTGTGGCCGCCCACCGCGGGCGAACAGGACGCGCCGATCGCCGGTGGCCGCGCCGTCCCGGCGGGCCGGCACGCCGAGCGCGGCGGCCACGTCCGCCTGGCGTTCCAGGCCGCGCAGCGCCTGGCCCTCGACGTCGTCGCGCACGAGCACCGCGGCCACGCCGACGGTCAGCACCGTGGAGACCAGAGCCGCTAGACCGAGGTAGAAGAGCAGCCGGGCGCGCAGGCTCCTCACCCGGCGACCGCCTTGTAGCCCACGCCGCGAACCGTCCGGATCAGCGTGGGGTCGCCGAGCTTGCGGCGCACCTGGCCGACGTGGACCTCGACCGTCCGCGTCTCGCCCGGCAGCAGGAAGCCCCACACCTGTTCGAGCAGCGCGCCCCGGGAGACCACGACGCCGGGGCGCTCGACGAGGTGGGCCAGGAGCTCGAACTCCTTGGGCGTGAGCGCGACCTCGCGCCCGTCCACCCACACCTCGCGGCGCGAGCGCGAGAGGGTCACCGGCCCGAGCGCCACCACGTCGGCCGGCGTCTCGGGGCCGGCCCGGCGCAGGACCGCGCGCACGCGGGCAACCAGCTCGCGCGGCGAGAAGGGCTTGGCCAGGTAGTCGTCGGCGCCGAGCTGCAGGCCACTGACGCGATCGGGTTCCTCGTCGCGCGCGGTGAGCATCACGATCGGTACGCGCCCGCGCGCACGCCGGCAGACCTCCAGGCCGTCCATGCCGGGGAGCCCGAGATCCAGCACCATCAGCGCCACCGGGTGGCGCGGCAGCTCGGCGAGCGCCTGCTCGCCCGTGCGGACCCACAGCACCCGGAAGCCCTCGCGCTGGAGGTAGGCCCGGACCAGCGCGGCGATGCTGCGCTCGTCCTCCACCACCATCACCATCGGGCCCATCGGGCGAGCGTATGCGCGCTCGCCGGAGTCACTGCGCTCCGCGAGCGGATCCTTACCGTCCTCTGATGTAGGCCTTTCGGCGACCTGACCGTGCATGGGCAACCTCCCTGTCGCTTGCTGCAACACACGAACGAGCGAGGTGACGCGATGGACAGCCGAACGATTCGCTTCCTGGTCCTGGCGGGGCTGGGTCTTGCCCTCACGCTGTGCGGCGGCGTGTGGGACGTCCTACTGCACAGCCGCGACCACGAGCTTGCTGCACACGAGAGCGTCCTCGCGCTCGACGAGCCGGCACACGTCATCGCCTTCCTCGGGTTGCTGCTCACCGGCACAGGCGTCATCGGCGCCGCGGTGAGCGCCCGGCGCGCCGCGCGCCGGGCGGTGCCGCTGTGGGCGGTGATCGTGGGCACCACGGTGATCGCGGTCGCCGCCGGCGCCGCGGGCGCTGCGACGCTGGGCGGGGGTGCCGGCGGCCACGACGCGCTCGCCGCAGGCGCACACCACAAAGACACGCCGCAGTACCCCGACGTCGCGGGCGCGACCGACGACCAGCGCGCGGCGGCGCAGTCCCTGCTCGACCGCGCGCTCCGCGCGACCGCCAAGTACCGCGACGTAGGCCGCGCGCGAGCCGACGGCTACCGGGTCGACCCTGCCAAGCGCAACAGGAAGGGGCGGCTCGCGCCCGCCCTGCACGCCGGCAACCCGGCCTACCGCAACGACGGGCGCACACTGGACCCGGAGCGTCCGGAGACGCTCGTCTACGGCCGTAAGGACGGGCGGCTCGTGCTGATCGGCGTGCTGTTCTCCGTGCCCGCGAGCGCGAAGGCGCCGACCCCCGGCGGCCCGATCACCCGCTGGCACACCCACGAGGGCCGCGCGGGCCGGCAGATGATGCACGTCTGGTTCACCGACGACCTCCGCTCCGCCTACGCGCGGCGCGTGCCGGTCGAGGTCGCCCGGAAGTACGGCGTCCAGGCGCGAGGGGTGAGCGGGCGAGGCGGGCGACGCGGGCGTTAGGCTCCGCGCCCATGGCCGACGAACACAGCGGGGCCGACGCCGTCCTGACCGAGCACCGGGACGGCGTCCTGCTGATCACCCTCAACCGCCCCGAAGCACGCAACGCGGTCAACCTCGCCGTCGCAGAGGGCATCGCCGCCGCACTGGACGAGCTCGACGGCACCGCCGAGCTGCGGGCCGGCATCCTCACCGGCGCCGGCCGCGGGTTCTGTGCGGGCATGGACCTGAAGGCCTTCGTGCAGGGCGAGCGCCCCTACACGACGGAGCGCGGCTTCGCGGGCATCGCCCAGAGGCCTCCCGAGAAGCCGCTGATCGCGGCTGTCGAGGGCTTTGCCGTCGCCGGCGGGTTCGAGGTCGCGCTGGCCTGCGACCTGATCGTCGCCGCGCGCGACGCCCGGGTGGGGATCCCCGAGGTCAAGCGGGGGCTGGTCGCCGCCGCGGGCGCGCTGCTGCGCCTCCCGCGCCGGATGCCCTACCACGTGGCCATGGAGCTTGCCCTCACGGGCGACCCGATCAGCGCCGAGCGGGCGGCCGGCCTGGGCCTGGTCAACCGGCTCACCGAGCCGGGCGGCGCCGTGGACGCCGCGTTCGAGCTCGCGGCGACGATCGCCCGCAACGGGCCGCTCGCCGTCGGGGCGAGCAAGCGCGTGCTCGTCGAGCAGGGCGGCTGGGGGCCCGAGGAGGCCTGGCAGCGCCAGGGCGAGATCGTCGGGCCGGTGATGGTCTCAGAGGACGCTCGCGAGGGCGCCGTCGCCTTCGCCGAGAAGCGCGATCCCGAGTGGAAGGGCCGTTAGCCCCACAAACGACGACGGCCGCCCTCGGGCGGCCGTCGCGGCATCCAACCTCGTCAGAAAGCTCTGATCAGGTCTTGCGCTCGAGGTCTGAGACCTCTGCGGCCTTGTCCTCGACCTTGTCCTGGGCGTTGGCGAGCTTGTCCTTCGCGTCGCCCTTACGCTCCTCATTCTTGCCCTCGCGCTTCAGCGTGGAGTCGTCGGCGAGGTCGCCTGCGGCCTGCTTCGCGCGGCCGGTGATCTTGTCCATGAGTCCCATCAAGTCCCCTTCGATCGGGTTGCCGTGAGCGTACCAGCCGCCTGTCATTGCCAAATCCGGCGTTTTGGGTAGGAGGGAGCGGATGACCGCACCCGGTCACTTCACCGGCCCACCCGGGTCCCCCGGCACGCGCCAGCCGCGCCGCTTCGTCCCGACGTTTCATTGGGAGCTGCTGGTCTGTGGCCTCAGAGGCCACCGTCTGCTGGGCACCGACGCGCGGAGCCTTCGGCCCGAGGACGCCGTCATTGCTCGCGATGGCGACGACGGCCTGCGCTGGCACCGGTGCCTTCGCTGCGACGCGTGGGTGCCGCTCCCGCCGCCCGCCGCCCCGACCCGAGGGCTACCGCCCTCGCGCGATGAGGTCGACGTGCCGCTGCGCGGGCGAGCGCTGCGCGACAGGATCGTCCTGCGGGTCATCGCCGTGGACCGCGCGCTTCACTTCGTCGTGCTGGCCGCCTTCGCGACCGCCATCCTGCTCTTCGCGGCGCGCCGTGAGCAGCTGCGAGGGCCCGTGTTCCGGGTGCTCGCCGACATCCAGAACGGCCTCGGCGGACAGGTTCACGAGGGCGGCCTCATCGCCGAGCTTCGCAAGCTGTTCTCCGTGCAGTCGGGAACGCTCACCAAGGTCGCGCTGGTGGTGGCCGTCTACGCCGTCGTCGAGGGGGTCGAGGCGTTCGGCCTGTGGTTCGAGAAGCGCTGGGCCGAGTACCTCACCTTCGCGGCGACCGCGGCCCTGCTCCCGCTCGAGGTCTACGAGCTGACCCGGCGCCTGTCGCCCCTGAAGATCGTGACGATCATCGTCAACCTCGCGGTCGTGGTGTACCTGCTGGTCGCCAAGCGCCTGTTCGGCGTGCGCGGCGGCACCGAGGCGGAGCGGCACGAGCGCGAGCGCGACGCGGGCTGGCCGGCGCTCGAGCGAACGGCCCCCGCCGCGCCGCCCGCCGCGCCGGCCTCCTAGCCCGCTTCCCCCCAGACGGTCGCGACGACGCGGCGCGAACCACCGTGGTCGCGGTGCTCGCACAGGTAGACACCCTGCCAGGTGCCCAGCGCGAGGCGCCCGTCGCACACGGGCACCGTGAGGGATGGACCGAGCAGCGAGGACTTGACGTGGGCGGGCATGTCGTCTGGCCCCTCGAGGGTGTGCCGGAAGCTGGGCCAGCCGTCAGGGACGGCATCGGTGAACCACGTCTCGAAGTCGCGGCGAACGTCGGGGGAGGCGTTCTCGTTGAGGGTCAGCGAGGCGGACGTGTGAAGGATGAACAGGTTCGCCAGCCCGACGCGCACGCTGTCCAGCTCCGGCAGGGCGGCGAGCACCTCGTCGGTGACCAGATGAAAGCCGCGCGGGCGCGCGCGGAGCTCGATGCTCGTCTGGAGCCACACGCAGGCAACGGTACGCGTTCGGGTCAGGGCAGGCGCACGGGCGCCATGTCCACCCGCTCGCCGCGGAAGGGAATGCCCTCGGCCTCCAGCAGCCGTCGCTGGCGGGCGCCCTTCGCCAGTGAGCCGTCGGCGCGCACGACTCGCCACCAGGGCAGCCCGGGCTCGTCGGTGGCGGCCAGCACCGCGCCGGTCAAGCGCGGGGCGCCGGGCGACACGTCGCCGTAGGACCGGACGAATCCCTCCGGGATCTCGCGGATGCGCTCGAGTATGTCGTCGGCGCGCGCGACTACCGCTCGCCCGGCGGCTTCTTGGGGTACATCGAGACCGGGTCCTCGAGGTCGAGCGCGGTGTCGACGATGCGGTTCTGCTCGAGAACGTGGGCGGCGGGGTACCCCTCGCCGGGAGACGCGCGCTCTGGGCGGCCGATGTAGCCGAAGGCCAGATGCTCGGGGAGGATCTGCATGAGACGCGGCATCATGTGGGCCCGCGCGCCCATGTTGCGCGGCTCCTCCTGGACCCACACGACCTCGCGCAGGTTGGGGTAGCAGCCGACCAGCTCGAGGATGTGGTCCTGGGGGAACGGATACAGGAGCTCCACGCGGCCCACCGCGAGCTGCGAGCCCACCTGGAGCCGCTTGGGGTGGTGGACGAGGTCGTAGTAGACCTTGCCCGTGCAGAGGAGCAGACGGCGGACGTCCTCCTCGGCCACCCGCGGCTCGCCGAGCACGGGGTAGAACTCGGTCTCGGCCAGGTGCTCGATACGGTTGGTCGCCTGGGGGAGGCGCAGCAGCGACTTGGGGGTCATGATCACCAGTGGGCGCTGCTTGGCGATCCGCGCCTGCCGGCGCAGAAGGTGGAAGTACTGGGCCGGGGTCGTCAGATTGGCCACGCGCAGGTTGCCCTCGGCGGCGAGCGTCAGGAAGCGCTCCAGGCGGGCCGACGAGTGCTCCGGGCCCGAGCCCTCGTAGCCGTGGGGCAGCAGAAGGGTCAGCCTCGACGTCTGTCCCCACTTCGCAAGGCCAGAGACGATGAACTGGTCGATCACCACCTGCGCGGCGTTGACGAAGTCGCCGAACTGGGCCTCCCAGAGCACGAGCGTCTCCGGCGCCTCCTGGCTGTAGCCGTACTCGAAGCCCAGGCAGGCCACCTCCGACAGCGGGCTGTTGTGAAGCTCCATCGGCGCCTTCGCCCCGTCGAGGTTCTGGATGGGACAGATCGAGCGCCCGGTCTTGACGTCGTGCAGGACCAGGTGGCGATGGCTGAAGGTGCCGCGCTCGGAGTCCTGGCCCGTGAGGCGCACGGGGGTGCCGTCGAGCAGCAGGGAGGCGAAGGCGAGCGCCTCCGCCTGGCCCCAGTCGATGCCACCGTCGGCTCCCACGGTCTCGCGCCGGCGCTCGAGCTGGCGCATGAGCTTCGGATGCACGGTGAAGCCGTCGGGGATCTCGAGCAGCTCGTCGTTGAGCTCGCGCAGGCGGTCGGCCGGGACCGCGGTCTCGACGTCCGGGCTCGGCGTACGGTCGAGGCGGTACTCGCCGGTCTGCTGCTCCACCGACTCCGACCGCGAGATCTGCTCCTTGAGCGCCTTGTGGGCGCTCGAGAGCTCCTCCCAGACCTCTTCGCCCTTGCGGTCGACGTCCTGCTGGCGGCACACCCCCTCCTCGAGCAGGGTTCTCGCGAACAGGTCGCGCACGCGCGGGTGGTCCTTGATGCGGGCGGCCATCAGTGGCTGGGTGTAGCCGGGCTCGTCGGCCTCGTTGTGCCCGTAGCGCCGGTAGCCGATGAGGTCGACGAGCACGTCGTGGCCGAACTGCTGGCGGAAGGCGAAGGCGAGGCGAACGGCGGCGATGCACGCCTCGGGGTGGTCGGCGTTGACGTGGATGATCGGCACGTCGAAGCCCTTGGCGAGGTCGGACGCCCACCGGGTGGAGCGGGCGTCGTCGGGGTCGGTGGTGAAGCCGACCTGGTTGTTCGTTATCAGATGGATCGTGCCGCCGACCGTGTAGCCGTCCAGCGCCTGCAGGTTGAAGGTCTCCGCGACGACGCCCTGCGCGGGGAAGGACGCGTCGCCGTGGATGACGATCGGCAGCGCGGCGTCGCGGTTGTGGGCCGCGTGCGGGCCCTCGCGCGTGGTCTGGGCCGCGCGGCAGGCGCCCTCGACCACCGGTGAGACGTACTCCAGGTGGCTCGGGTTGGACTCCAGGCGCACGATCACCGACGTGCCGTCGGCGAGCTCGTAGGAGCCGTCCGCGCCGTGGTGGTACTTCACGTCGCCGGTGCCGCCCTGCGGAATGGTCGTGACCGCCTCCAGCGTAGATGCGCCCTCGAACTCGGCGAAGATCGTGTCGTAGGGGCGGCCGAGGTTGTGGGCGAGGACGTTGAGCCTGCCGCGGTGGGCCATTCCCAGAACGACCTCGTGGGCCCCTGCGCCGACGCCGAGCTGGATCAGCTCGTCGAGCATCGGGACCGTCATGTCGAGGCCTTCGATGGAGAACTGCTTCTGACCGAGGTAGGCCTTGTGCATGAAGCGCTCGAGCGCATCGACCTTGGTCAGGCGGCGCAGAAGCCAGCGCTTCTCGTCCCCGGACAGCGGCGCGCGAAAGGTTCCCGACTCGATCCGCTCGCGCAGCCAGACCCGCTGGCGGTGGGAGGAGATGTGCTCGATCTCGTAGGCGATCGGCCCGCAGTAGACCTCGCGCAGGTGGGGGATGACGTCGGCGAGGTTCTCGCCTTCGACGTAGGTCCGCAGGATCCGCGCCGGAATCCTCGCCATCAGCTCCGGCGTGAGGTTGAGCGGCTTGGGGTCGAGCGCCGGGTCGCCGGGCGGCCTCCCGCCGAGCGGGTCCAGGTCGGCGGCGAGGTGGCCGTGGGTGCGGTGCGCCTTGATGAGCGACATCCCGGCCTGCACTGCCTGGAGCAGCTCCTCGTCCGGCGCGGCCGCAGGTCCCGTGGCCGGGGCGGCGGCCGGCGCGACGGGGGCTGCCGGCGCGGCGGCCTGTGGCTCGGGCGGCTGTGGCGCGGGGCCCAGCTCGACGCCGAGGGACGAGAAGACGCCCTCGTAGAAGCTGTGCTCGCCCCGCAGGTGCTCCTCGATGACCTTTAGGAAGCGCCCCGACTCGGCCCCCTGGATGATCCGGTGGTCGTAGGTCGAGGTCATGGTCATGACCTTCTCGGCTCCGATGCGCTCGCCGATCGCGCCGAGGCCAGCCGGGTAGGCGATCGAGCCCGTCGCGACGATCGTCCCCTGGCCGGGCATGAGCCTCGGGACGGAGGCGACGGTCCCTATGCCCCCTGGGTTGGTGAGCGAGACGTTGGCGCCGACCAGGTCGTCGGCGGTCAGCGCGTTCTCGCGCGCGCGGGAGATCAGGTCGTCGAAGGCGGCCAGGAAGTCGGCGAAGGCGAGCCGACCGGCGTCGCGTATGACCGGCACCATGAGCGTGCGCGAGCCGTCCTTCTTCTCCACGTCCACCGCGATGCCGAGGTTCACCGCACCGTCGTCGACGCGGGCCGGCTTGCCGTCGGCCTGCTCGAAGTGGTGGGCCATGACCGGCATGTCCTCGGTGGCCGCGCGGGCGATCGCGTGGGCGATCAGGTGGGTGAAGGAGACGCGCCTGCCCGCCTCCTTGAGCTGCTTGCGCCGCCCGTCCATCGCGGTGACGGTGACCGTGCGGAAGGACGTGGCGGTGGGGATCGACCGCGACTCGTCCATGTAGCGGGCGAGCATCGCCGCGGCGCCCTTGAGCGGCACCGCATTCGCTTCGGTCGCGGCGCTCGCGTAGCCGTTCCCTTCGACGGCGGCGAGCACGTCGGCCTTGCCGATCCGTCCCCCGCGGCCGCTTCCGGGCACGGAGGAGAGATCGAGGCCGTGCGCGGCGGCGATCCGCCTGGCCACGGGCGACACCCTGGTCCCGTCCGCAAGCTCGACGGCCGGCGGCTGCACGCCGGCGGGGCGTGCGGGGGCGCTGAGCTCGGGGGTCGGTGCCTCGGTGGGCGCGGCGCCGCTGGTGTCCAGCCGCGCGAGCACCTGGCCGACGCTCACGGTCTCACCCGCCTCGGCGAGGATCTCGATCAGGGTGCCGTCCTGGGGGGCCGGGACCTCGGCATCGACCTTGTCCGTCGAGATCTCGACGATCGTCTCGTCGGCGCTTACCGCGTCGCCGACGGCCTTTGTCCACTCGAGCACCGTCCCCTCGCTGACCGACTCGCCCATCTGGGGCATGACGACCTCGACGGCGTCGACGGCCGCCTTCGCGGGGGCCCCGCCGACCACCGGCTGCGCCGGCGGTGTCCGCCGCGGATCCTGCTCGCCGGCCTGCTCGGCCATCTGGTCGGCCTCGGTGGCGGCGGTCTCGAGAGTGGGAGCGGCGTCGGACTCCGCGGCGGAGTCGCCGACGAAGGTGGCGGGCTGCGCCGCGCCGCCGCCGTTGGTGGAGATCTCCGCAAGCAGCGCGCCGACCTCGACGGTTTCACCCTCCGGCGCGTGGATCTTCACCACCGTGCCGGCCGCCGGGGCGGGGACCTCGGCGTCGACCTTGTCGGTGGAGACCTCGACGAGGGTCTCGTCCGCCTCGACGGGGTCGCCCTCCTGCTTGTGCCACTCGAGAACGGTGCCTTCTGACACCGATTCGCCCATCTGTGGCATCTCGACCCTGATGGTCGTGCTCACCGCCATGCGTTGTCAGGACTCTAGCGCGGGCTTCGAGCGCCCGCCGTGCCTGGAAGGCCGCTCGCGCGGCCACCCGTGGCGGGCTGCAACCACGAAGCCCGCGCTGCCCGCATAGGGCCCCAGGCCGCCGATGACCACCACCACGACGGCCAGCCAGAACGGGATCGTGCGCCGGCGCACGGCGACCAGGGAGAGCAGCGAGAGGGCGATCCACATGCACCCGTGGGCCCACCCGAAGACGAGCTCCTCGCGCGCCAGTCCCGGCACCAGCCAGACCACCAGCAGGACGGTGAACACCGTCGAGTTGACGAACGACAAGGCGCGTAGGAAGCGGAACGAGGTCATGCCGAGCGGGCAAGCAGCGAGGCCATCCCCCGAAGGGGCGCGTCGGCCTCCGCAGGCCAGGCACCTGGGTCCGCCGGCCACCAGGCGGCCGCATCGTGCTCCTCGTCGGCCACCACCTCCGCGCCGTCGGGCAGCCAGGCCATGCCGATGAGCAGGGTCATCAGGGTCGGCAGCCGAACGAGCGCCTCGATGGACAACCGCTGCGGGCGCACCGACCACTCCTCCTCGAGCTCGCGGCCCAGGGTCTGCACCGGGTCCTCGCCCACCTCGACCGCGCCGCCGGCCCCCAGCGCCCAGCGACCAGCCCACGACGCCACCCAGGGGGCGCGCCGGCCGGCGAGCCAGCGCCCGTCGGCGCCGCGCACCACGCACAGCACCGACAGGCTGTCGACCTCCGGATCGTCGGTCAGCCGCAGCGACCACCGCGCGGGCTGGAGCTCGAGGGCCAGCGCGTCCCCGCCGGTCTCGTAGCGCGCCAGCCTGGCGCTCATGCCGTCGTGGCTGGGCGAGCCGCGCTCGCGCAGCGCGTCGATCGCCGCGTCGGCGGCGGCGGCGGCCGCCGGCGGCGGCTCCCACGCCTCCTCGCGCCAGCGCGTCGTGACCTGCCCAGGCTCCCACGGACCGCGCGCGAGGATGCCGGGGACGTTCATAGCGGTGTAGCTTGGCATCCGATGGCATTCGCTCCGCCACGCCGCCGAAACCACTGGGGATGGGGCTACGAGGACGAGGTCCCGTCCCACGACGAGGTCCGCGCGGCGGCCGGCGGCCTCGCACGGCACCTCGGCTTCGGCGAGACCGAGCCCGAGCGCCCGGTGCCACTGGAGGCCATCGAGCTGCCGGCGCCGCGCCTGGCGCCGCCCGCCGAGCTGGCGGCGATCTGCTCCAGCGACCGCCACGATCGTGCCTCACGCGCCTATGGGCGGGCGTACCGCGACGTCGTGCGCGCGTTTCGCGGGCGTTTCGACCACGTGCCCGACGTCGTGGCGCTCCCGCGCGACGAGGCGGACGTCGAGCGCGTGCTCGAGTGGTGCGCGGGCGCCGGCGCGGCGGTGATCCCCTACGGCGGGGGCACGAGCGTTGTGGGCGGGATCGAGCCACGCTTGCCCTCCCGCTACGCGGGCGCCGTGACGCTCGACCTGCGCGCGCTCGATCGGGTGCTCGAGATCGACGAGGTCTCGCGTGCGGCGCGCATCCAGGGGGGCGCGACCGGCCCGGGCCTGGAGGCGCAGCTCGCCGCGCACGGGCTGACCCTCCGCCACTTCCCCCAGTCCTTCGAGCTCTCGACGCTCGGTGGGTGGATCGCCACCCGCGCGGGCGGCCACTTCGCGACGCTCCACACCCATGTCGAGGATCTCGTGGAATCGGTGCGCGCCATCACTCCGTCAGGCGCGTGGGAGAGCCGCCGCCTGCCGGGCTCGGGCGCGGGAGTGAGCCCTGACCGCATGCTCGTCGGCTCGGAGGGGATTCTCGGCGTGATCACCGAGGCGTGGGTCCGGGTGCTCCCGCGGCCCACGCACCGGCGCTCGGCCGGCGTTCGGTTTCGCACCTTCGGCGCCGGCGCGGAGGCGGTGCGCGCACTCTCGCAGTCCGGTCTTCACCCCTCCAACTGCCGACTCATAGACGCGCGCGAGGCGGCGCTGACCATGGCCGGCGACGGCGACCACGCGCTTCTCGTGCTCGGCTTCGAGTCCGCGGACCACGAGCTGGATGCGTGGATGGAACGGGCACTCGCCCTGTGCCACGAGCACGGAGGGAGCGGGAGCGAGCAACAGGGCGGCGGCGGGGGCGCGGTCGGCGCGTGGCGCGAGGCCTTCCTGCGCGCTCCCTACCTGCGCGACACCTTCGTGGCCATGGGGGTCGTGAGCGAGACCTTCGAGACCGCGATCACCTGGGAGCGCTTCGAGGGCTTCCACCGGGCGGTGACCACGGCCGCACAGGACGCCGTGCGCGATGTCTGCGGCGCCGGGACAGTGAGCTGCCGCTTCACCCACGTCTACCCGGACGGGCCCGCTCCCTACTTCACCGTCCTCGCGCCCGCCCGCCGTGGCGAGGAGCTCGACCAGTGGGCGGCGATCAAGAGCGCCGCCTCGGACGCGATCATCGCCGGCGGCGGCACGATCACCCATCACCACGCCGTCGGGCGCGATCACCGTCCGTGGTACGACCGCCAGCGCCCCGAGCCGTTCGCGCGGGCGCTGCGTGGCGCGAAGGCCGCCGTCGACCCCGCCGGCATCCTCAACCCGGGCGTTCTCATCGACACGGGCATCGAGCAGAGGTAGGCTCGGCCGTGCGGCGTACGGTGCTGGTCTCGGCGGTGGTCCTGTTCTCTGCGGCGGGGCGGGCGGAGCGAATGACTCGGTCCGGTTGACGATCAAGAATGCCAGCGGCGCGACTGTCCTGGAGGGCGCGGCGGCGCCGCCGGCCAGCTTCCCGGGCTCGAGTCAGCCGACGGGAAGCAACTCCGCGCTGGGCGGCTAAGGCAAGCCCCTAGAGCGTTCGGGTCGGCGCGAGGCGCACGGTCCAGCGATACTTCCGCCCGTGAGCCACGCGCCCCCGGGGATGAAGGAGCTCGGCGACATGCGCCCGGAGGGCGTGGCGCTGGGGGGGAGCCCGTTCCCGCCGATCGCCGACTACGGCTTCCTGTCGGACTGCGAGACCACCGCGCTGGTGGCGCCCAGCGGAAACGTCGAGTGGCTGTGCCTTCCGCGCATGGACAGCCCGAGCGTCTTCGGGGCGATCCTCGACCGCGATGCCGGAGGCTTCCGGCTCGGGCCGGCCGACACCCTCGTGCCGGTCGCCCGGCGATACCTACCGGGGACGCTGGTGCTCGAGACGAGCTGGGAGGAGCGCGGGGGCTGGATCATCGTGCGAGACGTG
>JBBQNQ010000034.1:0-28846 GCA_038330095.1 Solirubrobacterales bacterium
CTTCACCGACAAGCTCGTGACCATGGGAGCCGACATCACCCTGTGCGACCCGCATCGGGCGATCGTCAGCGGCCCCGCGCGCCTGCGCGGGGAGCGGCTGGAGTCGCCCGACATCCGCGCGGGGATGGCGATGCTGATCGCCGCGCTGTGCGCCGACGGCGTGAGCGAGATCGGCAACATCCGCCAGATCGACCGTGGCTATGAGCGCATCGACGAGCGCCTGCGCGAGCTGGGCGCTCGCATAGAGCGCGTCGCCACCCAGCCGGTTCACGCCTAACGGCGTGGCCAAGCCCTCCACGCCCATGATCCACCCGATCCCCAGCGGAACGCGCGACGTGCTGCCCGACGAGATGCGGGAGCTCCGCGCGATCACCTCGACACTGCGCGAGGCCTTCCAGGCGGCCGGCTACGGCGAGGTGGCGACCCCCGCGCTGGAGTACGAGTCAGAGCTGCGTCCCGCGGGCGTGAGCCCCGCCTACCGGCTCTTCGACGCCCACGGCGAGGTGCTCGTGCTGCGCTCGGACATGACGGTGCCGATCGCGCGCGTGGCGGCGACGCGCTACGCGGGCGTGCAGCCGCCGCTTCGCTTCTCCTATGTGGCCAGCGCCTACCGGCCTGTCCGCGCGCACCGTGGCCAGGCCCGCGAGCTGCTGCAGGCGGGCATCGAGCTGATCGGCTCACCGGCGCCGGAGGGCACCGCCGAGGCCCTGCGCCTGCTGTGCGCGGCCCTCGACGCGGTCGGCCTGCGGGGGTACCGCGTCGGGCTGGGCGACGCGGGGCTCTACCCCGCACTGCTCGACATGGTTGGGGTGGACCCGGCGCGCCGCGGTCCGCTCCTGCACGAGCTGGTGACTCGCGACTTCGTCGGCGTGGAGCGCGAGATCGGCGCGCTGGGGCTCGACGCCCAGGCCGCCGAGCTGCTGTTGCGCGTGCCCCAGACCCGCGGCGGCCCCGAGGCGCTCGACGCTGCGGGCGAGGCGGTTGACGGCATGCGCGCAGTGCACGCGCTGCTCGAGCCGGCCGTGGCCGAGCGGATCATCTTCGACCTCGGGCTGCTGCGCGACCTGGGCTACTACACGGGCGCGGTGTTCGAGGTCTACGACCCCGCGCTCGGTGTTCCGCTCGGCGGCGGCGGGCGCTACGACGAGCTGCTGGCGCGCTTCGGGCGGCCGCTCCCCGCCGTGGGCTTCGCGCTCGACGTCGAGCGCCTGCACGGCGCGCTGACCGGCGAGGAGCGGGGGACGGCGACGTGAACGACCTGATCGTGGCGGTGCCCCGGGGCGCGCTGTTCGAGGGGACGCTCGACCTCCTGGACCGCCTGGGCGTGGACACCGCGGAGGTCCGCTCCAATGACCGCCGGCTCATCTTTCCCGATGCGGGCATCGTGACCATGCGCCCGTCCGACGTTCCCACCTACGTGGAGGCCGGCGCCGCGGACCTCGGGATCACCGGCAAGGACGTGCTCATGGAGCAGTCCGAGCGCGACGTCTACGAGCTCCTGGACCTCGGCTACGGCGGTTGCACGATGGTGCTCGCCACCGTCGACGGGCCCGACCCCGCACTCGAGGCTCTAAGGCGCCTGGGGACCATGCGCGTCGCGACGAAGTACCCGCGGATCGCGGCGGGCTGGTTCGAGCGCACCGGGCGCCAGGCGGAGATAGTCGAGGTCAAGGGGTCGGTCGAGCTCGCGCCACTGACGGGCCTGGTCGAAGCGATCGTCGACCTCACGGCGACGGGCACGACCCTGCGCCAGAACGGCCTCGTCGTGCGCGAGGAGATCGCCTTGTGCACGGCGCGCCTGATCGCCAACCCCGTCGCCCACAAGCTCAAGGCGGCGGCGATCGACGGGGTGCTGGAGCGGATCCGTGCGGGTTGAGCGCGTGGCGCTGGAAGGCGACCCGGGTGCGCTGGCGGCTCGCGTGAGAGCGCTCGCACCGGCGCCCGAAGACGTCGAGGCGACGGTCGCGGAGGTCCTCGAGCGGGTCCGCACGCAGGGCGACGAGGCGCTGCTCGAGCTGACGCGGCGCTTGGACCCGGCGGGCCATCCGCCGGCACGGGTCGGCGGCGAGGAGCTCTCCGCGGCGCTCGCCGGGATGTCCGCGGAGCTGCGAGCCGGCCTCGAGCTCGCGCGCGCGAACGTCGAGGCGCTGGCGGCCGCGCAGCTCGAGCCGGCCTCGCGTGAAGTCGTCCTCGACCAGGGACAGCGGGTCACCGTCCACGAGCTTGCCGTCGGGTCGGTCGCGGTGTACGTGCCCGGCGGCCGGGCGCCGTATCCCAGCACGGTGGTCATGGGCGCCGTGACCGCGCTGACGGCGGGGGTGGAGCGGGTGGTGGTGTGCTCGCCCTCCGGCGATCCGGCCGTGCTCGCGGCCTGCGCGCTGTGCGACGTGGGAGAAGTCCACCGCATGGGCGGCGCGCAGGCGATCGCGGCGCTCGCCTACGGGACGGAGAGCGTCGCTCCGGTGGACGTGATCGTCGGGCCGGGGAACGCGTACGTGACCGAGGCCAAGCGGCAGGTCTTCGGGCAGGTCGGGATCGACGGCCTCGCCGGTCCGAGCGAGCTCGTGGTGGTGAGCACCGACGCCGAGTCCGCATCGCTCGTCGCCCTCGACCTCGCAGCCCAGGCCGAGCACGGGGAAGGGTCGCTCGTCGCGGCCATCTCGCCGTCGACGGCGGTGATCGACGCGCTCGTCGACGCATTGCCGGACGGCGGCGAGGTGCCCTGCGTGCTGATCGACGCGCCCGACGTCGAAGCTGCGTTGGCGCTGGCCGATGCGCTCGCGCCGGAGCATCTCCAGCTGATCGGCGAGCAGGTCGAGCGTCTGGCAGCGACGCGGGTGGCCGGGTGCGTGTTCGCCGGCGCGGCGAGCGCAACCGCGTTCGGGGATTACGTCGCAGGCTCCAACCACGTGCTGCCGACCGGCGGCGCGGCCCGCTTCGCATCGGCGCTCGGGCCGCGGGCCTTCCGGCGCCGGATGGCCGAGGTCCGGGTGGGGGGCGCAGCCGCCGCCCTCGCCCCCGCGGGTGCGGCCATCGCCCGGGTCGAGGGGTTCGAGGCGCACGCCGAGTCGATGGAGGCGCGCATGGGCGACAATCCGCCGGCCCGATGACCCGCGCCGCCGAGATCGATCGTCAGACCAAGGAGACCCGCGTGCACCTGCGGCTGTCCCTCGACGGCCACGGAGGCGGGGAGCGACGCACGGGGGTCGGCTTCCTGGACCACATGCTCGACCTCCTCGCCCGCCACGGCCGCCTGGACCTCGAGGTCCGGGCCACGGGCGACCTGGAGACGGGAGCCCACCACACGGTCGAGGACGTCGGGCTGTGCCTGGGCCAGGCGCTGGACCAGGCGCTCGGCGACCGGGCCGGCATCGCTCGCTACGGCCACGCGCTCGTGCCCATGGACGAGGCGCTCGCGACGTGCGCGATCGACGTCTCGGGCCGGCCATACTGCGCGTGGAACGCCGAGCTTCCCCCCGGCGCCATCGGGCCCTTCGACCACGAGCTGGCCGAGGAGCTCTTCCGGGCCGTGGCCAGCGCCGCGAGGCTCACTCTTCACCTGCGGGTGGACGCGGGGACCAACGCGCACCACATGATCGAGGCGGCGTTCAAGGCCTTCGCGAGGGCGCTGCGCGCGGCCGTGGCGCTCGACCCGACGGAGAGCGGGGTTCCGAGCACCAAGGGGACGCTGACGTGAGCGCGCCGCGGATCGCGATCGTCGACTACGGGATGGGCAACCGGCGCTCGGTCGAGAAGGCGCTCGATCGGGTCGGTGCGCGAACCGTGATCACCCGCGATCCTGCCGAGCTTCGTGGCAGCGACGGCCTGCTGCTTCCCGGGGTCGGCGCCTTCCCGGCGGCCATGCGCGGCCTTCGCGAGCTCGATCTCGAGGAGGTGCTGCGCGGCTGCGCCCAGGAAGGGATGCCGTTCTTCGGGTCGTGCATGGGAATGCAGCTGCTCTTCGACTCGTCCGCGGAGCACGGTGGCGCGACGGGCCTCGGCATCCTGCACGGGGAGGTGCGCCCGCTCGACCCGCGCGGTGCCCCGCTCCCGCACATCGGCTGGAACGAGGTCCGGTGGACCCGCGACTCCCCGCTGGTCGAGGGCCTGCCCGACCCGGCGGCCTTCTACCACGTTCACTCCTTCGTCCCGCACCCCGCCGAGGACGACGACGTCCTCGGGGTCAGCGAATACGGCTCGCCGTTCGTCTCGGTCGTCGCGCGCGACAACGTGTTCGGCGCCCAGTTCCATCCCGAGAAGTCCTCCACGCACGGCCTGGCCCTGCTCGCCAACTTCGCGCGGATCTGCGCGCGCGTCTCGGCGTGATCCTCTACCCGGCCATCGACATCCTGGACGGCAAGGCGGTTCGCCTCGTCCAGGGTCGCTTCGAGGATCAGACGGTCTACGACGCGGACCCGCTGCACGCCGCCCGGACCTGGGCCGAGCAGGGGGCGCGCTTCCTGCACGTCGTCGATCTCGACGGCGCACGCACCGGCCGGCCGGCGAACCTCGGCCACCTCGAGCGCATCGCCGCCGGAGTGCCGGTGCCCGTCCAGTACGGGGGCGGCCTGCGCGACCTCGTCACCGTCCGCGATGCGCTGCGCGCCGGTGCCGACCGGGTGATCCTCGGCACCGCCGTGTACACCGACCTGGACTTCCTCGACGAGGTGCTTGCCGCGTACGGGTCGAGGCTCCTCGTCTCGGTGGACGTGCGCGGCGGCCACGTCTCGACCGCGGGCTGGACGGAGACCACCCAGATGCCCGCCGAGGCGGTGATCGGCCGGCTGCAGGCGCGTGGGGTGCGCCAGCTCGCCTACACGAGCGTCGAGCGCGACGGGATGCTCGCGGGCATCGACGCCGACGAGGTCAGCCGCATCGCCGACACCGTGCGCGGGCGCTTCCTGTACTCCGGAGGCATCGGCTCGCTGGACGACCTGCGCGAGCTCGTCGCCCTGCGCCGGGTCAACCTCGCCGGCGTGATCGTCGGCAAGGCGCTCTACGAGGGGCGGTTCACGATCGCCGAGGGCCAGTCGGTGCTCGAGGCGAGCAGCTCGGCCGCGCCGGCCGCGCTGGCGCCTGTACCGCGGCGCTCGTAGGCCGGCAAAGCCGCGCCTATCGTTGGGCCATGCACTTCAAGCGCGTCATCCCGTGCCTGGACGTAGACGCCGGACGGGTCGTCAAGGGCACGAACTTCCTCGACATCCGCGATGCCGGTGACCCCGTCGAGCTGGCCGAGCGCTATGACCGCGACGGTGCGGATGAGCTCGTCTTCCTCGACATCACCGCCACCCACGAGAAACGCGACACCATGCGCGCGCTGGCCCGAAGCACGGCCGACAACGTCTTCGTCCCGTTCACCATCGGCGGAGGCATCCGGTCGGTGCAGGATGCCCAGGCCGTCCTCGACGCCGGCTCGGACAAGGTCTCGGTGAACTCCGCCGCGGTGGCCCGCCCGGAGCTGATCGGCGAGCTCGCCGCGCGCTTCGGGGCGCAGTGCGTGGTGCTGGCCATCGACGCCAAGGCGCGCGAGGACCAGAGCGGTTGGGAGGTCTTCGTCGCCGGGGGCCGCACCCCGACCGGCCGCGACGCGGTGGCCTGGGCGCGCAAGGCGGTCGAGCTGGGGGCGGGGGAGATCCTGCTCACCAGCATGGACCGCGACGGGACCAACGCCGGCTACGACCTCGAGCTCACCGCCGCGGTCGCCGGCGCGGTGGACGTGCCGGTGATCGCCTCGGGTGGGGCGGGCGAGGTCGAGCACCTCGTGGACGCCCTGCGCGCCGGGGCCGATGCGGTCCTGTGCGCGTCGATCTTCCACTACGGGCGCTACACCGTGCGCGACGTCAAGGAGCGCCTCGCCGAGGCGGGCGTTTCCGTTCGCGCGGTGCTCCCGTCCTGAGAGGGCGGGAGACTGGGGCCGTGCGCCCCGTCGCCGACCCCGCCTCGCTGCCCGAGCGCATGCGGGCCGATCCGCCGGTCGCTGCGCTCGTGCACCTGGCGCGCGATGAGCCTGGGCTGTGGCTGGTGGGCGGGGCGGTCCGCGATCTGCTGCTGGGCCGCCCCCCGCTCGACCTCGACGTGGTGACCGAGGGCGACGCGCTCGGCGCTGCGCGACGCATCGCGGAGCGCCTCGGAGGCGAGGTCGTGCAAACCGGTCGGTTCGACACCGCGAGCGTCCTGTCGCCGACGGTCTCCTTCGACCTCGTTCGCGCTCGTCGCGAGCGCTACGCGCATCCGGGCGCGCTCCCCGACGTCGTCCCGGCCGCCCTCGGTGACGATCTGGTGCGCCGCGACTTCACGCTCAACGCCCTTGCCGCCGCGCTCGACGCCCCCGTCCTCGGCGAGCTTCGCGCGCCTCCCGGCGCGCTCGACGACCTTCGCGCGGGCCGGCTCAGGGTGTTTCACCCGCGCAGCTTCCAGGACGACCCCACGCGCCTGCTGCGGCTCGCGCGTTTGGCCGCGCGGTTGGGACTCGGGCCCGAGCCCGAGACCGACCGGCTGGCCCGGGAGGCCGTCGTAAATGACGCGCTCGCCACCGTCTCGGGCAAGCGGGTCGGCACGGAGCTGCGGCTGGTCGCCCGCGAGCCGCGGCCGGTGGAGGCGCTGGAGGCCATGGAGGCCCTCGGCCTGATCGCGGCGCTGCACCCCGGCCTCGAGCTCGACGCAGCAGTGCTCGAGCGGGCGCTGGCCCTGCGTCCCGGCGACCCGAACGTGGTGGTTGCCTCCCTCGCGCGTGGACTGGAGCGCCATGACCTACGCTCGTGGCTGGACCGGCTGAGCTTCGAAGCACGCGACCGCGAGGCGATCGTCGCCGCCGCCCTGGACGCTCCCGCACTCGCGCACCGTCTGGCGCAGGCGCGACGGCCTTCCCAGATCGCCGACGCGGCGCGCCCAGCGCCGGAGGCGGCCGTCGCGCTCGCCGGTGCGCTGGGCGCCGGCGAGCAGGCCGGACGGTGGCTGGACGAGCTGCAATACGTCCGCCTGCAGATCAGCGGCGGAGACGTGGTCGCGGCCGGAGTTCCGGAGGGTCCGGCGGTGGGCCGCGCGCTCGCGGCCGCCCTGCGCGCCAAGCTCGACGGGGAGGCG
This sequence comes from Solirubrobacterales bacterium, assembly GCA_038330095.1. Taxonomy (GTDB): domain Bacteria; phylum Actinomycetota; class Thermoleophilia; order Solirubrobacterales; family Solirubrobacteraceae; genus JBBPZA01. The sequence continues at coordinate 7,084 of JBBQNQ010000034.1, forward strand.
CGCGGGCGCGAGGACGAGCTGCGCGCCGCCTTGGCCGGCGCGGAGGCGGGCTAGGGTCGAAGCCCCATGGACCGCTTCGTCGCGCACGGCGAGCACATCGCGATCGAGCTCGAGGGCGCCACCGTGCTCTTCACCACGCGCCGCGGCGGCGTGTCCGAGGGCCCGTACACCAGCCTGAACCTCGGCCTGTGGACCGATGACGCACCGGAGCGGGTGGCCGAGAACCGCGAGCGGCTCGCCGGGGAGGTGGGCGTTCCCCGCGAGAGCTTCGCGCAGGGTCGCCAGGTCCACGGCGCGCACGTCCGTCGCCTCGACGGTGCGCCGCCGCGCTCTGAGCCGCAGCCCGCCGACGGCCAGGCCACCTCGGCGCGCGAGGTCGCCCCGATCGTCCTCACCGCGGACTGCCTGCCCGTGGCGCTGGTCGCCCGCGAGGCGGTCGCGATGCTGCACTGCGGGTGGCGCGGCCTGGCCGGCAGGATCGTCGCCGAGGGGGTCTCCGCGCTGCGTGAGCTCGGGGCGCGCGAGCGGATCGCGGCCGCGGTCGGGCCGGGCGCGGGCGGCTGCTGCTACGAGGTGGGCGAGGAGGTGCACGCCGCCTTCGCGTCCTCGCACCCCGGCGCGCGGCACGGGCGCAGGCTCGACCTCAAGGCGATCGCCCGCCGCGAGCTCGAGCAGGCGGGGGTGGGGAAGATCCACGACGTGGGCCTGTGCACCATCTGCGGCGATCCGGGGCTGTTCTTCTCGCACCGGCGCGACGGCGGAGTCACCGGTCGCCAGGCGGGCGTGGCGTGGCGCGGCTGATCGAGGGCCTGAGTGCCGATCGCGTCCGTGCGAACCTCGAGCAGGTGCGCGACGAGATTGCCGCTGCGGCGGCGCGTGGCGGTCGTGACGCCGCAGGTGTCGACATCGTCGCGGCCACCAAGTACGTCCGGCCGGAGGAGATGGGCGTGCTGGCCGAGGCCGGGATCGAAGTGGTGGGGGAGAATCGTGCCCAGGACCTCGAGGCCAAGCAGCAGCGCTGGGGCGAGCGCTTCGCGTGGGACTTCATCGGCCACCTGCAGAGCCGCAAGGTGAAGGCCGTTGCGCCCCGCGTGCGGCTCATCCACTCGGTCGCATCGGACTCCGTCCTGGGCCAGCTCGCCCGCCACGGCGAGGGCCGTGCGGTACTGGTGGAGGTCAACCTCTCCGGCGAGCCGTCCAAGAGCGGTGTGGCGCCTGACGAGCTGGCCGCCTTCCTCGAGCGCTCGCCGGTTCCGGTCGCCGGCCTCATGACCATGCCCCCGCTCGCGTCTGACCCCGAGGCGAGCCGGCCGTACTTCGCGCGCCTGCGCGAGCTGGCGGCGGCGCACGGCCGGACGCGCCTCTCGATGGGCACCACTCAGGACTTCGCCGTCGCAGTGGAGGAGGGGGCGACGCTCGTGCGCATCGGGACGAGGCTGTACGACTGATCAAGGGTCCATAATGTTCGCGAGCAGGGAATCCGCCCTGCCGCACGAACTCCCTCACCGTCATGGCCTTTCGCGACACCTGGCACCGCGCGCTCGTCTACTTCGGCCTCGCCGAGGAGCGCGAGGAGTCCTACGAGGACGACTACCGCTACGAGCAGGACCCCGGGCCCGACCCCGAGGCCGACATGGAGGACCGCCCCCGCGAGCGGCCCAACGTACGCCGGCTCAGCGCCCGGCGGCGACGAGACGAGATCGACGACATCTTCGCCGACGACGACATGCCCGCCTCCAGCGAGCGCGGCACGCGAGCGCTGCGGCCGATTGGCGGCGGCGGGGGAGGAGGCAGCGTGCGCAGCAACGGTCGCTCCGACGTCCGCGTCCACCTGGTCGTTCCCAAGAGCTTCAACGACGCGCAGGACGTTGCCGACAAGTTCAAGGACTCCATCCCGGTGATCCTCAACCTGCAGAGCTCGGACAGCGAGCTCTCCAAGCGGCTGATCGACTTCGCCAGCGGTCTCACCTACGCGCTGGACGGCGGTATGCAGCGGATCGCCGACAAGGTGTTCATGCTCACGCCGCGCAACGTGGAGATCAGCGCCGAGGAGCGGGCACGCCTGATCGAGAAGGGCTTCTTCAACCAGTCCTAACAGGGCGGCGAAGTAGGGTTCGCGCGCGATGAAGATCGGCCTCATCGGCTCCGGGAGCATGGCCCGTGCGCTCGCCCGCGGGTGGGCTGAGCCCGTGCTGTGCTCTGACCCCGTCGCCGAGCGTGCGCGAGCGCTCGCCGAAGAGGTCGGCGGCGAGGCGCTGGCCGACAACGGCGAGGTCGCCGCACGAGCGGACGTGGTGGTCCTGTGCCACAAGCCCGCCCAGCTCGATCACGTCGCGGGGGAGGTCGCGCCGCGCGCCAACGCGGTGGTGACGATCCTCGGGGGCACGCCGCTTCAGCGGGTCCGCGCCGCCTATCCCGGCATCCCGGTATTCCGCTTCATCCCCAACCTGCCGGTCGAGGTGCGGCGCGGCGTGCTCTGCTACGCCCGCGACGGCGATCCCGGCGATCCCGGCGATCCCGCGCTCCAGGAGCGGGTGCTCGAGCTCTTCGGCCGCGTCGGCGAGGTGATCCCCGTCGAAGAGAGCCAGATCGACGTCGCCATGGGGCTGATGAGCAACGCCCCGGCCTACGTGGCCCTGGTGGTCGAGGCGTGGGTCGACGCCGGGGTCCGGCGCGGCCTGTCCCCCGAGCAGGCGGCGCAGATGGTCGTAGGCGCCGTCGGCGGGACGGCCGAGCTGCTGCGGGCCCGGGACATGGACACGCTCGCGGTGCGCCGCGAGGTCACATCTCCGGGCGGGTCGACCGCACGGGGCCTCGCGGCGCTCGAGCGCGGCGGCGTGCGGGCCGCCTTCGCCGACGCCCTCGACGCCGTACTGGACGGCCGGTGATGGCCCTCGCGGCCATCACCGCCAGCGACGTCGGCGGGTACATCCAGGCGCTGGTCACCGTCTACTCGCTGATCATCGTCGCCTACGTGGTGACGAGCCTCGTGTTCTCGTTCGGGGTGCGGATGCCCTACAACCGCGTGCTAAACGCCGTCCTGGGGTTCCTGCGCGACGTCTCCGAGCCTTACCTGCGGCCCTTCCGGCGGATCATCCCCATGATCGGCCCGCTCGACCTGAGCCCCATCGTCGCGCTGTTCGTCCTGCAGATCGGCGGCAGCCTCATCGCCTCGGCCGTCTCCAACCTCTAGGAGACCCCTGAAAAAGGTCCGAAACGCCTGGATGCGGCCGATGACCGGCGCTGGATCGCCACCCGCAGACCTGCGCGTAGCGCTGCTACGCGCTTCGCCGTCGTGCGTCGCTCAGCTTGGTCCTCGACCGCCCCAGTCGGGTCGTCTTTTTCCAGGGGCCTCCTAACTGATGGCGGCCGCTGCGTGGGGGAGGGCGGTGGCCGTCGGGCTGCTTGTCATCGCCGCCGATCAGGCCAGCAAGGCGTGGGTCAACGCCGCGATCGACCGGGGTGGGCGCGAGAGCGTGTTCGCCGGGGTCGACTTCGTCAACGTCCGCAACCACGGGGTCGCCTTCGGCCTGCTGGCGAGCGGGCGTGCGCTGGTACTCGTCGTCACGGCTGTGGCGCTGGTGGCGCTGGTCGTCTACTTCGCCACCCATCCGTCGCGACCGGGCCTCTGGCTCCCGACGGGGCTGCTGGTCGGCGGCGCGCTGGGCAACCTGATCGACCGGCTGCGCGGCGAAGCGGTCACCGACTTCATCGACCTGCCCCTCTGGCCCCCGTTCAACCTCGCCGACGCCTCGATCACCTTCGGCGTCCTCGTGCTTCTGTTCGTCCTGGAGCGGGGGGACGGGAAGGAGGCCCCGACCCGAGCGTGAGCTGGTGGTATGGCAGAATCGGCGCGTGTCCTCCTTGCGCGAGCAGGCGCTGATCGACGCACCGGTCGAGTGGGTGTGGGCGCTCGTGGGCGACCCCAACCGCTATCCGGAGTGGGCGGCCGAGGTGGTACAGGTGACCGGCCTGGCCGAGGTCGACGAGGGAGCCACCTTCCGTCAGCGCAGTCGCACGCCGCTCGGCTCTAAGACCACAACCTTCGTGATCGATGAACTCGATGACCTGCGCGAGATCCATCTGCGCTGCCTCAGCAGCGGTTACTACGCCCACTGGCGGCTGACCGAAGCCCGGGACGCGACGTTCGCAGAGGTCGAGGTCGGAATGGAACCCAGCAACCTCAGCTCGCGCGCCTTCGACACGGTGATCGGGGCGCGCTGGTACCGTCAGATCGTCCACCAGGCGCTGGACTCGCTGCACCGGCTCGCGTCCGGTTCGCGACCGGCTGCGCAAGCGCCCGGCGCGGACTCCGCGCGCGCCGCGGACAGCGGCCCCTGACCGAGATCCGAGTCCCGCCCGAGGCCGCGGGCCAGCGGCTCGACGCCTTCCTCGCGGGGCCGCTTGGCTCCCGTGCGAAGGCGCAGCGGCTGCTGGAGGGGGGGCGGGTGCGCGTCGACGGGGCCCAAGCACCCAAGCGGCGCCTGCTGCAGGGCGGCGAGATGGTGGCGGTGGACGAGCCGCGACCTCCCGTCACGGCTCCGCTCACGCCGCCGCCGGACCTTCCGATCCCCTACCAGGACGAGCACCTGCTGGTCGTCGACAAGCCCGCCGGACTGGTCGTGCACCCCGCGCGAGGGCACCGCGAGGGCACGCTCTCCCAGCTCCTGGGTCCGGCGCTCGCCGGCGGCGAGGACCCAGAGCGCCGGGGAGTCGTGCACCGGCTGGACCGTGACACCTCGGGGCTGCTCGTCGTGGCCCGCACCGAGGAGGCGCACCGCGGGCTGCGTGAGGCCCTGCGCACCCGGGCGATGCAGCGCGAGTACCTCGCACTGGTGCAAGGGCGGCCTCCCGCCCGCGCGGGGACGATCGACGCTCCGCTCGGCCGCGACCGGCGCAGGCGCACCCGGATGTCGATCGACACCGACGACCCGCGCGAGGCGGTCACCCGCTTCACGGTCGAGCGCGCGCTGCCGACCTCCACACTGCTGCGCGTCCGCCTGGAGACGGGCCGCACCCACCAGATTCGCGCTCACCTGCTGGCCATAGGGCACCCCGTCGCCGGCGACCCCGAGTACGGCAACGCGGGCAGCCTCGGGCTCGAACGCCAGTTCCTGCACGCGACGCGGCTCGCGTTCCCACACCCGGCGACGGGGGAGTGGGTGGAGGTCGGCTCCGATCTGCCCGGCGACCTGCGGGTGGCGCTCGAGCGGGCGGCCGCAGCTGCCACGTGAGCGGGGCGGCCATCCGTGGCCGCCCCGTTCCCGCGGCGACGGACCGGACCACCGGAGGTAGGGGAAGGGCGGCCGGCCTGCCGTCCCTCCTTCAAACGACGATCGCAGCAGGAACTTGCGCCTGCAGCGCTATGCTCCGTGCGTTCGTCCTTCCGACCCCTCCGGGGCGGTCACGCGGTCCCTGCTCGGCGTTCGGTCCGAGTCCGTGCGGCGCCCGGGGGAAGCCCCGCCGTCGTCCAAAAACAAGGGAGCACCCGTGGCTCAAGTAGGCATCAGAGAGCTGCTGGAGGCCGGCGTCCACTTCGGCCACCAGACGCGCCGCTGGAACCCCAAGATGCGCCGGTTCATCCATGGGGAGAGCAGCGGCATCTACATCATCGATCTGTTGAAGACCGAGCGCCTGCTCGCACAGGCGCAGCAGTTCACCTCAGAGGTCGCCCACCGGGGCGGCAGCGTGCTGTTCGTGGGCACCAAGAAGCAGGCCCGCGACGCGGTCAAGGACGTGGCCGAGGGCGCGGGCATGCCCTACGTCAACCACCGCTGGCTGGGCGGGCTGCTGACGAACTTCCACACGATCAGCCAGCGCATCAAGCGCCTGCACGAGCTCGAGCGCTACGCGACCGAAGGCCAGCTCGAGCTGCTCCCCACGCGTGAGCGGATGGCCGCCCAGGCCGACCTGATCAAGCTCCAGGCCAACCTCGGCGGGGTCAAGAACATGCAGCGCGTTCCCGACGCGATGTTCGTGATCGACCTCAAGACCGAGGAGATCGCGGTGCGCGAGGCGCACCGGCTGAAGATCCCGATCATCGGGCTGGTCGACACCAACTGCGACCCCGACGGCATCCGCTACGTGATCCCCGGCAACGACGACGCGATCCGCTCGTGTGCGCTGATCACCCAGGCGATCGGCGACGTCACCGCCGACGGCCGCGCGGTGTTCCGGGCGGAGGAAGAGCGGGCGCGCCTGGAGGCCGAGGAGCAGGCGCGCAAGGAGGCCGAGGAGCGCGCACGGCGTGAGGCCGAGGAGCAGGCGCGCAAGGAGGCCGAGGAGCGCGCCGCGGAGGAGGCGCTCACCCAGGCCGGCGAGGGCCAGGACCGTCAGGTCGCCGAGGCGCAGGTCGCAGACGCGGCGCAGAAGGTGGATCGCCTGCGCACCGAAGGCGGTGTGCCCGAGGTCGCAGCCGACCCCAGCGACACGCCCGGCCGCGACCCGGACGAGGTGAAGCCCCACCCGCAGGCGCAGACCTCACCGCAGGCCGCGGACGAGGAGTAGCGCATGGCGGAGATCGGCGCCAAGGAGGTAAAGGCCCTGCGCGACCGCACGGGCGCGGGGATGATGGACTGCAAGCGGGCGCTACAGGAGACCGGCGGCGATGTCGACGAGGCGATCGAGTGGCTGCGCGTCAAGGGCATCGCCGGCGCCGCGAAGCTCGGTGGCCGTGAGGCGACCGAGGGCACCGTGCAGAGCTACATCCACGCCAACGGCAAGATCGGCGTGCTCGTCGAGGTCGATTGCAACACGGACTTCGTCGCGCGCAACGATGACTTCGTGGCCTTCGCCCGCGACGTCGCGCTGCACGTCGCCGCCGCCGGGCCGCAGTACGTGACCGAGGAGGATGTGCCCGAGGATGTCCGCGCGTCCGAGCTTCGCATCTACGAGGAGCAGGCCGCCGACAAGCCCGAGCACATCCGGCCGCGGATCGCCGAGGGCAAGCTCAAGAAGTGGCTCGAGGACGTCGTGCTTCACAACCAGGTCCACGTGAACACCGACAAGTACGAGGGCAAGACGATCGAGGAGCTTCGCGCCGAGCTCGCGGCGAAGACCGGCGAGAACGTCGTCATCCGGCGCTTCTCGCGTTTCAGCGTCGGCGAGTAGGGTCCCGGCCGCGGTGCCAGACCCGGTCTTCGAGCGCGTCCTCATCAAGCTGTCGGGAGAGGCCCTGATGGGGGAGCTCTCCTACGGCACCGATCCCGCGCGCGTCACGGCGATCGCCGGTCAGATCGCCGAGGTCCGCGACCGCGGGGTCGGGGTGGCGGTGGTGGTCGGCGCGGGCAACATCTACCGCGGCCTGCAGGGCGCTGCGAAGGGGATGGACCGCGCGACGGCCGACTACATGGGGATGCTCGCGACGGTCCTCAACGCGCTGACCCTGCAGGACGCCCTGGAGACCGCCGGCGCGCACACGCGCGTTCAGTCGGCGATCGAGGTCCAGGAGGTCGCCGAGCCCTACATCCGCCGGCGGGCCATCCGCCACCTGGAGAAGGGCCGGGTCGTCATCTTCGCCGCGGGCACCGGGAACCCGTTCTTCACCACCGACACCGCCGCCGCGCTGCGGGCATCGGAGATCCACGCCGAGGCGATCCTCATGGGCAAGAACGGGGTGGAGGGGGTCTACAGCGCCGACCCTCGCCTGGATCCCGACGCGAGCTTCCTGCCCGCGATCTCCCACATGGACGCCATCCAGCGCCAGCTTCGCGTGATGGACGCGACAGCGCTGACCCTCTGCCTGGAGAACCACCTGCCGCTGTACGTGTTCAACATGGACGACGAACGCAACATCCAGCGGATAATCTCGGGCGAACGCGTCGGGACTCTGGTGAGCACGTGATCGATGAGCTGCTGCAGGACGCGCGCGAGCGCATGACGAAGTCGGTTGAGTCGATCCGGCACGAGTTCGGGTCGGTTCGGACGGGCCGTGCGAGCCCGGCGCTGCTGGACCGCGTGACCGTCGACTACTACGGGGCCGCGACGCCCCTGCGACAGCTGGCCACGGTCAACGCGCCGGAGGCACGGCTGCTCTCGGTGCAGCCCTACGACCAGAGCTCGATCAAGGCGATCGAGAAGGCGATCATGAACTCCGACCTGGGGCTGACTCCGTCCAACGACGGCAAGGTGATCCGCCTGACCATCCCCGAGCTCACCGAGGAGCGGCGCAGGCAGCTGGTCAAGGTCGTGCGCGGGATCGCCGAGGACGGCCGCGTCGCCGTGCGCAACATCCGCCGCGACGTCATGCACGACCTGCGCGAGCTTCGGGACGCGGGCGACACCGGCAAGGACGAGGAGCATCGCGCCGAGGCAGAGCTGCAGAAGCTGACCGACGAGAAGGTGTCAGAGCTCGACGCGGTGCTGAAGGTCAAGGAAGCCGAGATCCTCGAGGTTTGAGGAGACATGGCGGACCGCGAGGAGGCGGGCGAGGGCCCCGCGCGGGCTCGCTACGTCGCGATCATCACCGACGGGAACGGCCGCTGGGCCAAGCGCCGCGGGCTGCCGGCCGTCGCTGGGCATCGTGCCGGCGCAGACACCGTGAAAGCGCGCCTGCGCGACGCGGTCGATCTCGGCGTGCGCGAGCTGACGGTCTACTCCTTCTCCACCGAGAACTGGTCGCGCCCGCGTGCGGAGGTGGACGCGCTCATGGCCATGTTCGCCCAGCGCATCGACCAGGAGACCCCCGAGCTGCACGAGGAGGGGGTGCGCATGCGCTTCATCGGACGCCGGGAGGGCGTCGACGAGGCGCTCGTGGGCCGCATGGAGTGGGCAGAGGGACTGACCGCAGCGAACGACCGCATCACGCTCTTCGTCGCCTTCAACTACGGCGGCAGGGCGGAGATCGTCGACGCAGCGCGAAGCTTTGACGGAGAGACCGAGGAGGACTTCCGCCGCCACCTCTACGCGCCCGAGATGCACGACCCCGACCTGATCATCCGCACCAGCGGCGAGCAGCGTGTTTCCAACTACCTGCTCTGGCAAGGTGCCTACGCCGAGTTCGTGTTCCGCGACGAGCTGTGGCCCGACTTCTCGCGCGAGGCCTTCGAGGGCTCGCTCGCGGAATACGAGGCGCGCCGGCGCCGGTTCGGCGGCCGCTGATGGCGACGCGGACCCCCCGCCGGACCCCGCGTACGCGCGCGAGCACGCGATCGCGCCCGTCCCGTCGCCGCAGCGGCGGCGGCGGCTCGGATCTCCGCGCCCGCATCCTGGCGGCCATCCCGGCGATCGTCTTCGCGATCGTCATCGTCGCGCGGGGCGGCCTGGTCTTCGCGCTCGGGGTGATCCTCCTCGGCCTGGTCTGCCTGCACGAGCTCTACACCATGTTCGCCGACCTGCGGCCGGTGACGCTCGCCGGCTGGCTGGGCCTCATCGGCCTCGCCTTCGCCGCCCTCTACGGCGACCAGTTCCAGGTCCTGCTCGTCGCCGTCGCCTTCGTCCCCGTGCTCTTCGGGCTCACGCTCATCGGGCCCGTCCGCCGGCGCCCCACGTTGGCGATGGCCGTCACCCTCCTCGGGGTCTGGTGGGTGGGGCTGGCCATCGCCCACGCCGTGCTGCTGCGAGAGGCTCCCCACGGCGACGGGGTCATCGTCGACATCCTGGTCGGCACCTTCATCGGCGACACGGGCGCCTACCTCGGAGGCCGCACCTTCGGTCGCCGGCCGCTGGCCGCGAGCATCTCTCCGAACAAGACGGTCGAGGGCCTTGTCTTCGGGATGCTCTTCGCGGTGGCGGCGACGTGGTTCGCCGGCCTGTACCAGGACTGGCTGTCGGGGCCCGACGCTCTCCTCATCGGCCTGGGGGTGGCGCTCGCCGCGCCCGTCGGCGACCTCTTCGAGTCCTACATCAAGCGCGACGCCGACACCAAGGACACCGGAACGCTCTTCGGCGCCCACGGCGGCGCGCTGGACCGCCTGGACGCCGTGCTGTTCACGCTCCCGACGGGCTACTACATCTGGATGGCGCTGAGCTAGGTCGGCCGGCGCAGCTTTGGAGGCAACGGCGTCGGGCAAAGGGAGGGGTGGGTCGAAAAGCGGTGGCACATCGACCGGAAATCGCCCCACCCCTCAAATCTGTCCCCCTTCGTCGCCCGCCGTTCGTGCCAGCCACTACGCCGGATCGGACTCCTAGCGCTTGGTCGCGAAAGGCCTTGAGCCACAGCGCACGAAGTAGGGCAGGCGTGAGAGCGGGGCCGGGATCGTGCTCGTCCGCGGGCCGCGCACGACCTGCCGGGTGACCGGCTGGCGCCAGCAGCCGCGCGGGAAGTAGACGGTCCGCCTGCGCGCTCCCTCGGCGACGACGGGCGCCACGAGGACGTCGCGCCCCAGCAGCCACTCCTGGTCCTGTCGCGCGGCGCGCCCGTCACCCGGATACGCGAGCCACAGGGGCCGGGTGGGCGGGATCCCGGTCCTCACCGCCTCGCGCCAGAGGCGCAGGATCAGCGGGCGTGCGCGATCGTGCAGGCGGGAGAGGGCGTTGTACAGGCGGACGGTCTGCGCGTCGAAGCTCCACGGGGTGTGGACGCCCGCGATCAGCGACCCGTGCAGCCGGAAGAACGGGGTGAGCGCCGCGAGCTGGGCCCAGCGGAGGAGGAGCTCCTTCGTCGTCGGGGTTCCGTTGTAGACGTCGAAGTAGCCGCCGATGTCGGTGGTGAACCCGTAGGCGCCCCCGACCGCGCGGTTGAGCATGTCGGGCACCTGAGCGGCGATCCCCGACGAGCGCGTCCAGTCCGTCGTTTCGTCGCCCGGGAAGTTCGCGTTCTCGTAGGCCGCCCCGCCGGGCCGGCCAGAGTAGCCGGCGCGGGTGAAGAAGAAGATCCTACGGCCGGGGTTCTGGCGCTCGTACCCGTCCACCACCTGCCGCGTCGCACGGTGGTAGACCGCCGGGTAGCGGTTGTGCATAGTCGCACCCGTCTCACCGTCGAAGAAGCGCATGCCCGGCAGGGTCTCCTCGCCGAAGTCCTGCATGAAGCCGTCCGCGCCGAGGTCGAGCGCCGAACGGACCCGGCCGCGCCACCAGCGGCGCGTCGCCGGGTTGGTGAAGTCCAAGAGCCCCGACCTGCCCCCGAAGGAGTTCCCGAAGAGGAACGGCTCCCCGCTCTTCGTGCGGGCCACGAGCCCCTTGGCGATCGCCTCGGCGAAGGCACCCTTGCTCTCTGTCCCGGCGACGTCGTCGGAGACGAAGCAGCGGAAGTAGACCAGCGCCTTGATGCCGCGGCGGCGCAGCGCGCGGATCACCCCGCGAACGGTCTCGGGGGGCAGGATCTGCCAGCCCTCGATCCGGTAGGCGCCCAGCGGGAGGCGGTAGCGGTCGATGTCGCGCAGGTCCCGGCGGACCTGGCGCAGGTAGGCCGCGGGGTCCTGGCCGAGCGCGGTCGCGCGATCCAGTGTGGGCCGGATGGCCCACCGGGGCGGCACCCGCTGGCGGCCGGTGATCGAGGTCAGCGTGGCGATCGCGCGCGGCGCCGGCCCCGGGGCGACGACGTAGTCAAGGCCGCGTGCGGAGACGTCGGCCTGCCAGGCGTCCGGGCGGTCCGAGGCCATCCGGAAGCGCGCCAGCTCGGGGCGGTCGAGCAGGAAGCCGTAGGCCCGCGATGAGACGAAGGAGGCCTGGGGATAGTAGGCGGCCTCAGGCCCGTTGGGGTAGAGCAGCGTCCCGGCGCCGGATCCGGGGACACGAAACGGCTGGGCGTCGAGGTTCTCCTCGTTGGTCCAGTTGAAGAACGCCTGCCCGCGCTGGTCCAGGCGCAGGTGGCGGCCGCCGAACCCGCGGAACGCCTCGTCGCGCCCGCTGGTGAACGAGTCGGCCATGCCGACCACACCCTTGCTCGGGTCCGGGCGCACTGCCACGTGCAGCGACCCGCCGCGGTCGGGCGCGACCGTCACGACGAGCACGCGACCGGTGGGATCGCTGGTCTCGACGACCAGCCGCACGCCGCGCCCGGCTTGCCGCGCGGAGCGCACCGCGCGTGCGCCGTAGACGGTGCCCGTGCGCACGCTGCTCTCGAGGTTGCCCGACCATTGCCCCGAGTCGCGAGCCCTCGTGCGCTCCGTGCCCACCGTGAAGGCGAGCGGCGCGTACAACGTGCCCTGCAGCGGTGGGTCATAGCCGGCGAGGAGCGGCGGCGGGGGAGGGGAGAGGGCGAGGGTGCGGGGGGTGGACGGCGTCTCGAGCAGCACGCGCCGACCCGCCGCGTCGGCGAAGGAGACGCGAAACGGGGAGCGGGTGATCGTGGCCCGTCCGGATGCGCTGCGCACGACGACCGTGCTGGGACCGATCCGAACGTCCGCTCGGCTGGCGGCAGGGAAGGCTCCGAGCGCGGCAACGCTCGTCAGCACGATCGCCAACTGTCGCCAACCGCCTCCCATGGCCTGACAATAGTGCCCTTAGGTCGCGCTCATGCCCGTACCTACACTGATCGGCCCATGCGCCGCCTCCTCATCCTCGGCTCGACGGGCTCGATCGGGACCCAGGCCCTCGACATCGTCTCGCGCTCGGACGAGCTCGAGCTCGTCGGGCTCTCGGCCCAGGGCTCCTGGCGCGAGCTGGTCGAGCAGGCCCGCGCGCACGGCGTGCGGCGCATCGCGCTGTCCGACGCCGACGCGGCCGCACTGGCCGGCGAGGCGTGGACCGACGGCGAGGTGCTCTCCGGTCCCGAGGGCCTCGTCCGCCTGGTCGTCGACTCGGGCGCCGATCTCGTCCTCAACGGACTGACCGGATCGGCGGGGCTTGGGCCGACGGTCGCCACGCTCGGGGAGGGCATCGACCTCGCGCTGGCCAACAAGGAGTCGATGGTGGTCGGCGGCGAGCTCGTCACCCAGCTCGCCGAGGGCACCGGCGCGCAGATCATCCCCGTCGACTCCGAGCACTCGGCGCTGCACCAGCTGCTGGCCGGCGAGCGTCCCGGAACCGTCGACCGGCTGGTCCTGACCGCCTCGGGCGGCCCGTTCCGCGGGAGGACCGCCGCGGAGCTGCGAGGAGTCACCGTCGAGCAGGCGCTGGCCCACCCGACGTGGGCGATGGGCGGGCGCATCACGATCGACTCGGCGACGCTGATGAACAAGGGCCTGGAGATGATCGAGGCCCACCACCTCTTCGGGGTGCCCTACGAGCGCATCGACGTGGTCGTGCATCCACAGTCGATCGTCCACAGCTACATCCAGCTCTGCGACGGCGCCTCGCTCGCACACCTCGGCTACCCCGACATGCGCGTGCCCATCTCCTACGCGTTGCACCATCCCGACCGCGTCGACGTGCCGGTGCGCCCGCTCGACCTGCCCGAGCTCGGCGCGCTGACCTTCGAGCGCGTCGACGAGGAGACCTTCGCCTGCCTGCGCCTGGCCCGCGAGGCGGCGCAGGCCGGCGGCACGGGGCCGTGCGTGCTCAACGCGGCCGACGAGGTCGCGGTCGCCGCCTTCCTGGACGGGGGCGTGAGCTTCCTCGACATCGCGGCTGTGGTCGAGGCGACGCTGGACCGCGTCGGCGCCCAGCCCGTGCGCGCGTTCGAGTCGCTCTACGAGGCCGACCGGGAGGCGCGCGCGGTGGCCGGCAAGCTCGTGGCCGAGCACGGGCGCCGCCGGGCCGCGACATGAGCTGGCTTCTGGCGTTCGCCGGCTTCGCGGCGCTGATCGTCCTACACGAGTTCGGCCACTTCGCCGCCGCCAAGGCCGTAGGCATGCGGGTGGAGCGCTTTGCGCTGTTCTTCCCGCCGCTGCTCGTGAAGGTGCGCCGGGGGGAGACCGAGTACGGGATCGGGGCTATCCCGCTGGGCGGCTACGTGCGCATCACCGGGATGAACCCCAACGAGCCGATCGCACCCGAGGTCGAGCACCGCGCGTACTACCGCCAGCCGGTGTGGAAGCGCATCGTCGTCATCAGCGCCGGACCGGCGATGAACCTGCTCATCGCCTTCGCGATCATCACCGGTCTCTATCTCGCCAACGGCAGGGCGGTGCCGACCCACGTCATCGAAAGCGTGGAGCGCGGCCAGCCGGCCTCCGGCGTGCTGAGGCCCGGCGATCGCATCGTGGCCGTCGACGGACAGCCGGGCAGCCTCGAGGCGTTGCGCGACCAGATCGGCACCCACAAGTGCCTTGGGCCCCAGACGGACGGCTGCTCCGCGTCCCGTCCCGTCCGCGTCCTCATTCGTCGCGATGGTCGCCCACTGACGCTCGTGATCACTCCGCGCTACGACGCCGCGGCGAAACGGCCCCGCATCGGCTTCGCGTTCGGTGCCAGGACCGAGCCGGTCGGGGTCGCCGAGGCGGCGTCGCTGAGCGTCACCACGATGTGGCGGGTCACGAGGCTCACTTTGCAGACGATCGTTCGCGTCTTCGACCCGAAGAAGCGCAAGGAGATCTCCGGCGTCGTGGGCTCCTACGAGGCCACGCGACAGTCGGTGCAGCTCGGGACGACCCGGGCGCTCCAGATCCTCGCGCTCATCTCGCTTTCGCTGGCCGTCATCAACCTGTTCCCGTTCCTGCCCCTCGACGGCGGCCACATCTTCTGGGCGCTGGCCGAGAAGGTCCGGGGCCGCGCGATCCCGTTCTCGGTCATGGAGCGCGCCGGAGTTGTGGGCTTCGTGCTCGTGCTCTTCCTGTTCGTGATCGGGCTTAGCAACGACATCGACCGCCTGCGCGGCGACGGCTTCCAGGTCCCGCGCTGAGCGGGCAACCGGCCCGTCGGGGCCAGGCGCTCCGCTACGCTCACCGCGCCCGCCGGCCGCAACCCTCGCGGCCCGGCCGAGTTGTTTGCGCCGATGCCTCTCCGCCGCCTCCTCGTCCTCCTGCCCGTCACGCTCGCCCTCTGCGGGGCGATGGGCACCGCGCCGGCGGGCGCCGCCGCGCCCGGGCAGTGGCGCGACCTCGCTCGCCAGATTGCCGCGCCGTGGCCCGGGCTGCAGAAGGGCGCGGGGTGGTTTCCGGACTACGTGTACGGGGGCGGCAAGGGCTTCTGCCTGAAGACGAGCTGTCGCCAGGGGCTGGGCAACGCCCGCTACGGCGAGTCGCTGCTCGGCTACGGCCTGGTCATGACCGGTCTGCGCGAGAACGACCAGCGCCTGATCGACTCCGGCCTGCGTGCGATCAACTACATCCTCGACCAGAAGGAGCTGCAGTCCAAGCTGCCCACGTCGTTCGAGGGGATGGCCGTCGCCGCGACCTACAACCTGATGCGCGCGCGCCAGCCCGACAACCCGCTGTTCGTCGCGGGGAAGAGGTCGTGGGAGGCGTTCATGCGCCGCCAGCCCCTGATTACCACGATCTACCGCAAGCCCGACACCGTCCGCTACGCCAACCACTTCCTGGTGGAGGCGCTCGAGGTCCTCGAGCTCCTGAAGACGGGAGTGTCCTCGTCGGACCCGAGCGCGATCCTCGGCGGCAAGCGCCAGATGGCCCTCGACGTGACGAAGTTCCTGCTCAACGAACGCGTGCCGGGCATAGACCGCCGCGGACGCATCGACATCGAGGGCATACCGACCTGGGTGCACCCCGATCCGCCGGACAACCCGCTGGCCTACTTCGGCCTGTCCGCCGGTGTCTACTCGCGGGCCGTGCGCGAGCTGGGCTCCAGCGCCTCCTCGCGCACCCGCCGGCCGATCCTCGACGCGGCCAACGCCGCGGTGTGGGTGACCGGCCCGGACGGTGACGCCGGCTACTACGGCCGCTCGCAGGAGGCCTCCTGGGGCAACGCGGCGCTGGCCCTGGGCACCGAGGCCGCGGCCGGGACGAGGGGGGCCACGGCGAGCCAGATCGCGCGCTATCACGCGGTGACCGACCGCGTGCTCGCGCGCCTTCGCAGCGCCTACGGCAACGGGCCGGGCGGCCTGTGGGTCACACCGGCGGTCAGGGCCAACCTCGCGGCCGCGCTGAAGGGCATCGACGGCTACGCGGGTGCCGTCGCCTTCACCGGGCTCACGCTCGTGCCCCTGAACTGGGCGCTCGACGAGATGGAGGGCCAGAGCGAGCGGCCCGTGTCGACCATCGGCGCCGACTCCGACTCCGCCGTGACCGCCTCCAAGGGCGAGAGCCGTCTGGGGGTGGTCCGCAAGGGCAACGTGTGGTTCGCGGTCAAGCGCCAGGCGTCGACCAAGCGCAAGAACGACCTTCGCTACGACTTCGGCCTGGTCGCGCTGAAGCTGCGCAAGGGCGGCCGCTGGACCGACGTCCTGCGCTTGCGCCCAGTGACCTCACAGCGGCCGGACAGCGTCGGGCCGATCCTGCGAAGGGGCGGATCGGAGGGCCTGCCGCGCGGAGGGCGGATGACCTCGCGCTCCGGGATCATCACGGTCGGCGGTGGCTACCGCACCCGCGAGCGTCGCTGGCTGCGCCGCGGCGTGGACTGGCAGTGGCGGGCGACGAGCTGTGGCGCGCAGCTCAGCTTCCCGGTCCGCAAGGGCGACAGCTACGTCTACTCCACCTTCTTCGTGGACGACGGCAGCCTCCCGACGCTGCGCGGTCCCGTGCTCTCGGACGAGCGCCAGCGGGTGACGTTCTCGCCGGCGCCGGTGCGCGTCGCACGAACCCGGGGCTTCGTGTCGGGCCTCGACCCCAAGCTCACCCGCGCCAGGACGGTCCTGGAGGCCCGCTCGAACGGGACCATGCGGATCACGACCTGCGCGCGCTAGTTAGTACTAGGGCCCGTCGAAGTCGATCGCCGGCGCGGGCTGCCCGCCGCCGGCCGCCCTGGCCGTCGCACGGCCGGTCACGGCGCCGCTCGCGGTCGGCACCGCGGTCTGCTTGCAGACGGTGATCGAGCCCGACCCAGATCGCGGCGCGCGCAGCTGCGCCACGGCGCGAACGAGGCTCACGTCGGATCCCGACGCGTAGGCGCCCTGATAGTCGACGCTCGAGATCTTCAGGCCGCCGCCGAACTTGTAGCTCAGCTCGTCGTTGAAGATCTCGGTGCTGGTGTTCTGGGGGCGGAACCGTCGCTGGCGAAGCATCGCCGAGTACTCGAAGCGATCGCCGTTGCGCACCGGGAAGACGGTGCGCACGCCGCACGGCAGCGGGCGGTAGGTGAACTTCTGGTTGCGCCGCAGGTACCCCGTCGCGCGGCGGCGCGGCGCGCCGGTGAGGGTACGGAAGTCCATGCGGTTGGTGACGCTGCCGTCGCCGGCCAGGCGCAGCGAGGCGCCGGTCGGCATGCCGCGGCGCCCGCTGCGCCTGAGGATGGGACCCAGGGACTGGACCGCGGTTCCGGTGGTTCGCGGGCGCAGCGGCATGAGGTCGCGCCAGCGCCCCTTCGCGTCGATCTCCTTGAGGGCGACCACGCCGGTGTCCGAGCGCAGGTCCTCGGGGTGGTGGCGGAAGGCCGCCGAAGTGGTCTGCTTGATCGCCCACCACAGCGACCCGCGGCGCACGACCGCGTAGCGGCCCTCGCCGAAGGAGACCAATCGCTCGCCGTCGCGGTCGCCGAGCATCGCACCCGGCTTGCGCGGCGCGCCGCCCATCGCCCTGAGGGCCCAGTCGAGGGGCAGGAGGGTGAGGCCGTTGAAGCTCGTCGCGCCGACGTAGCCGTCACGTCCGCGGAAGAACTCGCCCTTGAAGTCGCGCAGGGCGGGGAGCACGTAGAGCCCGTTGGGCCCCACCCCGTAGGCGTCGCGCAGGCGGCTGACCATCCGGTCTGAGAGCGCCTGCCAGCGCGCGTCCTGCTGGCCGCTGGAGCCCGGCAGGGCGATTGCCTCCTCCGCGGCGAAGGCCGCATGGGACAGCGCCCACGAGAGCTCCTGGGAGCGCCCGAAGAACCCCAGGTCGCCGTCTGGCGCGGTCATTCCCCACGTCGCGTGGACGATGCGCTCCAGGGCGTCACGCGCGGCGCGGGGCGGGGTGCCGGGCAGCAGTTGCAGCGCGCGCGCGTACAGCCCGGCGGACAGGCCCTGATAGGCAGGCGGGCGGCTGGGCGGATCAGAGAGCACGAAGGCGCGCTCGCCGAGCAGGTTCCAGTCCTCCCGGCGCGCCATCCCGGGGATGCGCCGGATGATGAGATCGACGGCTGCACTGCGTGCCGCGCGTCGCCCGCCGCCGAGGATCGAGCGGCTGCCCGACGACTTCAGGCCACTGCGCATGAGCTCCAAGACGGCGATCGCCTCGGGCAGGTAGTGGTTTCCGTAGCGGTCGCGCTTGATGACCTTCGTGGCACGCGCACGGCGGAGGTAGCGCGCCCAGGTTCCGTCGACGCGCCCGAAGCGCTTGTCGCCCGCGAGATTGGTGCGCGCGAGGTTCCAGGCGCCGGCCACTGCCATGTTCTCGAAGACGCTCTCGATGGACACGTCTGCCCCGGTCCGGCTGACCGCGTAGGTGATCCCGTCGATCCCGGAGTTGATGAGGCGGCGGTCGTTGACGAGGATCCCGTGCTGGAGCAGCGCGTAGCCGAGCATCGCGTCGCCGTAGCGCGTGCTCTGCTTGAGGTAATCGCGGTAGGAGCCGTTGCTGCGCTGCAGGCCCGGCCAGGGCGCTGCCATGGCGGTGCCCAGCGACCTCCAGTCGGCGGCGGTGAGCGCGGTGTCCTCGGCCGCTCTGGCGCCCGCCGGCAGCGCGAGTGCGAAGAGGGTCAAGACCGCCAGCACGCCCGCCGCCAGGCGTGAAATACGGAATGCTGGAGTCGCAGAATCCGGTGCGCGCAAGCGGCCCAGTCTAGCCGCGGGCCTATCCGGCCAGACGCAGTTGGCCGCTACCCATCCGTCGGTCGCGGCTGCTAGTGTCGCGCGCCGACATAGCCCATGCCGAATCTCCGCGTCCCAGTCACGCGGAGGACGGGGGACCCAAGGGGCGTGACGTCGTGGTGAGCCGGTTGCTAGCCACGGCGCCGGGAGTACGCCCAGGGGCGAATCGTCGTCAGAGCACGACGTAGCGCGAGCTTTCCGCGCGAGCCCGACAGCTAACCCCGCAGGCGCCGAAAAGCAAAGGAGCCCCCGCGTTGCCCGCTACGCGTATTCGTCCTTGCCGGCAGAAGCACCGCCGACGCTGCGCATGCCTGCTCGCCCTCGTCGCCGGGGTGCTGGCCACTGCGCTCGTCCCCGCTTCAGCCCTCGCGGCCGGTCCGCAGGCGACTCAACTGATCTCCCGGGCAATGAACGGCGGCTTCCCGAACGGACCCTCGTTCAACGGGGTCATCTCGGGCGACCGCCGCTGGGCGCGCGTGATCGCCTTCGAGTCGTGGGCTTCCAACCTCGTCCCCGGCGACCGGAACCGACTCGGCGACGTGTTCGCGATCAGGCGCGGCGGCAGGTACGGCAACGACGGCTCGGCGTGGCGCCCCGGGCGGACCGTCCTGATCTCTCGGGGCATCGGCGGGCGTGGCGCTAACGGGCCGTCATGGGGCGCCTCCGTCGACGGCGGCTTCACCGATCCGGCCTCGTGCGTCGCCTTCGTCTCGGCGGCGTCCAACCTCGTGCGCGGCGACACCAACGGCAGGGTGGACGCGTTCGTCTCGGGCGGTCCCGGCGGGCCGCCGAAGCGCATCTCCAGCGTCAACGGCCGCCAGGCCACCCAGAACACCACGGAGGTCGCGGTCAACGGCAACTGCAAGCGGATCGCCTTCGTCACGGGGGGCATCGTCTACGTGCGGATCGGCAGGAAGTACCGCTCGCTCGGACCCGGGCGCGATCCGTCGTGGTCGGTCGGCAAGTCCAGCCAGAGCGACCTGGTGTACACGGGCACCGGCGGGGTGCGCCTCTCCAAGGGCGGCACGACCGTGGGGATGCTTGTCGCGCCGGGCGGTCGCAACCCGTCCTACAACAACCTCAAGCGCAACGTCCTCGCCTATGAGGTCACGCGCGGTGGGCGCACCCAGGTGGTGTGGAAGGACCTCGGGCGCGGGGCCCGCGCCGCGAGCGCCTACCGCGGGACCGAGGGCAACGCCAACTCGGGCAATCCCGTCGTCGGCAACGCCGGCTACTACATCGCCTTCGAGTCCCGGGCCTCCAACCTGCAGACCGACGCCGTCGGTCAGCGCAAGGACTCAAACGGCGCGCCCGACGTCTATCTGTGGACCGACGTGCGGGACATCACCCTTCTGCAGTCGGTGCGCTACAAGGGGGTCGCGATGCCCAACGGCGCCCGCAAGCCGAGCATGAGCTTCTACGCCAACTACATCCTCTGGGACGCCCCGGCGCCGCTGGGCTCCAGGGGGCCGCACCAGGTCTACATGCGCTGGCTCGGGCCGGTCTAGGAACGCGCGCGAGCAGCGCGCGAGAACGGCGGCGACGAGGGAGGGGGAGGGGGGAACCCGGGGGCCCATGCAGGGCTCGCGCCAAGGCGGCTCGCTTTCGCTCCCTTCGTCGCTCGCCGTTTCGCCCGAGCGCGGCGAGCGGCCCGCCCTCACCCCCGGCGCCCCCACGGCTCTGCGGTAGCGTTCGCCTTCGGGGCAAGCGACGAGGGAGTTGGAGATGGAGCGCAGCACCGCGACCACCGGAGCGGCCGGGGCGCCCGCCGTGCAGGCGTCCACCGTCGCGCAGGCCCTGCGCCGTACCGCCGAGCGCGTTCCCGACCGAGTAGCGGTCCGCACCAAGGACGACGAGGTCGTACTGACGTGGGGCGAGCTGCGCGACCGCGTGGACGCCGTGGCGGGCGGGCTTGCAAAGCTGGGCGTGGGCCGCGGCGGGACGGTGGCGATCATGCTCGCCAACCGGCCCGAGTTCCACGTCGTGGACCTCGCGGTCACGACGCTCTCAGGGACGCCCTACAGCGTCTACCAGACCTACACGCCCGACCAGATCCGCTACCTGCTCGAGGATGCGGACACGAGCGTGGCGATCGTCGAGCAGGCCTTCCTGCCGCAGGTCCTCGAGGCCCGCGAGGGCGCGCCGGGCCTCGAGCACGTGGTTGTGATCGACGGCGACGCCCCCGAGGGGACGATTCCCCTGAGTGAGGTGGAGGGCGCTGATCCCGACTTCGACGGCGAGGCGGCCGCCGCGGCCGTGCAGCCCGACGACATCCTCACCCTGATCTACACGTCTGGCACCACCGGGCCGCCCAAGGGCGTGCAGCTCACCCACCGCAACCTGCTCGCCGCGGTGGAGGTGGTCGAGGAGCTCATCCAGATCCCGGATGGTGGGCGCGTGATCTCGTGGCTACCGGCGGCTCACGTCGCCGAGCGCAACGCCCATCACTACCTACCGGTGGCCTTCGGCCTCACGGTGACCTGCTGCCCCAACCCGCGCGACATCCTCGCCTACCTGCCCGCGGTGCGCCCGACCTGGTTCTTCGCGGTCCCGCGCATCTGGGAGAAGCTCAAGTCCGGCCTGGAGGCGATGCTCGCCTCCCAGCCTGAGGAGCAGCGAGCGGCCGCGCAGGCGGCCATCGACGCGGCGGTCCAGAAGGTGCGGCTCAAGCAGGCGGGCGAGCGCGTTCCCGACGAGCTCGTCGCGGCGGTCGAGAAGGCCGACGCGGAGCTGTTCTCCAAGCTGCGCGAGCAGCTGGGCCTCGATCAGGTCGTGGCGGTGAACGTCGGAGCGGCGCCCACCCCGGTGGAGGTGCTCGAGTTCTTCCACGCGATCGGGATCGAGCTCGCCGAGCTGTGGGGCATGTCGGAGACCTGCGGCGCCGGTACCTGCAACCCCCCCGGCAAGGTCAAGCTCGGCACCGTCGGGCCGCCCAACCCGGGCATCGAGATCAAGCTCGCCGAGGACGGCGAGGTGCTCGTGCGCGGGCCGATCGTCATGCGGGGCTACCGCAACCTGCCCGACAAGACGCGCGAGGCCCTGAGCGAGGACGGCTGGCTGGCCACGGGCGACATCGGCGAGTTCGACGAGGACGGCTACCTGCGC
>JBBQNQ010000035.1:0-28785 GCA_038330095.1 Solirubrobacterales bacterium
GGCGACACCGACTTCTCGGGGATCGCACGGGCGCTGGAGACCCAGGACGTGGCGAAGGATCCGCTCATGCTCACCGGCATCGGGCTGGTCGCCGTCGGCCTGGCGTTCAAGGCCTCGGTCGCGCCCTTCCACCAGTGGACCCCCGACGTCTACGAGGGCGCGCCCACGCCCGTCACGGCGTTCATGGCCGTGGCGACCAAGGCCGCCGCCTTCGGGGTGACGCTGCGCATCTTCGACGTCGCGCTGATCGACGCCCAGCTCGACTGGGCGCCCCTGATCGCCGCGCTGGCGACGATCACCATCGTCGTGGGCAACGTCGGGGCGCTCGGCCAGTCCTCGCTCAAGCGCCTGCTCGCCTACTCGAGCGTCGCCCAGGCGGGCTACCTGCTGGTGGGCGTGGTGGTCGGCACGCGCCTCGGGCTCCAGGCGACGGTCTACTACCTCGGCGTCTACCTCGCGATGAACCTCGCGGCCTTCGCGGTGATCATCGCGCGCGAGCGCGAGACGGGCCTGGGCGACGACATCTCGGCGCTCGCCGGCATCGGCGCCTCACGGCCGTGGCTGGCGTGGCCGATGACCATCGCGATGCTCTCACTCGCCGGCATCCCCGCCACGGCGGGCTTCGTGGGCAAGATCTACCTGATCGACGCGGCGGTGGACGGCGACTACACGTGGCTGGGGATCGTGCTGGTGATCGGCTCGATGATCTCGCTGGCCTACTACCTGAAGGTAGTCGCCGCGATGTGGATGCGCGAGGCGCCGCGCGGTTCGGAGCTGCAGATGCGCCCCGCGATGGCGGGCGGCGCCCCCGATGCCGAGGGCGAGAGCCCGGTGCCCGCCGGCTCGGCGGCGCTGCCGGCGGTTCACGAGCGCGAGGCCGAGAGCGAGCTCGCGATGGACGCGGCAGGCCGCGGGCCGGCGCCCCGCGCGCACGCCCACCCCGAGGTCACGGCGGTCGCGGTGGTCTTCGGGGCGGCGAGCCTCGTGCTGGGCATCATCCCGGGACCGCTCTTCCGCCTTGCCCGCGACGCGGGCGGCGCGCTCGGCATCTTCTGATCGGCCGGGGGCGCGGGTAGCATCGCGACCCCGTGCGCTACCCCGTCGAGAGCTTCACCGAGGCCGAGCGCGAGCGCCTCGCGCCGCACTTCACCAACCTGGATCGGCCGGTCTTCGCGCTGGTGAACCTCCCCGAGACGGTCAAGGGAGCGCTCTTCGCTCGCTACTCGCGCTACCCGGGGACCCTGCGCCGCCTGTTCCTCGACGAGTTCGCCGGCGAGGCGCCCGAGCGCCTCGCGGCGTGGGAGGGTGAGGAGGGCAAGCGCGCGGCGGCGCTCTACGAGCGGATCTTCCTGGGCTACGGCGACGACTCGGTCGCGCAGCTGGGCGGAGCCCACATCGCCTGCGAGTGGGTCTCCAACGTTCTCACCAAGATCCTCCAGCGCCCGCGCCTGGCCGCCTACCTCGAGCAGAGCACGCGCTACATCGCCTACGACCGGCCGATGGCGGCAGCGGCGGCGGAGACGCTCGGCGAGCGCTTCCGCTACTACCGCGACGACCAGCTCGGGCCGGAGTACGAACGGGCGATGGACGGGCTGTTCCGCGCCTACTCGGCCGCCCTTCCGCGCGTGACCGCATGGGCCGCCGAGCGCTTCCCGCGCGCCGACGACGAGGCGCCCGCGGCGCACGATCAGGCGGTGCGCGCCAAGGCCCTCGACCTGCTGCGCGGCCTGCTGCCCGCGGCCTCGCTCTCCCACGTCGGGATCTTCGCTTCCGGCCAGGCCTACGAGCAGCTCATCCTCCACCTGCTCGCCCACCCGCTGCCCGAGGCACGCTCCTACGGGCGAATGATCCTTAGTGAAGTACAGGCCGTGATGCCGAGCTTCGTCGCGCGGGTGGAGCGGCCGGAGCGCGGTGGGCGCTGGGTGGAGTACCTCGAGCGCCGGGAGGCGGTGGGCGCGCGCTGGGCGGCTCGCCTGGGGCTCGACCGTGCGGACGCCGAGGGGGCCGGCGGCCCATCGGTCCGCCTGCTGCAGGTCGACGGCGACGAGGAGCGGCTGCTCGCCGCGCTGCTCTTCGAGGCCGCGCGTACCGGAGAGGAGGCGGCGCTCGACACCGTGCGCGAGCTGTCCGCGGACGAGCGCGGGCGCCTGTTCGACGATCTGCTCGGGGGCCGCGAGAACCGCCGCCACCGTCCGGGCCGCGGCCTGGAGGCGCTGCGCTACCGCTTCGAGATCGTCTCTGACTACGGGGCCTTCCGCGACCTCCAGCGCCACAGGATGCTCACCTGCCAGTGGCAGGCGCTCACCCCCCACCTCGGGGCGGGCGTCCCGGCAGAGCTCGACGAGGCCGGCTGCGGCGATGAGTACCGCGCCGGCCTGGAGGCCTCACGGGCGGAATACGAGCGCCTGGTCGAGGCGGGTCTCGAGCGTGCCGCGCCGTACGCGCTCTGCCTGGGCTACCGGATCCGCTACGTCCTCGATCTCAACGCCCGCGAGGCGATGCAGCTCATCGAGCTGCGCTCGGGGCGCGAGGGCCATCCCTCCTACCGCGCGGTCGCCCATGAGATGCACGCGCAGATCGCCGCCGTGCACCCCGCGGTCGGCACGGCGATGGTCCACGTCGACCGCGACGCCGAGCCGCGGCTGGAGCGCATCCTGTCCGAGATCCGCACCCAGGCCAACCGCCAGCACGCCGCCCGCTGAGGGCGGCGTGCCGCGGGCTACGGCCGTGCGCGAGCGCGGTCTGGCGTCACTCCCCGGAGTCGTACTTGAACGAGATCGCCAGGCGAACGCGGTAGCTCGTCACCGCTCCGTTCTCGATGGTCACGTCCTGCCTCAGTACCTCGGCGATGCGAAGGTCGCGCACCGTCCGCCCGGCGGTCTCGACCGCCTTGCGCGCGGCCGCCTCCCACGACTCGTCGCTGACACCGATTACCTCGGTGACGCGATAGACGCCATCAGCCATTCGAGCTCTCCCCTCGGTCGTACGGCGGGTTCGGCCACGATCCTTTCATCTTCTTCCTTCCCTCGTGGAGAAGATCGAGGCGCCCCGTCGCGTGGCCGTCGGCGCGGCGATCGGGGCCGATGCCTCAGGACTCGTCCTCGGCGCCAACCCTCGCGGCGAGGTCGGTCATGACCCCGGGGTCGCGCAGGGTCGTCACGTCGCCCAGCTCGCGGCCCTCGGCGATGTCGCGCAGCAGCCGGCGCATGATCTTGCCCGAGCGGGTCTTGGGCAGGTCGGCCGACCAGATGATCCGCTTGGGTCGCGCGAGCTTGCCGATCTTGCGCGCGACGTGGTCGCGGAGCTCGTTCACGAGCTCGTCGCCGCCGTCGAACTCCAGCCCCTCGAGCGTGACGAAGGCGCACACCGCCTGGCCGGTGTCCTCGTCGGTCTGGCCGATCACCGCGGCCTCGGCGACGCGCGGGTGGGAGACGATCGCCGACTCGATCTCCGCGGTGGACATCCGGTGGCCGGAGACGTTGAGCACGTCGTCGATGCGCCCGATGACCCAGAAGTAGCCGTCCTTGTCCTTGCGCGAGGCATCGCCGACTAGGTAGGTGTCCTCGCCGAACTTTGACCAGTAGGTCTTCCTGAAGCGATCCTCCTCGCGGTACAGGGCGCGAAGCATCCCCGGCCACGGCTTGCGCAGGATGAGCAGGCCCTGGCCGCCGTCGAGCTCCTCGCCCTCCTTCTCGGTGACCACCGCGGCGTCCACCCCCGGCAACGGACGGGTGGCCGAGCCGGGCTTGGTCTCCGTGACCCCCGGGAGCGGCGAGATCATGATGTGCCCGGTCTCGGTCTGCCACCAGGTGTCGACGATCGGGCAGCGCTCGCCGCCGATGACCACGTGGTACCAGAGCCAGGCCTTCGGGTTGATCGGCTCGCCGACGCTGCCGAGCAGCTTCAACGACGAGAGGTCGTGGCGGCCGGGGTACTCGGGACCCCACTTCATGCACGCACGGATCGCCGTCGGCGCGGTGTAGAACTTGGTCACCTTGTAGCGGTCGACGAGCTTCCACCAGATGTCCTTGTCGGGGTAATCCGGCGCCCCCTCGTACATCACGCTCGTCGCCCCGTTGGCCAGCGGCCCGTAGACGATGTAGGAGTGCCCGGTGACCCAGCCGACGTCGGCCGAGCACCAGTAGACGTCGTCGTCCTTGAGGTCGAACACGTAGCGGTGCGTCCACGCGACGCCGGTCAGGTAGCCGCCGGTGGTGTGGAGGATCCCCTTGGGCTTGGCCGTCGACCCTGAGGTGTAGAGGATGTACAGCGGGTGCTCGGCGTCCAGCGGCTCTGCCGGGCAATCCTCGCCGGCCGCCTCGAGCGCCTCGTCGTACCAGACGTCGCGGCCCTCCTTCATCTCGCAGTCCGCGCCCGTGCGCCGGACCACGAAGATGCGCTCGAGCGACTGCAGATCGCCCATCGTCTCGTCGACCTGCTGCTTGACCGGTGCGGTCTTGCCCTTGCGCCGGGCGCCGTCGACGGTGATCAGCGCCTTCGCGTCGGAGAACTCCATGCGCTCCTTCACGCTCTCGGGCGAGAAGCCGCCGAACACGACGTTGTGCGGCGCGCCGATGCGCGCGCAGGCGAGCATGGCCACCGCCACCTCGGGCACCATCGGCAGGTAGATCCCGACCACGTCGCCCTTGCCGATCCCGTTGTCCTTCAGCGCGTTGGTGAACCTCTGGACGTCGCGCAGCAGGTCGGCGTAGGTGACCTCCTCCTCCTCACCCTCCTCGCCGTGCCAGTGGAAGGCGACCCGGTCCCCGTTGCCCGCCTCGACGTGGCGGTCGAGGCAGTTGTAGGAGACGTTGAGCTTGCCGCCGTTGAACCACTTGGCGAACGGTGGGGTCGACCAGTCCAGGACCTCGTTCCAGGGCTCGAACCAGTGCAGCGCCTTGGCCTGCTCCGCCCACCATCCCTCGGGATCCGCCGCAGCCTCCTCGTAGACCGAGTCGTCGTTGATCAGCGCCTCGCGCACGAACTCCTCGGGCGGTGGGAAGCGCTCCTGCTCGAGCAGCTCCTCGAGCCGCTCCTCCAGGCTCTTCTCGGGCGTCTTGACTGCGTCGGCCATGATCGGGTTGCCTCCTTCCTAGGACGTCAGGCGTCGCGCTTGAGCGGCATGACCGGGAGCACGACGCGCCCGAACGTCGAGTTCGTCACAGCCGCGAATGACGCGTACCAAGCCGCGACGGCGGTCGCGATGCCGAGGTAGCCGCCGATCTTCACGACGTCCTCGCTGGCCGAGGTGTTGCCGAAGCCCAGCACGAGGAACGTCGGAGCGAGCAGCAGGAACACCAGCGCGACCGCCCCCGTCGTGCGCAGCGACGCGATGAACATGTAAGTGGTGAAGATGCCCCACGAGATCAGGTACAGCCCGACGGCGTCGCCCGCCGTGTTCGCGTCCGTGATGTCCTTGGCCAGGAACTGCACGAAAAACCAGAACGACAGCCAGAACGCGCCGTAAGAGGTGAAGGCAACGGCGCCGAAGGTGTTGCCGGTGCGGAACTCCCACATGCCGGCCAGCAGCTGCGCCAGCCCGCCGTAGGCGAAGGCGACGCCGAGGACGATGGGCTCGCCGGCCGCCCCAATCAGCTTGGCGTTGAAGAACGACAGGATGAACGTCGTCAGCGCGAAGGCCGCGAGCCCGAGCGGTCCGGGGTCGGCGGTGATCGGCGCCTGCGGGGTGGGGGTCGTCGCGACCTCCCTCGCGCCGCGAGGTGCGGCCTGGCCGGGAACCTCGTCGGGGCCACGTACGGAGCCAGCTTCCATCGGAGACCTCCCTCCTTGGGAAACGTTCTCCCCTTGGGTTGCCCAGCAGTCAGCGGTCATAACCAAACCGCCTCCGCGCCCTGCGCGCTACCGCAGCGCGCGCCGGGCCTGCCTGCGAGCCATGAGCGGATCGTCGGAGATCAACGCGTCGACCCCCGCCGATACGGCGGCGCGCACCTCGCTCTTGCGATCGAGCGTGTAGGGCACGACCTTCAGTCCCGCACTCTGGGCGCTGCGGACGAACTTGCCCGACACCGGCCACGACGGCGAGATCCAGTCGTAGCCACTGCTGCGGGCGAGCGCGAGACCGCCCTCCTCTCCGCCGGCGACGGTGAGCAGCGAGAGCTCATAGCGCGAGCTGACGGTGCGAGCGGCGTCGAGGTTGCCCGAGAGAAAGCTCTGCACCATGAGCAGGCGCTTGGGCACGTTGGACAGGACCACGCGGCGCATGATCCGGCGGGCGTAGGCGTAGGACGGGTCCCAGTCGTTGTCGGTGGGGAGGTTCTTGATCTCCATGTTGACCCGCGTCCCGGTCCGCTTGGCTAGCGCGAGCACGTCCTTGAGCCGCGGGACCCCGGCCTCGGGAACGCTCAGCGCACGCGTGGGAAGCGCGCTGCCCGGGCTACCCAGGACGTCGCTTCGGCAGCGTGCGAGCTTGCGCGCGGACAGCGAGTTGACCGGTCCCGAGCAAATCGTGGTCCGGTCCAGCGTGTCGTCATGGATGACCACCGGCACGCGGTCGCGTGAGAGCTTGACGTCGAGCTCGATGGTGTAGCCGGAATGAACGGCGTTGACGAACGCGGGCTTCATGTTCTCGGGGAAGCGGGGATCCCCGTTGACCACAGAGCCCCCGCGGTGGCCCTGGATCTCAGGCGCCCTGCCTCCGGCCGTCGCGGGTGCGGCGACGGCGAGAGCGCCCAGCAGGGCGAGCGTTGCTGAGCGGGCGACGCGAAGCAGGCGGCCAGCCTAATCGCCGAGCACCTTGATCACCAGCCGCTTGGAGCGCCGGCCATCGAACTCGCAGTAGAAGACCGCCTGCCACGGGCCGAGGTCGAGTCGCCCGTCGGTGATCGGCAGGACGACCTGGTGGTGGACGAGCAGGTTCTTGAGGTGGGCGTCGCCGTTGTCCTCGCCCCCGCGGTGGTGGCGGTAATCGCCCGGGTCGGGCAGCAGCTCGCGCGCCACGTCGTTGGCCGGGGCCTTCCAGCTCGGCGGCGCGAGCTTGTCCAGCCACTCCAGCGCGTCCGCCTGGATCCCCGGCTCGTCGTCGTTCACCCACACGCCCGCCGTGATGTGCATGGCCGAGACGAGCACCATCCCCTCCCGCACCTCGGCGTCGTCCACAGCGCGCTGGACGTCCTCGCCATCCGGCGCCCGAGTGCACACGCCCTGCGCTCGGGGACGTGGAAGGTCTTGTAGACGGTGTGTGATCGCATGGCCCGGCATCATGCCCGGCATGGACCTAGGGCTGGCAGGACGTGCGGGCATAGTCACGGGCGCGAGCCGGGGCATCGGGCTGGCCACCGCGCGGCTGCTGTGCTCCGAGGGGGCTCGCGTGCTGCTGGCGGCCCGCGACGAGAAGCGGCTCGCGGAGGCGGTGCAGGCATGCCGGACTTCCGGGGGCGACGCCGAGGGTCTCGCCGTGGACGTGACAGCCTCGGATGCCGGCGAGCGACTCGTCGCGGCCTCCCGAGAGGCGTTCGGCGCCGTGGATATCGCCGTGGCCAACGCCGGGACGTCGCAGGCGATCCCGCTCGGCGAGATCTCAGACGACGAGTGGGAGCGGCAGTGGCAGCTCAACGTCATGGGGCCGATGCGGCTGATGCGGGCGGCCGCGCCGGTGATGGCCGAGGGCGGCTGGGGGAGGATCGTCAGCGTCTCCTCGTCGTCCGGCAAGCGGCCCTCGCTCACCAACGTGGCCTACTCGGTGACCAAGGCCGCGCAGCTCTCGCTGTCGCGCGCCTTCGCCGACGCCTACGCCGCGCAGGGCGTGCTGGTCAACGCGGTCACTCCGGGCGCCGTCGCGACCGGGCTGTGGACCGACGCGGGCGGCCTGGCCGACCAGGCCGCCCGCGCGAAGGGGATCTCGCGCGAGGAGGCCCTGGCGGCCCAGGCCGCGAAGATCCCCCTCGGCCGGTTCGGCGAGGAGGGAGAGATCGCCCGCGTCGTGACCTTCCTGTGCTCGGAGGCGGCGTCCAACGTCACCGGGGCCGCCTGGTCGGTCGACGGCGGCACCGTGCCGGTGATCCTGTGACGCTCGGCGGCGAGCAACTCGTCGCCTTCGTGGCCACCGCCGATCGCGCGCGAGCGCGGGAGTTCTACGGGCAAACGCTCGGCCTGCCGCTGCTCGACGAGACCCAGTTCGCATGGGTCTTTCGCGCGGGGGCGACCACGCTTCGCGTGACGTTCGCCGACGAGGTCTCGCCGGCGCCGTACACGGTCCTCGGATGGGTGGTCGCGGATCTCGACGCGGTTCTCGGCGCGCTCCTGGACAGCGGGGTCGAGTTCGTGCGCTACGAGGGGCTCGAGCACGACGAGCGCGCGATCTGGCGCGCGCCCGGTGGAGCGAGGATCGTGTGGTTCAAGGATCCGGACGGCAACACGTTGTCGCTCACGCAGGCCTCCCATTGACGCTTTAGGCACCCTTCACTGTGCCCGCGTACAACGCCGGACACCCGATGAGAGGATCACATGACCGATGAGATGGCGCGCCTGCGGCCCGTACAGGACGCAAGAAAGGGCCTAGAGGCAGCTCTCTTCGAGATCAAGCGGGTGATCGTCGGGCAGGAGGGAATGCTCGAGCGCGTCTTCGTCGCCCTGCTCGCCGGCGGCCACGTGCTGCTCGAGGGCGTCCCCGGGCTGGCCAAGACACTGACGGTCAAGACGGTCGCCGATGTGCTCGGCGGGACGTTCAAGCGCATCCAGTTCACCCCCGACCTCGTGCCCGCCGACCTCGTCGGCACGCGCGTCTACCGCCCAGACACCGGTCGCTTCGACACCGAGATCGGCCCGGTGTTCTGCAACTTCCTGCTCGCCGACGAGATCAACCGCGCACCCGCCAAGGTGCAGTCGGCGCTGCTCGAGGTCATGCAGGAGCGCCAGGTGACAATCGGGACCGACACCTTCGCGGTCCCCGACCCCTTCCTCGTGCTCGCCACCCAGAACCCGATCGAGTCCGAGGGCACCTATCCGCTACCCGAGGCGCAGGTCGACCGCTTCATGCTCAAGGTCGTCGTCGACTATCCGAGCTTCGCGGAGGAGTCCGCGGTCGTCGGCCGCCTGCTCGGCACGATGCCGATCATCGAGACGGTCATGGGCATCGAGGATCTCGCGTCCTACCAGCAGGCGGCCCGCAACGTGTACGTCGACCGCGAGGTCGGCGAGTACGCCGTCGCGCTGGCGACGGCCACACGCCAGCCCGAGCGCGCCGGCGCGGCGGAGCTCGCGCCCTACATCGAGTACGGCGCCAGCCCCCGCGGCTCGATCAACCTCGTGCTCGCGGCGCGCGCCCTGGCCCTGCTGCGCGGGCGAAGCTACGCGCTGCCCCAGGACGTGCGCGTGCTGGCGCCCGACGTGCTGCGCCACCGGCTCGTGCTGACCTACCAGGCGCTCGCCGAGGACGTCACGCCCGACCAGATCGTCGAGCGCATCCTCGGCGTGGTCCCGATGCCGCGCCTCGACCTGGCACGGGGGGCGGCCAGCGCGTGAGCAGGGGCATCGGCATCGACGTCGAGCGCACGCCCGACAAGCCCGGCCCCGGCGCCACGCCCGAGGGCCTGCTGCGCGCGCTGGACGTCACGGTCCGCCGGCGCGCGCACGGGCTGCTGCCCGGCGAGTACCGGGCACCCGGCGTCGGCTGGGGCACCGAGCTCGCGCAGATCCGCCCGTACGTCTCCGGCGACGACGTGCGCCACATCGACTGGAACGTCACGGCGCGCATGCGCGAGCCCCACGTGCGGGTGCACGTGCCCGAGCGAGCCCTGACGAGCTGGGTGCTGCTCGACTCCTCGCCGTCGATGAGCTTCGGCACCGCTGACCGGCGCAAGGCCGACGTCGCCGAAGGGGTCGCCCTCGCGCTCGGCCACCTGCTCACCCGCCGCGGCAACCGCCTCGGGGTGATGACCTTCGGCGGCCTGAGCGAACGCATGCTCCCCCCTCGCCAGGGTCGGCCGGGGCTGCTCGGGCTGCTGTCGGCAGTTCGCGAGGAGCTGCCCCGCGACGGCGCCGGAGCGACCTCGATGGGCGCCGTCCTTTCGCGCGCCGGCGCGGTCGCCCGCCAGCGGGGGCTGATGGTCGTCGTATCGGACTTCCGCGGGCCGCGCGACTGGCGCGATGCCCTGCTTCGCCTGCGCGCGCGCCACGACGTGATGGCGGTGGAGATCCGCGATCCGCGCGAGCAGGAGCTGCCGGCGATGGGCGAGCTGTGGCTGGTGGACCCCGAGACCGGTCGCCAGCTGCGCGTGGACACCAACCGGCGCGGCCTGCGTGAGCGCTTCGCCCAGGCCGCCGCCGACGAGCGCGCCACGCTCGCCGGCGAGCTTCGCAAGGCAGGCGCCGACCACGTCGTGCTGTGGACCAGGGGCGATTGGCTGCGCGATCTCGCGCGCTTCCTGAGCCGGCCCCGCGCCCGGCAGGCGAGCCGATGAGCCCGCGCGAGGATGGCGGGCGACGATGAGCTTCCGCGAGCCGCTGGTCCTCGTCGCGCTGATCCTCCTGCCGGCGGCCTGGCTCGCCTACCTCGCCTTCCAGCGCCGGCGCGCGCGCTACGCGGTGCGCTTCACCAACCTCGACCTGCTGGCCAACGTCGTCCAGCGCTCACCGGGCTGGCGACGACACGTGCCACCCATCCTCTACCTGCTCGCGCTCACCGCGCTGATCGTCGCCCTCGCGCGGCCAGAGCACAGTGTGCAGGTGCCGCGGGAGACCGCGTCGGTGATGCTGGTGACCGACACGTCGGGCTCGATGCAGGCCACCGACGTCACCCCGACCCGTCTCTCCGCCGCGCAGAACGCCGCCGGGACGTTCGTGGACAAGGTGCCGGCGAAGTTCCGGGTGGGGCTCATCGCGTTCTCGCAGACCGCCCAGCTGCTCGCACCGGCGAGCACGGACCATCAGCTCGTGCGCGAGTCGATCGACTCCCTGACGGCGAACGGCGGCACGGCGACCGGAGACGCGCTGGACCTCGCCCTGCGCTCGCTGCGCCCCGGCCGCGCGGGCGCGGGCAGCACGGGGAACCAGGCCGTGCCCGCCGCGCCCACCGCGCCGGGCGTCCGCCAGCGGCCCGCGGCGATCCTCCTGCTCTCCGACGGCAAGCAGACCTACGGCGTCCGCAACCCGGTCACGATCGCGCGGCGCGCCAAGCAGCTTGGCGTCCCGATCAACACGGTCGCGCTCGGCACCCCCGGCGGCACGCTGGACATCGTCGACAACCTCGGGCAGACACGAAGCCAGCCGGTGCCTCCCGACCGGCCGACCATGAAGCAGATCGCCAAGCTCTCCGGCGGCCGCTACTTCAACGCGCCCGACTCGGGCCAGCTCTCCTCGATCTACAAGGACCTCGGGTCGCAGCTCGGCTTCATCAAGCAGACCCACGAGCTGACCTACGCGTTCTCCGGCGCAGGCCTGGTCCTCATGCTCCTGGGCGGAGTCGCCTCGCTCTTCTGGTTCAGCCGCTTTCCCTAACCCTCTCCCCCGCTGCCCGCAGCAGCACGGCGACCCAGGTCCGGAACGGGCGCCAGCGCTGCGCCAGCGCCAGGAAGGCGTCGCGCGGCCTGCGCGCGGATCCTTCCCGCGTCTCGTGAAGTACATGGGCGGAAGGCTACGCCCGCGGGTAGGCTCGGCGGCGATGGGACGCAAGCCCGAGGAGCGGCCGGGCGCCGGGGACTGGCCCGGCGACCACGACGTCGTCGCCGACGCGCGGGTGCGTGCCGCGGGAGGGGTGATCGTGCGCCCCGCGGACGGTGCCGGAGGGCCGGAGATCGCGCTCGTGCACAGGCCCAAGTACGACGACTGGTCGCTGCCCAAGGGCAAGCTCGACGCCGACGAGGGTTGGGAGGACGCCGCGCTTCGCGAGGTCGAGGAGGAGACCGGCCTGCGCTGCCGGCTGCTCGACGAGCTCGAGCCGGTCGCCTACGTCGACCCGAAAGGCCGGCGCAAGGCGGTGCGCTACTGGATCATGGAGCCGGTGTCCGGCGAGTTCGAGCCCAACGACGAGGTCGACGTGCTCGAGTGGCTCGCGCTCGAGGCCGCGCTCGCGCGCCTGAGCTACGACCGCGACCGCGAGCTCGTCCGCGCGGCCGTCGCTTCCACCGAGTAAGGGGCGTCGCGGCTTGGAGATCGAGCGCAAGTGGCTGGTGGACGAGCTTCCGAACGACGCGCTCGCCGGTGCGCGCGCCGATCCCATCCAGCAGGGCTATCTGAGCGCGGGCGACGACGAGACGGCGCCCGAGGTGCGCCTGCGCCGCCGCGGCGAGCACACGGTTCTGACCGTCAAGTCGGCGGGCGGCCTGACCCGCGTGGAGGAGGAGCTTCCGATCGACGAGCGCACCTTCGCCTCGCTTTGGCCGCTGACCGAGGGCCGCCGGGTGCAGAAGACCCGCCATCTGGTGCCCTTCGGGGAGGCGACGCTGGAGGTCGACATCTTCGAGGGTGAGCTGGAGGGCCTCGTGGTGGCCGAAGTCGAGTTCGACTCCGAGGACGCCGGCGCAGCCTTCGCCCCGCCTCCGTGGTTAGGCCCGGACGTGACCGAGGACAGCCGCTACAAGACGCGCCACCTCGCGGTTCACGGCGCGCCGGCTCGATGATCGAGGCCGTCGTGTTCGACCTCGACGGCGTGCTCGTCGACTCCGAGCAGGTGTGGGCGCGGGCCAAGCGCGACCTGGTCGACCGCTGCGGCGGAACGTGGCGCGAGGAGGCCACGGAGAAGATGCTCGGGATGAGCTCGCCCGAGTGGTCGCGCTACCTGCACGACGACCTCGGGGTCCCGCTCGACCCGGAGGACATATCCGTGCGGGTCGGCGACCGCATGGTCGAGCTCTACCGCCTCCAGCTCCCGCTCCTGCCCGGCGCCGTCGAAGCGGTACGCCGGCTGAGGGCGCGCTGGCCGCTCGGCCTCGCCACCTCCTCCAACCGCGAGGTGATCGACGTCTTCCTCGAGCTAACCGGCCTGACCGACGCGTTCGCCGCGACGCTGTCCTCGGAGGAGGTGGAGCGGGGCAAGCCCTCGCCCGACGTCTACCTCGAGGCGATCGGGCGGCTGGGCGCCGAGCCGAAACGCTGCGCGGCAATCGAGGACTCCTCCAACGGCCTGCGCGCGGCCGCAGCGGCGGGAATGGCGGTGATCGCCCTACCGAATCCCCACTTCCCGCCCGACCCGGACGCCCTGGCGCTCGCCGACCGAACGCTGGGCTCGCTCGAGGAGCTGACCCCGGAGGTGATCGCGGGTCTGCGCCGGTGACGGAGCTGCTGCCGAGCTGCTGCCCCCGATCGCGCTCCTCACCCCTCGGCACTTGACACCACGAGTATCGCGATATATCGTGTTGCATCGTAATACATCGATGGTGGAGGTAACACCATGCACTGCCATTCACACGCATTCGACCCGCGTCTGCACGGCTGGTTCGCGATGAGTCGCGGCGGAGGCCCCGGACGCCGGCGCGGACGCGCCGGCCCTGGCGGCTTCGGCGGGTTCTCCGGTCCCCGCGGCCCGCGAGCGCGCCGGGGCGACGTCCGCGCGGCGCTGCTCGCGCTGCTGGCCGAGGAGCCGCGCAACGGCTACCAGCTCATGCAGGAGATCGAGCAGCGCTCGGACGGCGTCTGGCGCCCGAGCCCGGGCTCGGTCTATCCCGCGCTCCAGCTGCTCGAGGACGAGGGGCTGGTACGGACCACCGAGTCCGACGGTCGCCGCGCCTACGAGCTGACCGACGAGGGCCGCGCCCACGTCGCAGCCCGCGGCGACGAGGCGGCCGCACCCTGGGACGCCGTCAAAGGGGACGCCCGCGAGGGGCATTTCGAGCTCATCCAGCTCGCGCGCCAGGCGGCCATGGCCGCCGGCCAGATCCTCCACGCCGGCAGCGACGAGCAGGTCGCCGAGGCCAAGGAGGTCCTGAGCGAGACGCGCCGCTCGCTGTACCGGATCCTCGCCGAGGGGGCCTCTGAGGAGGCCGAGCCCCCTCGGGAGGTCTGAGCGCAGTCTGAGAGCAGTCACCCGCGGGGCGCAACCGCGCCTCGGGGTGGTCGCCCGCGCGGCGTATCGAACGGCATCGACGAGGGAGAGGGAGAGGGTCAGCTGCGGCCGCAGGCCGAGATGGAGCCCCCTCCCTCTCCCTGGTCGCCCCAGACCACGCACCGCACCGCCAACGCGGCGGCGAACTGAGCGCCGCGGCGCGCTGAGTGCGACTCACTCCCCCGCGGCTTCTCGCTGGCGCAGCTCGATCCGGCGGATCTTGCCGGTGAGGGTCTTGGGCAGGTCGGGGACGAACTCGACGAGGCGCGGGTAGGCGTAGGCCGAGAGGCGGTCGCGCACGAAGCGGCCGATCTCCGCACCGAGCTCGTCGGAGGGCTCGTAGCCCTCGCCGAGCACGATGAACGCCTTGACGACCGTGCCTCGCCTCTCATCGGGTGACGCCACTGCCGCAGCCTCCGCGACGGCCGGGTGCTCGAGGCAGGTCGACTCGACCTCGAACGGGCCGATGCGGTAGCCCGCGGAGATGATCACGTCGTCGGCGCGGCCCTCGTACCAGAAGTAGCCGTCCTCGTCCTGGCGCGCGGCGTCCTTGCTGTGAAACCACGGGCCGCCGAACACCTCCACTGTTTCCTCGGGCCGGTTCCAGTAGCCCAGCGGGTAGTGAGGGTTGGAGCGCGCGCGAAGGCAGATCTCGCCACGGTCGCCCTGCGGCACGGGGTTCTCGTCCTCGTCGAGGAGCTGGACGTCCCAGCCGGGCATGACGCGGCCCATCGACCCCTCGCGCACCTCCATGAACGGGTAGTTGGCGACGAGCGGATAGGACTCGGTGAGCCCGTAGAAGTCCAGCACGGTCAGGCCGTATTGCTCGCGGAACCAGCGGATCGCCTCGGGGTTGAGCGGCTCTCCGGCCGAGCACACGATGCGGAACTGCTGCGGGTAGCGCTTGCCGGCGTCCGGGATGGCCATCATCGCGCGCATGGCCGTCGGCGTGGTGAACACGTTGGTCACGCCGTGGCGCGAGAGGAAGTCGAGCTGCTTGTCGGGCTGAAAGCCGCCCTCGCGCTGGTAGACGGCCTGCACGGCGCCCAGGCGCCATGGCCCGAGCAGCGGCGAGATCCCGGCCGCCCACGCCCACTCCCCCATGCCGTGGAAGAGCTCGCCCTCGCGGACGTCGTGGCAGTAGACGAACTCCTCGTGGGCCAGCAGGTAGCGGTGGGCGTGGAGGATGCCCTTGGCCAATCCGGTGGTGCCGCTGGAGTAGTAGAGCTGGGCCGGGTCGTCGGCCGCGGTGTCGACGGGCTCGAAGTCCGGCGAGGCCGCGTCGAGCAGCGGGCGGTCAAGCTCGATCACGCTGTCGACCGACGAGGGGTCGATCCGGTGCGCGTTGGCGGCGTCGGTCACCACGACCTTCGCCTGGGAGTCGTTGATGCGGTGCGTGATGCCCTCGTCCCCGTAGAGCGTCGACATCGAGAGCAGGATCGCTCCCGCCTTCCACGTGCCGAAGAAGGCGGCCGCGGTCTCGGGCGTGGGCGGAAGCAGCATCGCCACCCGGTCCTCGCGCTGCACGCCGTGCTCGCGCAGCACGTTG
Source organism: Solirubrobacterales bacterium (assembly GCA_038330095.1). GTDB lineage: Bacteria > Actinomycetota > Thermoleophilia > Solirubrobacterales > Solirubrobacteraceae > JBBPZA01. The sequence continues at coordinate 15,546 of JBBQNQ010000035.1, forward strand.
GCGAACCGGTTAGAGATCCCCTGGAGCTCGCCCCACCTGACCTCGCGCTGCTCGCCCGTGTGGCTCTCCCACACCATCGCGAGCCTCTCGGGATCGTGCTTGTCGCACACGTCGTGGGCGATGTTGTAGCGCTCGGGAACCTCCCAGCGGTGCTGTGCGAGGGCCTCGTCGTAAGAGGATGGGGGCATCGCGCGAGCTTACAATCGCGGCGCACCCGAGTGGAGGACTCCCATGGCCGACGAACGCACGAAGTTCCTGCTGGACGAGGACGCCATTCCCGCCGCGTGGGTCAACCTCCTCCCCGACCTGCCGGGCGAGCCGCTCCCGCCCCTTCACCCGGCCACCCATGAGCCCGCCGGGCCCGACGACCTCGCGCCGCTGTTCCCAATGGGCCTCATCGAGCAGGAGGTCTCTCCGGAGCCCGAGGTGGAGATCCCCGAGGAGGTGCGTGACGCCTACCGGCTGTGGCGCCCGACTCCGCTCTACCGGGCACGACGCCTGGAGCGCGCGCTCGAGACCCCGGCGCGCATCTACTACAAGTGGGAGGGCGGTTCGCCGGCGGGCTCGCACAAGCCCAATTCGGCCGTGCCGCAGGCCTTCGAGAACGCACGCGCGGGCATCGGGAAGCTGGTGACCGAGACCGGCGCGGGCCAGTGGGGCTCGGCGCTCGCGTTCGCCTGCTCGCAGTTCGGCCTGGACTGCGAGGTGTTCATGGTCGGCTCGAGCTATGACCAGAAGCCCTACCGGCGCTCGCTGATGCAGACGTGGGGCGCGACGGTCCACCGCTCCCCCTCCGAGCTGACCGAGGCGGGGCGCTCGCAGGCATCGCACCCCACGGGCTCGCTCGGGATCGCCATCTCCGAGGCGGTCGAGATCGCGGCGGGCGACGAGCGCACCAACTACGCGCTGGGCTCAGTGCTCAACCACGTGCTCCTGCACCAGACGGTGATCGGGCAGGAGGCGATCCTGCAGATGGAGCTCGCCGAGGAGGAGCCCGACGTGATCGTCGCCTGCGTCGGTGGCGGTTCCAATTTCGCGGGCATGTGCTTCCCGTTCCTGCGCCGGGCGCTGCGCGGCGAGGCGCAGATGCGCTTCGTGGCGGCGGAGCCGGCGGCCTGCCCGACACTCACCCGCGGCGCCTACCGCTACGACTTCGGCGACACCGTGGGGATGACGCCGCTGATGCCCATGTACACCCTGGGCCACGACTTCGTCCCGCCGCCCATGCACGCGGGCGGCCTGCGCTACCACGGCGACGCGCCGATGCTGTGCGGACTGGTCAAGGCGGGTGCGGTGGAGGCGCGCGCCTACCGTCAGAACGAAACGTTCGCGGCGGCGCTGCAGTTCGCGCGCGCGGAGGGGATCGTGCCGGCGCCCGAGCCCGCCCATGCGATCCGTGCGGTCGTCGAGGAGGCCGAGGCGGCGCGCGAGGCGGGCGAGGAGCGGGTGATCCTCTTCAACCTCTGCGGCCACGGATTCTTCGACATGGGCGCCTACGACGCCTACCTCGCCGGGGAGCTCGAGGATCCCGAGTTCTCCGAGCAGGACATGGACGCGGCGCTCGAGCGCCTGCCCGACGTGCCGGCCCCGGCCTGAACCCCGGCTCTCAGCGGCGGCGCTTGCGCTTTCGCTTGCGCGTCCCGGCCGCCCCGGCCGCCGCGCCGGCCGTCGCCGCCGCGGGCTCCGCGGGCGCCGGATCGGGGTCGACGGGCTCGTCGCGCGCGCCCTGCGCCCGCTCGCGCAGCTCCTGCTGGGTGGGCCACGGGACCGCCTCGCCGCGCTCCCAGGCCGGCGGCAGGCCACGGGGCCAGCGGCCCGAGAGCAGGACGGCGAGGGCCGCGAGCCAGAAGGTCTGCACGATCGGGAGGGGACCGACCGGGATGATCATCAACGCGCCGACGATGATGCCCAGCACGCCCATGAAGCGCGTGAGCAGCCCCGCTCGCATCGCGTTGAGGGTGATGAGCACGATGGCGAAGGCGACGGCAAGTGAGCCGACAAGCCCCGCGTAGAGCGCCACCCGTAAGACGGTCTCCTGGAAGACGTCCTTCGCCGCCGCAAGGCTGCGATCCGTGCCGCCGACGAAGTCGTGCGCCTTGGAGACGAGAAGCACATGGGAGACCAGGTTGGCGACTAGCAGCAGGATGGGACCGGCGACCGCGCACGCGCGAGCTACCGGGGGAAGAGTCGGCCGGCGGCCTTGGGTGGCGCCGTAGAGGAAGACCAGGACGGCCCCCAACGCGAGTGAGCCCAGCCCCGTGAGAAGCGCCGAGGCCACGTACTCCGTTGCGTTGTCGTCGAGGTAGGCGAGCTGCGCCGGCTCCTTGTCGGGGAAGTCGACCCCGAAGCGCTGGGAGAGGATCTGGCTCACGAGCAGGAGCACCGCGGCGATTGCCGCGGCGATGGCCGCTCGCGGACGCGCGCGGCGCTCGCGCTCGATCAGGACCTCGGGATCCTCCGGCGCGGGTCCGGGTGCGGGTGCGGGCGCGGGCTCAGCGGCCAATGCTGGTCACCCGCCGCGAGTCCTCGGGGCTCAGCGGCCGCGGTGCCCACTCGTCGGCCCCCAGGTCCGGGCCGGAAAGGCGCGAGACACGGTCGCCGGCGGCGAGCAGCAGGTCGAGCGCCGGGGCGACGATCCGGATCACGGTCTCCACCCGCCGCTGGGTGGTCAGCTCTCGTTCGGTGAGTCGGGCCATCGCGCGCAGAGTGTAGGAGCGCGGCGAGCAATAGAGTTCGCCGTCGTGCTGATCAGCGAGGTGATGACCGGGTCGGTGGTCACCGCGAGCCCGGACGCGTCGGTGCGCGAGGTGGCCGAGCTGATGCGCGAGCGCAACGTCGGCTCGGTGGTGCTCGCCGACGGCGACGGCAGGCCCGTGGCCTTCATCACCGATCGCGACGTGACGGTGGGCGCCGTGGCCGACGGTCGCGATCCTGAGGCCGACTGCGCCCGCGACCACGCCTCCTCGCCCGTCGTCTGCGGCCGCCCGGACATGGCGCTCGAGGAGGCCGGCGAGCTGATGGTTCGCCACGCTATCCGCAGGCTGCCCGTGCTCGACGGCGACCGGCTGACGGGCATCGTGACCCTCGACGACCTGGTCGTTCGCACCGGAGACACCCAGCTCGCGCAGACGATCACCTCGGAGATCGCGCGCGCCGCGCTGCCGGACTTCTACTTCCTCGATCGGGGGGAGTGAGGCGATGTCCGCCCCCATCGCCGTCTACGGCGCGAGCGGCTACACCGGCCGGCTGGTGGTCGCCGAGCTGGTGCGCCGCGGCCTGCCTCACATCGTCGCCGGACGCAGCGCCGCACGGCTGCGCGCGGTGGCCGCGCAGGCCGGCACGGTCGCGCCGGTGCGTACCGCCGCGCTGGAGGACCGCGACGCGCTGCGCCACCTGCTGGGCGACTGCGCCGTGGTCGTCAACTGCGCGGGGCCCTTCACGCGCCACGGGGAGGCCGTCGTCCGCGCGGCCGTGGAGACCGGTACCAACTACCTCGACACGACGGGCGAGCAGCTCTACATGCAGCGGTTGTTCGAGCACTGGGACGCCGCCGCGCGCGCCGCCGAGGTAGCGGTGATCCCGGCCATGGGCTTCGACTACGTCCCCGGGGACCTCGTGGCCCACCTCGCCGCGCGCGGACGCGAGCCACTGCGCGAGCTCGTGGTCGCCTACTCCGTCCAGGGCTTCGGGCCCACCCGAGGAACGGCGCGCTCGGCGCTGGATGGGATACGCACCGGAGGCCTCGCCTATGACGAGGGCAGCTGGCGCCCTGCGGGGACCGGACCCCTGCGCGCCTCCTTCGGCTTCCCGGAGCCGATCGGGCGCAGGCCGGTGATCGCCTACCCGGCCGGCGAGGTGGTGACCGTGCCGCGTCATGTGCGCACAGGCAGAGTGACCGCGCTGATCGACCCCGCGACGATGGTTGCCCAACCGGCGGTCGCTCCCCTGCTCCCGCTCGCGATGCCCGTCGCCCGGCTCGCGATGCGCACCCCGCTGCGCGCGCTGGCCGAGCTCGCGATCGACCGGCTGCCCGAGGGGCCGACCGAAGAGCAGCGCCGAGCCGCCCGCTTCGTCGTCGCGGCGGTCGCAGTCGGGGAGGACGGCACGATCGGCCGCGGCGCCGTCCGGGGCACCGACGTCTACGGACTCACGGCGGCGATCGCAGCCCACGGCGCGGGCCTGATGGCGGCCGATGACTTTGACGACAGCGGCGTGCTCGCGCCGGCCGCGGCGTTCGACCCCGAGGCCTTCCTGGGCGCCCTGGGCGACCACGGGCTCAGCTACGAGCTCTAGCGCGGCGAGGGAGAGGGGGTGGGGCGATTTCCGGTCGCCATGCGGCCGTTATTCGACCCACCCCCGGCTCAGGTCCTCCCTCCCCCTCTCCCTCGTCGATGCCGTTCGCCGGGGCTGCGGCGCGGCAGCGCGATTACCCCCGAGGCGTTCCCGCGCGCGCGGCCAGGCGCGCGATCGGTCCGGAGGCGGCCACGAGCTGTCCCAGCCGGCGGTAGCCCGGAACCGAGGGATGGTCGCCGTCCAGCGTCAGGTCCTCGCGCATGCGGCCTGCCCTGCGCGGGTCCTCGAGCGCGGCGTAGAAGGGCAGGACGGGCACTCGCTCCTCACGCCCGATCGCGGCGATGCGGCCGTTGAGGCGCGTGATGGCCGGGACGGTGCGAGGCCAGCCGTTGTTCCAGGGAAGCACCTGGACGAGCACGACGGCGAGGCCTGCACCCCGTGCCCTGCGCACCATCGCGCGGAGGTTCGCGGCGGCGCCGCGGACGGGCAGTCCCCGCGCCACGTCGTTGATGCCGCCCTGCACCACCACTGCGCGAGCGCCCCGCGTGCAGGCCGGCAGCCGCCGGGCGATCCGCCGGGTGGTCTCGCCGAAGACACCGCAGTTGCGAAAGCGCAGCCGGGCGCCGAGGCGCGCCTGCGCCCAGTACTCGTACTGGCTCTGAGGGTTGGAGTCGAGCATCCGCCCGCGCACCTCTGGATCGGGATCCCAGAGCGGCGACCCGGCGCTGATCGAATCGCCCAGGGCCGCGACGACCGGCGCTCCGGGCCGCGGTCGCGGCGCGTCGGAGATCGTGGGGCCGAAGGGCCGCGGCTCGCTACGAGTCGCTTGCGGCCCGTCCCCGCCTCCCCCGCCTCCTCCGCAGCCGAGCAGCGCGGCGGCGAGAAGGGCCAGCAGGGCTGCCCCGGACCACCCGACCTGCCTTGTGATGGCCATCGACTGCCCGGGCGCTAGCGCGCGCCGCTGACGCTTTCGGCGCGGCTCGGCCCGAGTGCGACAAGGGGGCGAAGGCTGCGCCGGCCGATCACCTCGGCGAGCGACGGCGCGAGCTGGGCGCGCACCGCGCTGCGGTAGTTGAGCACCAGGTTGAGGACCTCCGAGGCGACCGTCACCGCGGCCGCGCCCGCGATCCCCGCGACCGGGATGACCGCGAAGTTCGCGAGGACGTTGAAGATCGCGCCGACGGCGTTGTTGCGCATCAGCACCACCTGCTGGTGACCGGCGATGAGCGCGGTCCCGTACGCGCCGGCCATCGCGAGCACCGGTACCGAGAAGGCCAGCACGGCCAGAGGCAGCGCCGCATCGTCGTAGGCGTGGCCGTAGAAGAGCGTGACGATGATCGGCGAGAGGGCCGCGACGCCCACCGCGACCAGGCCGGCCGCCGCGCTGCTCACCACGACGGTGCGGCGGAACAGCTGCCCCGCGTGAGCCGGGCTGGCGGTGCTGTAGCTGGTCAGGAACGAGATGTAGAAGAGCCCGAGCGCGCCCGAGAGGAAGAGCACGGGCTTGATCGCCGCGCCGTAGAAGCCGACGTCCTCACGCCCGAGGAGCACGGCGACGAGCAGGATGTCGAACGAGTAGACCGTCGCCCGCGCGATCTGGTTGACCATCAGCGGCAGGCTGTGCTTGAGGGTGTTGCGCCAGGCCTCGACGTTGATGCGCGGGCGGATGAGACCGAAGCGGCGGGTGACCGCCAGCAGGACGACGACCGCGTAGATCAGCTCGGCGCCGGCGGAGAGCAACGGCACGCGCAGCGTGTCGTGCACGTTCCACACGACGAGCAGCACCCCAACCATGAGCAGGACCCGGCCCGCGACGTTGCCGACAGCCACCGCCTTGGCGCCCTGCACACCGAGGACCATCCAGCGAAGGTTGAACGCGAGCATGGGCAGGACCAGAGCGAACAGCCACAGCACATAGCGGTCGGAGTCCCGGTCCGAGGCGACGAACGATGCGCCGACCAGCAGGAGCATCGCCCCCGCCGAGAGCAGGAGGCGCAGACCGAGGACCGGCTCGGCCAGGCGCTTGAAGTGATCGGGCCGGCGCGATATGTCGCGGATGTTGAGGACCTCGGTGCCCGAGTCCGCGATCAGCCCGAACCACACCACCAGCGTCGTGCCGAGGGTCACCAGGCCGAAGCCGTGCGGGTCCAGGCGCCGGGCCATGACGATGATCGCCACGAAGCCGCAGAGCTGGGCCAGCACCTCGCCGATGGCCAGCGCACCGAAGCGGTGCACCAGCGCGCGCCAGCTCGACAGGTGCTCGACGAGCGGCTCGACCGGGTTGACGATCGCCTCTTGCTCGAGCGTGTCCGCCCATGGATCGGCGGGCGGCTTGATGTCGGCGGCGTGGTGGCTCACAGCTCGGCGATCGCAGAGGGCCCTCGGGGGCGATCGCATGCGGCGGGTGCGGAGCGTGCCGCCGCGCCCAGATAGTAGGCGCCCTACCGGCGCGACGCCGCGAGCAGGGCGCGGACCTCGCCGACGACATCGCCCTGCGGGACGCGGCGCGCGCCGGGCAGCATCCGCGCGAGCGCGTCGGCGGCGGCGCGGTGGTGCGATTGGGCGGCGGGGCCGTCGAGCACCGCGACGGCGGTGGGCACCGCGCGCAGGTCGCGCCGGGCGATCGGGAGGGTGGCGAGACCCCCGTAGTCGGCGAAGAACGCTCCGGCGTGCTCGACGGCGCGCGCCGTGCGCTGTGGGCCTGCACCCTGCCAGCCGAGGTAGAGCTCCACGGCGCGGCGCGGGCCGCCGTCGCGCAGTGCCTCCTCGAGCGCGAGGCGCTCGGCGGCGAGTGCCTCGGTCGCCTCCGGCGCGAGCATGAACGCCGGCGGGTCGACGAGCACGGCGCCGGCGAGGAGCCCCGGATGGCGGCGCAGCACGTCGAGGAGCACGAGGGCGGCGAGGTCCGCGCCAACGCCCACCGCGGGCGCGGCGTCCAGGCCGCTGATCAGCGCGGCCGCGTCCTCGGCCTGCTCGTTGACCGTGGTGCGCTCATAGGGCTCGGGAGCGCCGCTCGCCCCGTAGCCCCGCCGGTCGTACGCGATCACCCGCGCCTCGCCCGCGAGCGCCTCGATCACCGGCTCCCAGTCGCGCGCCCCCGAGGCCATTCCGTGCACGAGCACCACGGCTGGGCCGTGGCCGTGCTCGCTGTAGTCGAGCTCGACGCCCGCGCCCTCGATCTGCGGCGTCATCGCCGGCCCAGCGTAGAGCGCTCGCTACGATGAGGCCATATGGAAGGAAGCCCCTTCGGCGACATCTTCGGAGACCCCGACGAGCTTCAACGGCGGATGGCCGAGTTCGCCGACCAGATGCAGGGCGCGCAGCGCGTCGCCTGGGCCGACAACGCGATCAAGCTCGCCGTCGACATGACCGTCGCGGCGGTCAACCGCATCAACCTCCAGGGCAACGCCGAGCAGCAGGCTCAGCAGATTCGCTCGGTGATCGCCGTCGTCTTCCCCGAGGCCGTCACCCTCGTGCGCGAAGCGCGGCAAGGCCTTTCCTAGGTCATCCCGCCGCCGCGCGCGCCGCGCGGTCCGCCTCGCGGGCCTCGCGCCCCTGGCGGATGACCTCCTTGAAGCTGCGGATGCGAAACAGCCACACCAGCAGTGCGAAGCCAAGGGCGAAGCTGAACGCACCGATGGCGATCTGCTGCCCCACGGAGTAGGCGGCCACGGTCGCTCCCGAGGCCGTCCCCGCGAAGACCTTGACCAGCAGCGCCTGCTGCACGCCCGCACCGCCCGGCGTGAACGGGACCACCGCCGCGACCGCGTTGACCCCGAGCACGAGCAGGACGTTGCGCACCGAGCCGCCGACGTCGAAGGCCTCGAGAAGGAACCAGAAGGCGGCGAACCGGAAGAGCCAGCCGCCGAACTGGACCAGCCACACCTCGCGGAAGTAGCGCCGGCGGTCGCGCAGGATGGTCAGCCCCTGGCGCACCCGCGCCCAGAAGGCGCGGACGCGCGCCGAGAGCAGGGCGAAGGCGACCAGCGCCGCGACGCCCAGCGCCGTGACGAGAAACAACGTGAAGCGAGGGTGCCCCGCGAAGAGTGAAAGGTCGAAGGCACCGAGCTTGGAGAAATCCGGCGGCTTGGGGAACACCCCCTGGGTGAACGCGAAGATCAGGATCGGGAGGGCCATGGTCACGTCGAAGACCGTCTCGACCAGGAAGCTCGAGCCCACCGCCGGATAGCTCGAGTTGGGGACCTTGCTCTTGGTCAGGAACAGGCGGATCAGGTCTCCCCCGCGAGCCGGGACGACGTTGTTGAAGCCGTAGGCGGCGATGTAGGCGCCCCAGACGTAGCGAAAGCGGAAGCGCTCGGTGGGGTAGGCCGCGCGCAGCACGTGGAAGTAGGCCCGCGCGCGGATCGTGAGGTAGGTCCCGAAGAACAGGAGCGCCACGACCAGCCAGCCCCAGTTGATCCCGGCGAGGCTCGAGAAGAACTCGCCGACGCGGTCCAGGAAGCTCGAGACGCTGCCGGCGAGGATGGGGGCGAGGGTCATCGCTGCTCGACGCGGCCCGCCTGCCCGTCCCAGCGCCACGCGGGCGCAGGACCCTGAAGGTGCACGCCGCCCACCCAGCGGTCAAGGCCGCCGCGCAGGGCCACCGCATCGGCCCCGCCGGCGAGCACGCGCGCGCCGGCGGGAAGCAGGCCCAGACTGCCGTCCTGGCCCGCACGAAGCAGCGCCTCGGGGCCGCGCGCGAGATCGTCGAGCACGGCGAAGAACTGGACGTCGCCCTGCCACGGCGCCGCCTCGAGCCCCTGGAAGACGGCGAAGGCCTCGACCGGCGTCCCTGCCCCTTGCTGTACCGCCTGCAGCGCGAGGCGCTCGGTGAGCGACAGCCCGTCGGCGGTCCATGGCAGCTCCTGCAGGTGGCGCCGTAGCGCGGCGTCCAGGAAGGGGAGTGCGCCGCCGGCGACGCGCTCGACCTCGCGCGGGTCGGAGGCGCGCAGCGCCGCCCACGCGCGCACGCCGAGAGCGATCTGCTCCTCGGTCACCTCGCGGCGGCCCGGGTACAGCGCGGCGAGCTGGGCGGCGTCCAGCGCGCCCAGGCCGAGGAAGCGCTCGCCGTTCTCTGCGAGGACGAGCGGGGCGACGTCCACGAGGGAGAGCCGCGCCGGCGGGCGCTCGTCGGCCCACCAGGAGAGCAGCCGGATCAGGATGGCCTGGTCGAAGAGGTCGTGCTCGAACCACAGCACCACCTCCTCGTGATCGCCCGCACGGGCGAGCGCCTGGTCCTGGGCGCGCAGGTCGGCGAGCACCTCGGTCTCCTCGCGCCCGTGGCGGCGGGCGAGGTACGCGGCCCGCAGGGCGTACCAGCGCGCCCCTTCCACCTCCACGGGTATCGGTCCCTCGCTGACCGGGTCGACCCACGACAGCCGCTCTCCCTCCAGGCCGGCGGCCTCGAGCTTGCCAAGTATGTCGTCGCCGCAGCGGACGTGGAGCATCCGCGAGCGAGGCTAGTACTTCCGAGCGCCCGGTATAAACGGCGGTATGACCGAGCTCCAGATCGGCTCCGTGATCGGAGGGCACCGCATCGAGGCGGTGGCCGGGCGCGGCGGCATGGGCGTCGTCTACCGCGCGATTCACCTCGCGCTCAACCGCGTGGTCGCGCTCAAGTTGATCGCCCCCGAGCTCGCAGAGGACCCGGAGTTCCGCGAGCGTTTCAAGCGCGAGTCCGAGATCGCCGCGTCGCTGGACCACCCCAACGTGATCTCGATCTACACCGCGGGCGAGGACCTCGGCCAGCTCTACGTGACCATGCGGTTCGTCGACGGCACCGACCTGCGCGAGATGATCGCGCTGCAGGGACGGCTCCAGCCGGACGAGGCGTCGCGAATCATCAGCCAGATCGCCTCCGCGCTCGACGCCGCGCACGCTCGCGGCCTCGTGCACCGCGACATCAAGCCCGCCAACGTCCTCATCGCCGGCCCCCAGGGCCAGAGGCACGCCTACCTCACCGACTTCGGCCTGACCAAGCAGGCCCAGTCCCAGAGCGGCCTGACCCGCACGGGGATGATCGTCGGAACGATGGACTACATCGCGCCCGAGCAGCTCCAGGGCACGGAGGTCGACGCGCGGACCGATACCTACGCGCTGGGCTGCGTCTTCTACCAGGCCCTCACCGGACAGGTCCCGTTCCCGCGCGAGACCGAGCCGGCCAAGATGTGGGCGCACATGAGCGAGCCGGCGCCCTCCCTGAGTCAGGCCGCCCCGCACCTGCCGTCCGAGCTCGACGACGTGCTCAAGCGGGCGATGGCCAAGGCGCCCGGCGATCGTTACCTCTCGGCCGGCGACTTCGGGCGGGCCGCCGTCGCCGCCGCCCAGGGCCACGCGATGAGCCGCTCTGAGCGAAGCGTGGCCACCGGCGACGCCGCGCCGGCCGGCGCCACGGCCGTCGCGGGCGCCGCCCCGGCTGCCGCCGCCGCCACGGCGCTGGGCGCCGATCCCTCGCCGGTGGCGCCGGGAGCGACGGTGCTGGGCGAGCCGCCCGCCGCCACCTCCCCGCCCGCCGTGCCGCCCACCGGCCCCGGCGCCCCGCCCGGCGGCTGGGCGCCGCCGGGCGGCGGTCATCCGACGGCGACGGCGACGACCACGCGCAAGCGCCGCCTCCCGTTGATCCTCGCCATCGCCGGCGGCGTGCTCGCGCTGATCGTCGTGGTGGCGATCGTCGCGCTCGCCTCGGGCGGGAGCGGGGGCAGCGACGCCGCGGGGACGATCGTGGGCAAGCCGATCCCCGTGGGCAAGCAGCCCTACGACGTCGAGGTCGGAGGGGGCTTCGTGTGGACGGCCAACCTCTCGGCCGACACGATCTCCAAGATCGATCCCAAGAAGGGCACCGCGGAGCAGATCAAGGTCGGCGGCGTGCCGGTCGAGCTCGCGGTCGACGGCGGCGCGGTGTGGGTGTGGAACTACAAGGACGCGATCACGCGGGTCGACATCTCCACCGGGCAGACCAGCAATCCGATCGACACCGGCCCGCCGATCGACGGCATCGCGGTCGGCGGCGGCTACGTGTGGCTGAGTCACTCGAAGGACGGGACGGTCACCCGCGTCAAGCAGAGCACCCAGAAGCTCGAGGGCGCTCCCATCAAGGTCGGTACCAAGCCGATCAGCATGGCCTTCGGCGCCGACGCCCTCTACGTGGTCAACACGGGCGATCGCACCATCTCGAAGATCTTCAGCTCGAACGGCCAGGTCGCCGGCGATCCGCTCAAGATCAATCAGGACCTCGGCGGGATCGACGTGGAGGGCGGGGTGATCTACGTCGGGACGACGGGCGACGTGACGCCGATCGACGAGCAGTCGCTGACCCTCGGCGACCCGTACCCGCTCAAGGGCGGCAGCCTGTTCGCGCTGGACCCCAAGCACATGTGGGTGGCCTACCCGCTCAAGAACCAGATCTCGCGGCTGGACCTCGACAGCCGCAAAGAGGCGGGCAAGCCGGTCACCGGGGTGAGCAAGGGGGCCAACGACATCGTCTACGGCGACGGCCGCCTGTGGGTGGCCAACACCAAGCAGAACTCCGTGACGCAGATCAAGCCGGGCTGAGGCTCGGGCGGAGCGGCGCGCCGGGCGTATGCTCGCTCGGTGATGACCCGCTTTGAAACCGTCCGGGTGGCCGCGGTGCAGGCCACGCCCGAGATCCTCGACGCGCGGGGCAGCGTGGCCAAGGCCGTGCGCCTGCTCGAGTCGGCGGCAAACCAGGGCGCCCGGCTCGTCGTCTTCCCCGAGACCTTCGTCTCGCTCTACCCCTCCAACACCTGGGCCAAGGCCGCCGCGGGCTTCGGCGGGGTCGACGAGCTGTGGGAGCGGATGTGGCAGGAGTCGGTCGACGTACCCGGGCCGCTCGTCGACAAGCTCGTGGCGGCCTGCGCCCGCCACGACGTCGTCTGCGCGATCGGGGTCAACGAGCGCGAGTCCGAGCGCCCCGGCACGCTCTACAACACGCTTCTCGTCGTGGGCCCCGAAGGCCTGCTGCACCGCCACCGCAAGCTGATGCCCACCCAGCACGAGCGCCTCTTCCACGGGATCGGGGCAGGCGATGACCTTGCGGTGGTCGACACCCCGGCGGGCCGTGTGGGCGGCCTGATCTGCTGGGAGAACCGGATGCCGCTCGCCCGCTGGGCGGTCTACCAGCAGGGGCCGCAGCTGTGGGTCGCGCCCACGGCCGACGACTCCGATGGCTGGCTGGCCTCGATGCGCCACATCGCGATCGAGTCCGGCGCCTTCGTCGTCTCGGTGCCCCAGTACATCCCGCGCTCGGCCTTCCCGCAGGATTTCCCGATGTCGCTTCCCGACCGCGAGGTGCTCGGTAACGGCGGCGCCGCCATCGTCGAGCCGACGTGGGGCGAGGTGATCGCCGGCCCGCTCTACGGGGAGGAGGGAACGCTGATCGCCGACTGCGACCTGCGCCGCGGGCTGCACGCCAAGCGCTGGTTCGACGCCGTTGGTCACTACGGCCGCACGGACGTGCTCGAGCCGCCCGCGAGCTGAGCGTCGTGTTAGAGCGGGAGGCCTAACCTTCGGTCATGGGTCGTCCCGTTCGCTCCGCCGACATCGCGGAGCTCCGGGCGTTCTGTGCGGCGGTCGACCTGGGCAGCCTCGGCCGTGCCGCGCGCCTGCTGCGGGTCACCCAACCGGCGCTCTCCAAGCGCCTGCGGACGCTGGAGGCGCTCGCCGGCGCAACACTGCTCGAGCGCTCCTCGCGCGGTGTGACGCCGACCCCTGCCGGCACGCGGCTGTACCTCGAGTCGCGCAAGCTGCTCGCGCAGGCCGACGCCGTGGAGGAGCTCATGGCCGGCTTCGGGCGCGAGGACGCGCCCATCCGCCTCGCCGCCAGTCACACGATCGCCGAGTTCGTGCTCCCGGGCCCGCTGGTCGAGTTCGAGCGCAGGGGCGAGCGCCATCTGTCCGTCGAGCTCGTGGTGGGCAACTCGACCCTCGT
>JBBQNQ010000036.1:0-28744 GCA_038330095.1 Solirubrobacterales bacterium
GCGGATCTCGTTGGGGCTGTCGCCCCTTCGCGATCACACGGGAGCCTTCACCGGCGCGATCGGGATGGTCGAGGACCTCGACGGTCTGGCGACCACCAATCGGGGCGCCCGGATTTGAACCGGGGACCTCACCGACCCGAACGGTGCGCGCTACCAGGCTGCGCCACGCCCCGAGAGCGCCTCAGTATGGCAGAGCCAGTGGGGCGCGCCGGGCGGGCGCGCACGGAACATGCAGGACCGCAGTCAGCGGTCGGCAGGAAGCCGACCGGTCCATTACAAGGAGGTATTTCCGTTGCCATCTTCTAACAAGCGAGGTCGCCGCGGCGCGCTCGTGTGTGCGGCCGGCTTCGCCGGTCTCCTCGCGGCCGTGCCCGCGACCTCGGCGGCAGCGGTCGCCCCAACCTGGAACTGTCGAGGAACCGTCGCTGCCGCCAAGGTACCGGCGCTCAACCTCAACGTCGAGCCGCTCGTGGCGAACGGCACCCCCCTCGGTGGCAACCGTCCGTCCTGCGCCAACGACGACGCAGGTCCGGCCACGATCGCGCTCGGATCGATCTCGGCCGCGACGGCCTAGGCCCTACCCGGATCCCGACGGCGGCGACGCAGTCGCAGGTCCCCTCCTCGGAGGCCAGAGTCGAGCAGTTGAAGATCACCGGCCCCACCGGGGTCATCCTCGCTGCCACCGCGGTCAACTCCTCCGCCACGGGCGCGTGCGTGGGTACGACGCCTCAGCTCACGAGCGGCAGCCAGGTCACCGGCCTGACGGTGCTCGGCAAGTCGGCGACCGCCGACGGAGTGCTCACCGTGGTAGGCAACGCCCTGAACGGCCTGCTCCCCGGGCAGACGCTGACGGTTCGCTTCAACCGCCAGACCCGTACGAGCACCTCGATCACACAGCGGGCGATCGAAGTCGAGCTCAAGCTCGGCACGACCGTCCTGCTCAGCTCCGTCGTGGGTGAGACCAAGGTCAGCACTCAAGGCACGGTCTGCGCGGCCACCACTGGCGGCGGCGGCACCGGCGGCGGCACCGGCGGCGGCACCGGCGGCGGCACCGGCGGCACCGGCGGCGGCACCGGCGGCGGCACGGGCGGCGGCACAGGTGGCGGCACCGGCGGCACCGGCGGCACCGGCGGCGGCACCGGCGGCGGCACCGGCGGCACCAACGGCGGCGGTGGCAGCACACCGGCGCGTCCCTGCACCCCCGGGGCGACCTACGAGCAGAGCAAGAACCTCTGCGTCATCCTGGTCACCCTGAAGGGCGGCAAGACGATGCGGATCGTGGTCGGCAAGCCGACGTTCGGCCCCGGCAGCGGTCGCGTCGTGGCGCTGTCCGATCTCCCGAAGGCCGTGCGGCGCAGCAAGTGCGCGAAGGGCAAGGGAGTGAAGTATGCGATCGTCGGTACGAACGGACCCGACAAGATCACGGGCACGAACGGCTCCGACAGGATCATCACCCTGGGCGGCAAGGACAGGGTGTCAGGCGGCCGCGGCCGTGACTGCATCGACGGCGGCGCCGGAGGAGGCGTCCTAACCGGCGATCAGGACAACGACCGCATCTACGGCGGCAGCAGCCGCGAGTCGATCAAGGGCGGTGCCGGCAACGACAAGATCTACGCCGGCAAGGGCAACGACCGCATCACGACCGACTTCGGCAAGGACTACGTCGACGCGGGCCCCGGCGACGACCGGATCAACTCGGCGACCAATGGACCTGCCGCACGAGGCACCTGCGGAGGCGGAAAGGACAAGCTCACCATCAACAGGAACGAGCGGCGGTCCTTCAAGAAGTGCGAGAGCATGAGGGTGGTCGGAAGCAAGAGCTAGCTCAGCCCGACAGCCCCCGCCGGTCCACGCAGAGCCCCGTCTTCACGGCGGGGCTCTGCTGCGTCCGGGGCCGCCTTAACCCGCCCCGAGCATCGCCACCCCGCCCGGCCTGCTCCTCAGTCCGTGATCGCCTTGAAGTAGCGCACCGCGAGTCCGGTGACTAGCGTCTGGAACACCGCCTCGAGGTCCAGGTCCTCGTCGTCGGCATACCGGGTGAGGCCGCGCGCCTCTATGTCCTCGCTCTGGGCGATGACATCTTCGATGAGCTGCGGGTGCTTATCGCAGAAGTACGCGCCCATCGAGTAGAGCCTCGTGTCCATGAGGGACTCGAGGAACGGATCCCGCTCGCTTGCATCGCTCAAGGCGGCGTTGAGCCTACCGGCTGGCCGGGTCAGCCAGGGAACGGGCGCCTTGCGATTTCAGCCGCCTCCTCCGGCGGAAGGCCTAGCATGCGCAGCACCAGCTCGGCGTGACGTTCGTCGGCTCCCGGGTCCAAATGGCTCTCAAGCAGCGCGCGGATTGTCCCGAGGAGCGCCCCGCCCGTCGCGTTCACCGTCAAGCTCAAATCGGCGACGACGAAGCGGCCCACCTCTATCCCGTGCTGCAGGTCGCGGAACGCCCGGGGTCCAAGCGTCTCCTCCAGTACCCGGTGGGAGACATCAAGCCGGATCAACAGCCAGCCCCACGTTCGGTTGGCCAGCGCAAGCCGCAGGAAATGCCGGTGCGCGATCGACACGATCTCGGCGGGATCCTCGACCTTGGCCGTGAGCCCGTCGACTACGTCGGCCTGCAGGTTAGTGGTGTCGCGAAGAACCGCCTCGACGATGGCGTCCTTGTCCGCGAAGTGGTTGTAGAACGAGCCGAAGCCGACATCGGCGAGCTCGGTGATCTCCTGAATCCGCGTTCCGTCGATTCCTTGGCGAGCGAAGAGCTCCTTCGCCGCATCGAGGAGCTGCGCGCGGGTTTGCGCGCGTCGACGTGCCCCCCGGTTGGCGGCCGTGGTGGGCTCCGTTCCGCGCGCGCTCACGGCGCTAAGAGCCTACCTATTGAAGCGTAGCTTCAGATATGAGGATACGATCAGTTGCAGGTGCTCGAGCGGATCACGCGCAGACACGCGTTGACTGGCGCCGCCGGCGGCGTGGCCGCCATTGCGCTGGGACGGACTGCGGACGCGGCGCCCGCCGCTACGGCGAAGCCAATCGTCTCCCGGGGCCGCACGAAGATCGTGGTCCTGGGCTCGCAGGGCGGCCAGCAGATCACCCGGTTGACCGGGTCGAACCTGCGGTGCGGAACCTCCGTCCTGATCGACGTGGACGGCGTACTCACGGTTCTCGACTGCGGGTGCGGCAGTGCGCACCGGATCGCCGAGGCCGGCTACGACATGAACGCGGTGCGACGAATCATCATCACGCATTGCCACTTCGACCACGTCGCTGATTTGGGCTCCATCGCCGGCTTCGCTTGGTCTTCGGGACGCAACGGCGCCGATCCAAATCGCCACTTGAGCGTCTACGGGCCGACCGGGGTGAAGGACTACGAGCGCGGCCTCAAGCGAGCGGTCCGGCGTTCAATCGCCGACCAGGAAGGCCCGCTGGCCCAGCGTCCCAGGTTTGATCGCTTTGCGCGCTGGCACGAGATGGAGCCTCCCCGCCGAGCGAAGCGCGTGGTCGAGCACAGCCGAATCGACGTCCGAGCCATCCGCGTGAAGCACGGCGGCATACCAGCCGTCGGATACCGGATCCGCACTCCCGACGTCGACATCGCCTTCAGTGGGGATCGTGGCGCGAACGGCGACTCGTTCCCCAGCCTTGTAAAGGGTGTCGAGGTGCTCTTTCACGAGATCATCGATCGCGATCTCGTGATCGGCGCGCTGAAGACCCAGGGTGCGGCGCCCAGCTTCCTCAGCCACCTGATCAACGACCACTGCGACCCCGAAACCGTCGGTCGCGTCGCGACGAACGCGGGCGCCGGCACGCTTGTGCTTTACCACCTGATCCCAGGGAATCCCGCGATCACGGACGCGGCGTGGACGGCGTTGGTCACGCCTTACTTCGCCGGCCAGATCATCGTCGCCCGGGATCTGATGACCGTCTGAGTCACCCGCACGGGTGGACGGGATCAGCCATGGCCCCTCATGCGGTCGCCGCTTCCGGCGTTCGGCCGGGGGTCATCACCCAGGCGGGGCCGCGGACGGGCGGGGCGACCGGGAACCCGGCGCGAAGGAATCGCAGTGGCGGCTGCGCGCCCCACTGGTTGATCGTCGTGGGGTCGATCGCCCACGCGCGCGGCTGGTAGTCGCCGGCCGGGGGCACCTGGGCCAGCTCCGAGCAGCACTCGATCATCGCGCCGTCGTGGTCGTGCAGGTAGGCGAAATGGTTGTTGCCCGGCCCGCGGCGACTCGGCCCCCCAGATGAGCTTCCGGCCGCTGAGGGCGAGCAACCGGTCCGCGACGCGCCCGAGGGCGTCGAAGTCCGGCCACGCATAGGCGTAGTGCGACAGCTCCACGCGTGGAGCGAGTACGGCCGCGAGGCCGTGGTGATCGGAGTCGCAGTGCCACCAGCTGGCGAAAGGCCCCATGCGGTCCGAGAACCGAAAGCCGAGTCCGTCCTGCAGGAATTGCTCGAATCGCCTCGGGTTGCGGACCTTGACGGGAGGCGTGCTCGAACTTCAGCGGACGGCCGGCCGTACGCCGAAGGGCGTTACGAAGACCGATTTCGAGAAGCGCGGATGCCTCGAGTTCGGTAGTTAGGCGAGCCGGGTGTCCTCGTACCCCAAGCGCTTCTGCAGTCCTCGCCGAGCGAGGGCCCGCCGGCCCGCGACTGACCCCGTCTACCTCAGCGCGAAGCGGGCGGGGGATCCGCGGGAGGCGCGAAGGCACCACCGAGCGTGCCCAGCGCGCCACCCAACACCGACGCCGTCGTGCCACCCACCGTCGCCGCCGTATCGCCGACGGTCGCCGCCGCCCCATCGACCGGCGTCGCCTTCGTGTCGGCCGCCTCCGACCCCGTGGGCGTCGCCTTCGTGTCGCCCGCGGTCTTCGCCGGGGGCTTCGCCTTCGTTGCTCCCGCGGTCGGCTTCGTAACGCCCGCGGTCTTCGGCTCTGTTACCCCCGTGGTCTTCGGCTTCGGAGCTCCCGCGGCCTTAGACGTTGTAGCGGGCGATGCCTTCGCTGTCGTGGCGTCAGCCGTGGACATCGTCGCTGCACTGAAGGCCGCGGTGGCATCGCCAAGGATCGCCGCAGCCTTGCTGACCGTCGACACCGTCGTAACTACCGTCTTCGCAGTCGTCTCGGCCGCCGTCGACGCCGCGGGCGCCGCCTTCGTCTCGCCCGCGGGCGTGGCCGTGGTATCCGTCGCTGCCTTCGCGGGGGTGGCAGCCGCGGGCGTAGCCGTCGTATCAGCCGCCGCCTTCGCCGGGGTAGCAGCCGCGGGCGTAGCCGTCGTATCAGCCGCCGCCTTCGCCGGGGTGGCAGCCGCGGGCGTAGCCGTCGTATCGGCCGCTGCCTTCGCGGTCGTAGCGCCGGCCGTAGGCGCGGTCGCGGCGCTGACGGGCGCCGCGGCGGCTCCGAGTGTCGCCACCGCCTGACCAACCGTCGCCGCCGCCGTACCAGTCACCGTCGCCGCCGCCGTATCAACCGCCTTCGCAGTCGTCTCGGCCACCGTTGACGGCGCGGTCGACGCCTTGGCGGTCGGCTTCGTCTCGCCGGCCGTGGTCGCCTTGGGGGACGCCTTGGTCTCGCGATCGGTCGACGCCTTGGGCGTCGCCGTCGTATCCCCGGTCTTGGGCGGCGTATCAGCCGGCGCCCTCGCCGTCGTATCGGCAGCCGTAGACCCCGTCACGGCACCGAGCGTCGCCGCCGCAGCTCCGACGGCCGCCGTCGTCTGATCGACCCTCGCCGTCGTCGTCTCACCCACGGTCGACGTCGCGTTCGTCACCGTTTCGCCGGCCTTCGCGACCGGCCCACTCGATCCGGTCACGGTCTCCACATCTTGGGACGCGGCGGCGGCAGTCTCAGAGACCTTCGCGGCCGCGGGAGCCACGGGCTGGCTCGCCTGGGCAACCGTCGCGCCCAATTTCGCAACCGCCTTGTCAGCCTGCGCACCAACCGCGGACACCGACCCGCCCGACTGGGCAACCGTCGCGCCGACCTGTGTGCCCGCCGCGCCGACGCTCCCGCCCACTCGGGAACCGGCCTTGCTCACTTCGGTACCGGTCTGGCCGGCCTGCGCGACCGCCGTTTCCACTTGGGTCCCCGCCTCGGCCACGCTCTTGCCTGCCTGCGCGACCGTCGTGCCGGCCCGTGCGACAGTCGTCCCCGCTTCGTTGCCCGCGTCGGCCACGCTCTGCCCAACCTGGGAAGCCGTCTTGCTTACTCCGGTGCCCGTCTTGGACACGGTCTCGCCCGCCTTTGCGACCGTGGCGCCGACCTGCGTCCCGGTCTGCGACACCGCCTGGCCCGTCTGCGCGACCGTCGCGCCGACCTGCGTCCCCGTCTGCGACACCGCCTGGCCCGTCTGAGCGACCGTCGAGCCAACCTGCGTCCCGGACTGCGACACCGCCTGGCCCGTCTTGCCGACCGTGGCGCCCACCTGCGTCCCCGTCTGCGAGACACCCTGGCCGACCTGCGACACCGTCGCGCCCACTTGCGTCCCGGTCTGCGACACCGCCTGGCCGGTCTGGGAAAGCGTCTTGCCTATGTCAGTGCCAAGGGCAGACAGACTCGCCCCCGCCTGCGCGACCGTGGCCCCCACCTGCCCGCCCGTCTGCGAAACCGTACCCCCGACCTGAGACACCGTCCCGCCGACCTGCCCGCCCGCCTGCGACACCGAACCCCCGACCTGAGACACCGTCCCGCCGACCTGCCCGCCAGCCTGCGACACCGAACCACCAGCCTGCGACACAGTCGTGCCGACCTGCCCGCCCGCCTGCGACACCGCACCACCAGCCTGCGACACCGTCCCGACAACCTGCCGACCCGCCTGCGACACCGCACCGCCAGCCTGAGTCACCGTCCCGCCCACGCGGGGGATGGCCTGGCCGGCCGATGAGGCGGTGCTGGCGCCGAAGGGTGAGAAGAAGCTGGGTTGTGTGGAGCTCGAGGGGTTGCCGGTGCCCGCGGGCGCGCTCAGCGGGGCGCCTGCGCCGGAGCCTCCGGAGGACGACCCGCCACCGGGCGGAGACGATGAGCCGCCTCCGGGGTTGTTGCTTACGGACCCGCTCTGCCGTCCACCCTGACCGCGCGGGCCGGCGCCGGGGGCACCCGCAACGGACGTCGCGCCCGAAGGCGTCGCCGCGGCCGGGGCGCCCAGCCCCGACCCGCCGGGCAGGCTCGAGGGGCCGGCCGGGCTCGAGGCGCCGGTCGGGCCGGTCGGCGTTGTCCCGGCCGGTGGCTGGTTGGCTCCGCCGGCGGTCGACGCGCGTAACGCCGCGGGCGACTGGGCCGGCGCGACCGCGCCGGGGCGATCGCGGCCGCCGCCCACCGGCGAGGACTCCGCCTTGTTGACCGCCGAGGTGCCCGCGACAGCGACCGCGAGCGTCGCCGCTGCGGCGGCGACACGAACGATCCCGGAGCCCAGTGGCTCCGCCGCCGTTCCAAGGCTCAGCGACCACTGCGCCAACGTCCCCATGCCGTGGGGCTCGACCGCGCGCACGCCCGGGACGCCGCCCCCGCGCCGCATGCGAAGCCGCAGCGCAACCGGGAGGGGAAGCAGACCACCCAGGCGCTCGCCGAGCGACCGGCGGGCGGGAAGCACTATCCCGGCCCTGCTTGCGTCGCGCCGGCAGCGCTCGCAAGAGCTGAGGTGACGGGACATCCGGCGCCGGTCGCGAGCCGCGAGCTTCCCAGTGGCGGCCGCCGCGATGATTCCCTGGACGCGCCCGCAACGCCGCCCGGTCGAGTGCTCGTCGTACTCCTCGGTGAGCCGCCGCCGCGCGCGGAAAAGCGTGCTCTCGACCGCCGCCCGGCTCATTCCCATCCGGTCGCCGATCTCGCTGTAGGAAAGGCCCTCCAGCTCGCGCATGACCAGGATGCGGTGATGGCTCTCGGAGAGATCCCCGAAGGCGCCCCACAGGTCGCTGATCTGCTCCTTGGCGGCAACCCTCTCGTCCGGCGCGGAACCGACCGCCACGAGGCGAACGCGATCGGCGGCCGGGAGCCCCCCATGAGCGTCGTAGCTGACCTCCTCGCCGCGCGTGGAGCGGCGGTGCTGGTCGATGCAGGCGTTCCGCGCGATCTCATATACCCAGGGCCGGAAGGCGATGGGCTGATCCGTCGCACGGATGCGCCGCAGGGCCGAGATGAAGACGTCCTGGGTGATGTCCTCGGCCCGCCCGTGGTCGCGGACCATCGCCCCGACGAAGGCGGTGATCCGCGCGCGGTAGCGCTCGAAGAGGACCTCGAAGGCGCGGTCGTCGCCCAGGCGTACCTGCTCGACCAGCTCCGTGTCGCCGTCGCTCGGCGGAGCCGGGATCGGTGCAACGCTCACTTGGACGCCCTACTCATTTGCTGCACGCTTCTCCTTCACGCCTTTCCGGCGGACTGGTATCCCGCCGGGAGCAGGGCTTGAACAGTAACGTTCATCTTACCCCGAGCCAAGCCTTTCAATCCCGGATGATCGACCGCGACACTCTGCTGGAACACCTCGATGAGCTGCTCGCCGCGTCGGCGTTCGCGGACTACGGTCCCAACGGCTTGCAGATACCCGGAGCCCGGGAGATCGACACCGTCGCCACGGGCGTCTCCGCCGGGCTCGAGCTCTTCGAGCGCGCAGCAGCGCAAGGCGCCCAGCTCGTCCTCTGCCACCACGGTCTGTTCTGGGAAGGCGACCCCCGAGCGCTCAGCGAGGCGATGGTCCGCCGGCTGCGGGCGCTGTTCGACCACGACATCAGCCTCGCCGCCTATCACCTGCCACTCGACGCCCACCCGGCGCTCGGCAACAACGCGCTGCTCGCCGACGCGCTGGGGGTAGAGGAACGGGCCCCCTTCGTCGAGGTCAAGGGACGGGCGATCGGCGTGCGCGGCACCCTCCCGGGCGGCGGGATGGCCGCCGCTGAGCTCGTGGCGCGCATCGGTGAGACCTGCGGTCGGCCGCCACTGCACTTCGCAGGCGGCCCGGACACGGTGCGGACGATCGGCATCGTCTCGGGTGGTGCCGCCCGGCAGGTCAGCGCGGCGATCGCGCTGGGCCTTGACGCCTATCTCACGGGCGAGCCCACGGAGTCCGTGATGGGCGAGGCATTGGAGGGCGGCGTGCACTTCCTCGCCGCCGGCCACTACGCGACGGAGACCTTCGGGATCCGCGCGCTGGGGGAGCACCTCGCACAGCGCTTCGGGCTGCGCCATTTTTTCATCGACATACCGAATCCGGTGTGACCAGGCGCGTTGTCCCCATCCGCGCGGCCCGGTAGCCTTGCTCGAGCGCATCCGACGAGGGAGGGACCCGATATATGGCCATCCACCTGACGCCCACGGAGCTCGCGAGGGAGGCCGGACTGGACCGTCGCGAGGTCATCAGCAAGTGCATGGAGATGGGCGTCCCGATCTTCGACGGCCGAATCGACAAGACATTGTTCCTCCTCAGTCTTCGCCGCCACGGGGTCGCCGTGGGCCAGGCCACCGCCCAGGCGTAGACGCATAGACTCCCTCCCTCAACTTGACTGGGAGGGATAGATGGAAGCTGGCACGCTGACCCCGAGCGCGAGCTCGACCGGCTCGCGGACGATCGCGGACCTTCTGCCGCTCGCCGCTGAGAAGTTCGCCGACCATGTCGCCGTGCGCCACAAGCCGGGCGAGCAGTGGGAAGGCGTCACCTTCGCGCAGGTCGGCGAGACCGCGCGCGAGATCGGGCTGGGCCTGATCGACCTGGGCATAGAGCCCGGCGAGCGCGTGTGCATCCTCTGCGCGACGCGGCCCGAGTGGACCTACGTGGACTTCGCGATCTCGAGCACGGGCGCCGTCGTGGTCCCGATCTACCCGACCAACTCCCCGGAAGAGTGCGAGTGGGTGGCCGGCAACTCCGAGTCGGTCGCGGTCGTCTGCGAGGACGCCGAGCAGGCAGCCAAGGTCGTCGCGGTCCGCGACAAGCTCCCGCACCTGCGCAGCGTGGTGGTCATCGACCCGTCGGGCGACACCGGCGATGCCGTGAGCCTCGACGACCTGCGCGCGCGCGGCCGCGCCCGCGACGCCGAGGAGCTGCGCGCGCGCTACGAGGCGGTAGAGCCGGACGACCCCTTCACCTTCATCTACACCTCCGGGACCACCGGCCCGCCCAAGGGCTGCGTGCTCACGCACGGCAACTACCGCTCCGTACTGAACATGTGCGAGTCGATCGACGTGCTCGCCGAGGGCGAGGACGTCTACCTGTTCCTGCCGCTGGCCCACGCGTTCGCGCTGCTCATCCAGCTGCTGACCTTCGACCTCGGCGGGTCCATCGCCTACTGGAGCAAGGACGCACAGAAGATCATCCCCGAGCTGATGGAGACCAAGCCGTCGTACTTCCCGTCGGTCCCGCGCATCTTCGAGAAGCTCTACACGCTCTCCACGACAAACATCCTCAAGGAGCTCCCGCGCGAGCGCTACGAGCAGATGGTCGCGATGGGCGTCCAGGTTCGTGACCTGCAGGCTCACGGGCAGCAGGTGCCCGAGGAGCTGCGCGGCCCGTTCGAGGAGGCCGACGAGAAGGTCTTCTCCCAGGTCCGCTCCCTGTTCGGCGGCCAGTTGCGCCAGGCGGTCACCGGCGCCGCGCCGATCGCCCCCGAGATCCTCGAGTTCTTCTACGCCTGCGGCGTCCCGGTGCTCGAGGGCTACGGGATGACAGAGACCGCGACCGTGGCCACCTACTCCACGATCGAAGATCACAGGTTCGGCACGGTCGGCCGCGCGCTGCCCGGCTCGGAGGTCAAGATCGCCGACGACGGCGAGATCCTCCTCAAGGGCGCCAACATCTTCGACGGCTATTACAAGAACGCCGACGCGTCGTTCGGGGCGGTCGAGGACGGGTGGCTGCACACCGGCGACGTCGGCTCGCTCGACGAGGGCGGCTACCTGCGGATCACCGGCCGCAAGAAGGACATCATCATCACCGCGGGCGGCAAGAACCTCACCCCCGCCAACATCGAGAACGACCTCAAGCAGTCGCGCTGGATCTCGCAGGCGGTGATGCACGGCGACCGTCGTCCTTACCCGGTGATGCTGGTCACCCTCGACGAGGAGGAGATCGTCCCCTTCGCGAACGAGCACGGGCTGCCCACGGACATCCCGTCGCTCGCGCGGGAGCCCAAGGTGCGAGAGCTCGTGCAGGCCGAGCTCGACCGGGCGAACGCGAAGTACGCACAGGTCGAGCAGATCAAGAAGTTCACGATCCTCGACCACGACCTCTCACAGGAGACCGGCGAGCTGACGCCGACGCTGAAGGTCAAGCGCAACGTGGTCAACGAGAAGTACGCCGACCTCTTCGAGTCGCTCTACGGGAGCGGATAGCCGGCCGCGCGGGCGGCGCGCAGCCGCTCGCTACGCTTGCGAAGGATGAAAACGGATCCGACGGATACCGGTGGACTGTTCGTCGGGCGCAGACCCGGGACGAGGCCCGTCCGCTACCGCGCGCTGCCCGAGCGCGGGAGCGAGAGCCGCCAGCGCGTCGATCGCGCCCTCGGCTGGGCGGTCCTCGCGCTGATGTTCGTCATCAACCTGAGCTTCTGGGGACCCCTGCCGATCGCCTGGCTGTGGATCGCCTCGCGCGTGCAGTACCTGACCGACAACCTGGGCCTTGCCCTGCTGGTCGGGTTCGTAGGGCTGTTGGGCAGCCTGCTCGGCGGCCTGATCGTGCTGCGCCGGCTGGATGGCCTGTGGATCCTCGTTCGCCGGGCCGCGGGGTATGACCAGCGCGAGGGCCGCCTCGTGCCGATCTTCGCCGCCACCTGCGTGGTCGGCGCTCTGGCCTTCACCTTCTGGCTGCTGGTCATAGCCGGGCTGGGCTCCGACTTCGCCCCCCGCCAGGGGTAGATGGTGGCGAAGACACGGCGCGGCCTGCTCGGCTACTACCGCCAGTTCGAGGGGATGTCCGACCTGGAGGTCTCCGAGGAGCTTCGCCGGGTCTCCGAGGAGCGCCGGCGCAAGGCGCTTGCGCGCGTCGAGCCCCTCGACCTCTCCGGCACGACGTGGTTCGAGTTCCCCCATCCCGACGTCGTAGCAGCCGTCACCTTCGCCGCCCGCCGCGGCATCAACCACTACCCCGACCCGCACGCGTCCGAGCTGCGCTCCGAGCTCGCCCGCCGGCACGGTATGGAGCCGGACCGGGTGATCGCCGGCAACGGCGCGGCCGAGCTGCTGGTCGCGGCGGCCCGCGCGCTGCTCGGCCCGGGCGACGAGCTGGTAACGCCGTGGCCCTCCTATCCCCTCTACCCCCTGATGGCCAAGCGCGCCGGCGCCCAGCCCGTCCCGGTGCCCGGCCGCGACCCCGACGCGATCGTCGAGGCCCTCACCGGCCGCACGCGCATGGTCGTCCTGTGCAACCCCAACGACCCGACGGGGGCCTACAGCTCAGCCGCCGAGGTGCGCACGCTGCTCGAGCGCCTGCCCGAGCAGGTGACCGTCGTGCTCGACGAGGCGCTCGTCGACTTCGTGGCGGCCGAGCCCGCGGGTAGCTCCCTGGCGCTGCTCGACGAGTTCCCGCAGCTGCTGGTCGTTCGCACCTTCTCCAAGGCCTACGGGCTGGCCGGGCTGCGCGCCGGCTACGCCCTGGGCGGGCCCGGCTCCGAGCACATGCTCGAAAACCTCGAGCCGCCGCTGGGCGTCGACTCTCTCGGCCAGGCCGGGGCGCTCGAGGCGCTGCGCAAGTGCGGCCCGCTCGTAGCCGCGCGCCGCGCGAAGGTCATCGCCGAGCGCGAGCGGCTGCTCGCCGAGCTCGTGCGGCGGCCGGTCGACGCACCGCCCAGCGAGGCGAACCTCGTGTGGCTCAGCGCTCCCGGCATCGAGGGCCTCGAGCTCTCCCACCGCCTCGAGCGCTTCGGCGTCTACGTCAAGCCCGGCGCCGAGTTCGGCGCCACCGACCATGTGCGGGTCCAGGTGCAGGACCGCCCGGCGAGCGAGCGGCTGCTCCGCGCGCTGGACGGAGCGCTGGGGGCGTCCTCCGCGTAGCGCCCCTCGGGCGCGCCCTACTCGCTCGCGCTCTGGCGAAGCACCGCGCCCGTGGTCTGCTCGAGGATCTTGCGCCACGCGCGCACCTGCTCGCGCTCGGCCGCGAAGTGGTCGACGACCTTGCGGACCCGGGTGCCGGAGATCTCGATCCCGTGGCGCTCGCCGATCTCGCGGAAGCGCTCGTAGTCGTTCGCGAGCTTGAGGGTCACCGACTGGAAGCCGTGGCGGGCGATCTCCACGCGTGAGGTGTAGTTGAGGATCGAGGTCTGGAACATGAGCTCGTCGTCGGGCTCGGGCTCGATGAGGACGATGTCCACGCCCGGGTAGCGCTGCTCCCACTGCTTGGCGACCTCGTGCAGGCGCTGGTAGGCCAGCAGCCTGAAGGCCTGATAGCCGATCTGGGGAAAGCCCATGTCCGACACGCGGCGCGGCCTGGTGCCCGTGAGCGTCGTGACGCTCTCCTTGAAGTCGTTGACGAAGGGCACGAGCGGGTTGATGACCACGATGAACTTCGCCCCCGCCTCGACGGCGACATCGACGTTGGTCGTCGAGACGATCCCGCCGTCGATCAGCTCGCGGTCGCGGACCTCGACCGGCCGGTAGACCATCGGCAGCGCGCCCGAGGCGCGAACGGCGCGGGAGATGGGCACGTCGTCCCAGCCCTCGGCCCCGAGCACGATGCGCTCGCAGGTGTCCAGGTCGGTGGCCGCGATGTAGAGCTCGTTGTCGAGCGCGCGGAAGTCGTTGGTGCGGTCCGGGTCGGAGAGGACGGTCTGGACGTAGCGCTCGATCCCCGCGCCGGTGTAGAGCCCGGGCGGCAGCACCTCGGCGAGGCCCACCGCAACGTCGACCGCCGAGAACTGCCCGATCTGCCCGGCGAGCTCGCGCGCCAGGCGGGCGGTCCGGAAGGGAAGGCGCGCCGCCGAGATCGCGAGGTCGCGGTAATTGACGCGCAGCAGCGTGCCGAGGTCGATGTCGCGAAACGGCGTGGGCACCTGCCGGTTTATGACCCGCATCATCTCCTCCGGCGTCACGCCGTTGGCGGTGAACGCCGCGACGAACGACCCAACGCTCGTCCCCACGTAGACGTCGAACTGGTTCACCGTGCGGTTGACCGAGAGCAGGTCGAACGCCCGCAGCGCGCCGATCTCGTAGACCCCGCCGGTGAAGCCGCCGCCGCCGAGCACGAGCGCGGTCTTGGAGCGACGAGGGCGCCGGCGCGTGCGCGTGGCGCTCTTGGCCTTGACGGCCTTCCTGGCCTTGGGGGCCGGGGCGTGAAGCTCGACGACCTTGCCCATCGGGTCCGTAGTCTACGCGGCCCTCCGGCCGCGACCGCGCCGCGACTTCCCGGCCGCCGGCCTGTTGCAACGCCCATGCGCCCGTACTGCCTCGCCCTACTGACCGTGTTCGCCGCGCTCGTGCCGGTCGCCCCGGCCGCTGCCCGCGGCCCCGGCGCTCCGCCCACCGCTCGCACCCAGGAGCGCATCCCCACCGCCCCGCGCGCGGTCAACGGCTCGGCGGCCGCGGTCGGCACCTCCTCGCCGGCGCGCGTCAAGGCCCTGCTGCGCTCGCCGATGCGCGCGGCGGGCTCGCGGTCGGGCGCGCTCGTCGTCGACCTCAGCAACAACCGGACCGTCTTTCGGCTGCGCTCGAGCACCCGTCGCAACCCCGCCTCGGTGGAGAAGCTCTACACGACCTCGACGGCGCTGCTCCGCTACGGAGCCGGCGCCACGTTGAACACCGTGGTGCTCGGCGACGGCACGCTGGACGGCACCACGTTCCGCGGCAACCTCTATCTGCGCGGCGCGGGCGACCCGACCTTCGGCAGCCGGAGCTTCGCCCAGGACAACTACGGGACCGGCGCGACCACCCTCGAGCTCGCCCGGCGCCTGCGGTCGGCGGGGATCCGGAGCGTGCGGGGCCGCATCTACGGCGACGACCGCGTCTTCGACCGCTTCCGCGGCGTGCCGGACTCCGGTCTGAGGAGCGTCTCGCCCTACGTGGGCCCGCTCTCCGGGCTCAGCTATGACCGCGGCGGGGGCGCCGCGTTCGCCGCGCGCCAGCTCAAGGTGGCGCTCAGTGGACGCGGCGTGTCGGTGTCCGGCAAGACCGGCGCGAAGGCCACCCCGGCCGGCGCGCGCGCGCTCGCGTCCGTGCAGTCGCCGCCGGTCAGCAAGCTCGTCGCGCTGACCAACCGCCCCTCGGACAACTTCTTCGCCGAGATGCTCATCAAGGGCCTGGGCGCGCGCTTCGGCGCGTCGGGGTCGACGGCCGCGGGCGCTCGCGTGGTGCGCACGACCGTGGCGCGCTTCGGCGCGCAGCCCGGGGTCGTGGACGGCTCCGGGCTCTCCCGCGACGACCGGACGAGCCCGAGCGATGTCATCCGCCTGCTCGACGGCATCCGCTCCGAGCCGGCGGTCGCCCTGGCCCTGCGGGCCTCGCTCCCGGTGGCCGGCGAGAGCGGCACGCTGCGCACGCGCATGCGCGGAACCGCCGCCGACGGCCGCTGCAGCGCCAAGACCGGCACTCTCTCCAACGTCTCCGCGCTCGCCGGCTACTGCACGACGCGCGGCGGCCAGCTGGTGGCCTTCGCCTTCCTCATGACCCGCGTGAGCGTCTCTTCGGCGCGCGACCTCCAGGACCGGATGGTCACGAGCATCGCCCGCTACGACGCGGGCGCCGACTGACCCTCAGCGGCCCCGCGGCCGCCGCTCGTGGCTGCGCGGCTCGGCCGGCGCCGCTCCCACCAGCTCCAGCAGCCGGGGCTCGCCGATGACCCCCACCCCCAGGCGCTCGGCCTTCTCGAGCTTGGAGCCGGGGGTCTCGCCGGCGACGACGTAGTCGGTCTTCTTGGAGACCGAGGATGTGACCCGACCGCCCGCGGCGAGTATCCGCTCCGTCGCCTCCTCCCGAGTGAGAGAGGGCAGTGACCCGGTCAGGACCAGCGTCTTGCCGGACAGTGGCCCCTCGCCCGGTGGTGCGCCCTCCTGCTCGAAGCGCAGCCCGAGCCCGCGGAGGTCGTCGATCAGCGCGAGCATCTGCGGGTCGTGGAGCTGCTCGTGGATGGTCTGCGCCATCTTCGTCCCGACCCCCGGGGTCTGGTCGATCTCCTCCGGGCTCGCCGCGAGCAGCGCGTCGATGCTGCGGAACTGCTGGGCGAGGTTGCGACCGGTGACGTAGCCGACCTCCTCGATCCCCATCGCGAACAGGTTCATTCCCAGGGGCCGCTGCTTGGACGCCTCGAGGCGCTCGACGATCCGGCGGGCGGAGAGCTCTCCCCAGCCCTCGAGCTCTGAGAGCTGCTCGACGGTGAGGCGGTAGAAGTCCCCGGCGGTGCGCACCAGCCCGGCACGCATGAGCTGGGCGACCTGCTTCTCCCCCAGCCCGTCGACGTCGCCGGCGAAGTGCTTGAGCAGCTGCCAGCGCCGCTCGGGGCAGTCGCGGTTGGGGCACTTGGTGAACACCGAGCCCTCGGGCTTGACCGTCGGCGTGTCGCAGAACGGGCAGCGCTCGGGCGGCCGCGGCGGCGGCGAGCGGTCGGGGCGCTCGACCGCGTGGGGTGCGGGCGAAAGGATCTGCGGGATCACGTCGCCCGCGCGCAGGACGATCACCTCGTCGCCCGGCCGTATGTCCTTGCGCGCGAGGTCCTCCTCGTTGTGAAGGGTGGCGAGCTTCACGGTGACCCCGCCGACGTGCACGGGCTCGAGCGCACCGAAGGGGTGCAGGTCGCCGAACTTGCCGACGTTCCACAGGATGTCCTTGAGCAACGTGACCTTGGTGGTCGGCGGGAACTTCCACGCGATCGCCCAGCGCGGGTCGCGCCCGACCACGCCGAGGCGGCGCTGGAGCTCGAAGTCGTCGAGCTTGACCACCACGCCGTCTATCTCGAAGTCCAGCGCGCCGCGGCGCTCCTGCCACGCCAGGCACTGCGCGACGACCTCCTCCTCGGTGGTCAGCCGCTTGACGTCGCTGTTGACCCTGAAGCCGTGGTCGCGCAGCCAGGTCAGGGCCTCCCAGTGCGAGCGCAGCTCCAGACCCTCCAGCGCGCCGATCCCGTAGCACCACATGGACAGCGGCCGCCCCCGTGCCAGCTTGGGGTCGAGCTGGCGGATCGTCCCGGCGGCGGCGTTGCGCGGGTTCATGAACGTCGACAGGCCCTCCTGCGCGCGCCGCTCGTTGAGGGCGGCGAAGTCCGAGAGCGACATGTAGATCTCGCCACGCACCTCGACGAAGGGCGGCGCTCCCTCGACCCGCAGCGGGATGGTCGGGATGGTCCGCAGGTTGTGGGTGACGTCCTCGCCCACCTCCCCGTTTCCACGCGTCGCGCCGTACTCCAGCGCCCCGTCGCGGTAGACCAACGAGATCGCCAGGCCGTCGACCTTCGGCTCGGCCACGTACGCGAAGGCCGCGTCGGCGATCCCCTCCCGGGCGAGGTGGTTGCGCATGCGCGCCACCCATGCGCGCAGCTCCTCCTCCGAGCGCGCGTTCGCCAGCGAGAACATCGGTTGCGGGTGACGAACCTTGCGCATCTCTGACACGGGCTCGCCGCCGACCCGCTGGGTGGGGGACTCCGGCGTGACCAGATCGGGGTGGGCGGCCTCGATCGCGCGCAGCTCGTCGAGCAGGGCGTCGTACTCGTCGTCGCCGATGAGCGGGTCGTCGAGGACGTAGTAGCGGCGGTTGTGCTCCTCGAGCTCGCGGCGAAGCTCGCCGGCGCGAGCCACTGGGTCGGCCCCGTCGCCGCCCTTCGCGGCGCGCCCGGCCTTGCCCACCCGGCGCTTCGCCCCCTTGGCGCTCACTCGACCTCCCTCGCGGCCGGCTCGAGCAGCTTGGCGAGGTCGTAGACCGCGAGCGCGTCCATCCCCGACCGGTCGGTGAGGTCGAAGTGGATCGGCGTCACGGCGATCCGGCCCTCGGCCACCGCCGCCAGGTCGGTCCCGTCCTCCTCCTGGAAGCCGATGTCCTGGCCGTAGATCCGAAACAGCCGCCGGCCCCCTTCGCCCTCCTCCTCGAGCGTGAGCTTGTCGCGGTAGATGCGCTTGCCCAGGCTCGTGACCTCTACGCCATCCGGGTCGCCGGCCGGGACGTTGACGTTGAGCAGCGTCCCGGAGGGCAGGGGAACGTCCTCGATCTCCTCCACCACGCGCGCAGCGAACTGCGCCGCGGTCTCAAAGTCGAAGCGGGTGCTGAGCCGGAAGTCGAGCTCACCGGCCGAGGACTGCTGGGAGACCGCGATCCCGGGCAGGCCCAGGACGATGGCCTCCAGCGCCGCCGCGACGGTTCCGGAGTAGGTGATGTCGTCGCCGAGGTTGGAGCCGTGGTTGATGCCCGAGACCACCAGCTCGGCCTCGAAGCCCTCGACCAGGCCCAGGGAGGCGAAGCGCACGCAGTCGACCGGCGTGCCGTCGGTGGCGTAGCCCACGGTGCCATCGCCGAAGTCCACCTCCTCGACCCACAGCGGCCGGCGTGTGGTGATCGAGCGCGCGGTGGCCGAGCGGTTGGAGTCGGGCGCGATCACCGCGAGCTCGACCCCGGGCGTCTCGAGCAGCGCCCGCCGCAGGGCCTGCAGCCCCTCGGCGTGGATGCCGTCGTCGTTGGTGAGCAGGACCTTCATGACCCCGCCTGATGCTAGTGGCGCTAGCGCGCGCGGAGGAGGTCCGCCACGGGCTGGGGGGTGCCGAGGTGATGGCCCTGGCCGTAGTCGACACGCGCCTCGCGCAGGATGGCGAGCGTCGCGTCGTCCGGGACGTGCTCGGCCACCGTGCGCAGGTCCAGCGTGCGGGCCAGCTCGGTCACCGCACCGACGATCAGCCGGCCGGTCGGATCGTCGGCCAGCCCGGCCAGGAGCTCTCCGTCGATCTTGATCAGATCGATCGGCAGGTCCTTGAGGTGGTGCAGGCCCGCCACCGAGCGACCGAAGTCGTCGAGGGCGACCTCGCAGCCGAGCACTCGCACCCTGCCGGCGAAGGCGGCGGTCGCCTCGAGCTCGGAGACCGCCACCGCCTCGGTGATCTCGAACGTCAACCGGGCGGGGTCGACCTCATGCTCGCCCGCCATCGCGTCGACCAGCCGGGGCAGATCGGGGTCGCTCACCGTCGTAGGCGAGAGGTTGACGTGCAGGCGCGGCAGCGCGCCTCCGGGGTCGTCCCCGAGCAGCTCGATCGCGCGGCGCGTGACCCACCGGTCGACGGAGCGCGTCAGGCCGAAGCGCTCGGCGATGGGCATGAACTGCGCCGGCAGCGCCAGCCTGCCGTCAGGATCGGGCAGCCGCAACAGCAGCTCCACGCGCTCGCGAATGCCGGTCACGAGGTCGACGATCGGCTGGCCGTAAAGCTGGAAGCCGTCCTCGACCATCGCGCTGCGGATGCGGTCGGCCCACGTCCGCCGAGCGTGGATCGTCGCCTGGCCGGCCTCGCTGAACACCGCAACCCCGTCGCGTCCGTTCGCCTTGGCGTCGTACATCGCGAGGTCGGCCTCCGTGAGCACTGCGGCGGGCGCCAGGTTGCGGCCGGCCAGGGCGCTCACGCCCGAGCTCGCGGTGATTCGCAGCGGCTGGCCCGTGAGCGCGAACGGGCGCGCGCGCAACGTCTCCAAGAGATCGGCCGCGACGGATTCCGCCTGGTCGCGCGTCGCACTGGGCAAGAGGACCGCGAACTCGTCTCCGCCGAGCCGGGCGAGCACGTCACTCTCGCGAAGGCGCCCGCTGAGGCGGTCGGCGACCGCGCACAGCAGCTCGTCCCCCGCCTGGTGGCCAAGCGTGTCGTTGACGTCCTTGAAGCGGTCTACGTCCAGGACCAGCAGCGCCGCACCGTCCCCGTAGCGACCGGCGCGAGCCACCTCCGTGCGCAGCTCGTCCTCGAACCTGCGGCGGTTGAACAGGCCGGTGAGCGGGTCGCGCTCGGCGAGCGAGCGCAGCGCTCCCTCGGCCCGGTCGCGCTCGGAGAGGTCGGTGAGCGCGCAGATGGAGATCGGGCCCTCGTCGGTGTCGACCCAGCGCGAGGCGACGTGGGCGGCGAGCTCCTGGCCGTCGCGGCGTACGAGCACGTACTCGCCCTCCAGCGCCGCGCCGCTGGCTGGGCGCACGTGCAGGATCCCGTGCAGCAGCCCGCAGTATCGGGGGTGGAAGCGTGCCGGCCAGAGCACGGTGACGTCGCGGCCTACGAGCTCGTCGGCCGGCCATCCGAGCAGCGGCCCAACGGCCGCGTTGACAAAGGTGATGGTGCCATCGGTGCGCCCGCCGACGAGCGCGCTGGGCGACAGCTCGGCCAGCCCGCGCAGTGCGTCCACCGACTTGACCATCGCCGCCGGGGCGAGCTCGGAGGTCGATCGGCGCGCCCGCGCGCGGCGCGCATGCTGTGTCCGCTGCGTAGGCACCGTTCCCCTTTCCCGAACGCGACCGCGGTCCGGGTCTCCGACGGCGACGATAGCGCGCCCGCACCGAAGTGACAAAGCGCTGGAAAAGAAGCGGAAGCGCTCCCTAGAGCCGTCCGGGCGCGAGCAGGCGCTCGACCGCGGCCTGACGGAAGTCGAAGATCCGCGCGAGGTCGCGGCGCACGAGCAGGAGGTGCGCGGCCGCGCCCAGCGGCCCGAGGGGCAGCCGGTAGCGCACGCGGTCGCGCACGATCGTCGCGTCGCCGTCGGGCTCGAAGAGGTGCGAGTGGTGCCACAGCGAGCAAGGGCCGCGCACCTGCTCGTCGACAAAGCGCTCGCCGGGGACCCACTCGCTGATGCGGGTGAGCCAGCGCACCGGGAGGCCGTGAAGGCGCAGGCGATACTCGATCAGCGTTCCCGCCCGCATCTGGATCGTGCCTGGAGTGACGACCCGGAAGCGCAGCCACGGCGGGGTGATCGCCTCGAGGTTGCGCGCGTCGGCGAAGAACGGATAGACCTCCTCGACCGGAAGGGAGAGGCGCTGAGCGCGCTCGAGCACGTGGACCCGCATCGACTGCGATACGGACGCCGCCCCGCGGACGGTCACGGATAGCGCACGCCGGCCAGGTAGAGCCCGTGCGCGGGCGCCGTCTCGCCGGCCTCGCGGCGATGCGCGCCGCCCAGCAGCCGTTCGAAGTCCTCGAGCGAGCGCCGCCCGCGCGCCACCTCGAGCATGGTCCCGACCAGCACGCGGTTCATGTGGCGCATGAAGGTGTCGGCCTCGATCCAGAACTCCAGCCGCTCCCCGTCGCGCTTCCAGCAGGCGCCGAGGACGTCGCGCTGGAAGCGGACGTGGTAGGTCTCGGCAGGCGTGAAGGCGGTGAAGTCGCGGGAGCCGGGCAGCAGCGCGGCGCACGCGTGCAGCGCCTCGAGGTCCAACCTCTGCGCACACCACAGCGCGCGGCCGCGCTCGAGCACCAGCCGCGGCCTGCGGGTGAGGATCCGGTAGCAGTAGGTGCGGCTCAGCGCGTCGCGGCGGGCGTCGAAGCCCTCGGGCGCGGATTCGGCGCGAAGGACGACCACGTCGGGCGGAAGGACCGCGTTGAGCGAGCGAGCGAGGGGAGGCTCGCCTTCGAGAGCGAAGCTGCAGACCTGGCCCCACGCATGCACGCCGCGGTCGGTACGACCGGCGACGGTGAGACCGTGTCGCTCGCGCGTGATGCGCTCGACGGCCCGCTCGACCTCGTCCTCCACGCTGCGCTCGCCTCGCTGCTTGGACCAGCCGGCGAACGCCCCGCCGTCGTACTCCAGGGTGAGCCGTGCGACCGCGATGGTCGCGGAGTCAGACGAGCTCGAGGAAGACCATCTCGGTGCTGTCCGAGCGCCGGGGGCCGAGCTTGAGGATGCGTGTGTAGCCGCCCGGGCGCTCCGCGTAGCGCGGAGCGACCTCCTCGAAGAGCTTGTGCACGGTGAACTTGTCCTGGCCCAGCGTCGACAGCGCCTGGCGGCGGGCGTGCAGGTCACCGCGCTTGGCCAGGGTGATCAGCTTCTCGACCTCGGGCTTGACCGCCTTGGCCTTGGCCTCGCTGGTCTTGATGCGCACGTGCTGGATGACCTCCTTGCACAGAGTCCGCAGCAGCGCCTTGCGATGGCGGCTGGTGCGGCTCCGCTTGTGGCGGGTCCGCTGATGGCGCATCAGTCTCCGCGCAGGCCCAGCCCGCGCGCCTCGAGGGTCTCGATCACCTCGTCGATCGACTTCTTGCCGAAGTTGGGGATCGCGTTGAGCTCGCCCTCGGTCTTGGCGACGAGGTCGCCGACGGTCTGGATGCCCGCCCGCTTGAGGCAGTTGTAGGACCGCACGCCGAGCTCGAGCTCCTCGATGAGGATGTCGTCCATGGCCGACGGCGCCCGTCCCCCGGGCGCCCCTACGACACCCGCTGCGCCGGGGCCGGCGGCGTCCAGCGCCCCGACGCCCGGGCCGGCGCGCAGCTCCTCGATGCGGTCGGCGTCGGTGAAGATCGCGAGCTGGGAGATGAGGATCTCCGCCGCTTCGCGCAGCGCCTCCTGGGGCTCCTTGGAGCCGTCGGTCTCGATGTCGAGCGTGAGCTTGTCGTAGTCGGTGCGCTGGCCGACGCGCGCACCCTCGACCGCGTAGGCCACGCGGCGAACGGGCGAGAAGATCGAGTCGATCGGGATGACGCCGATGGGCTGGTCGGCCGACTTGTTCTCCTCGGCGACTCGATAGCCGCGACCCCGGCCGATGGTCAGGTAGAGCTCGAGCTTGGTCTTCTTCTCAAGCGTGGCGATACGGGCCTCGGGGTTGAGGACCTCGACGCCCGCCGGGAGGTCGATGTCGCGCGCGGTGATGTCACCGGGGCCGGTGACCACCAGAGGCGCTTCGATCTCCGTCGCGTCGCTGTGCATCCTGCAGACGACGCCCTTGAGGTTGAGGACGATGTCGGTCACGTCCTCCTTGACGCCCTTGATCGTCGAGAACTCGTGCGCGACGCCCTCGATGCGCACGCTGGTCACCGCCGCGCCGGCGAGCGAGGAGAGGAGAACGCGGCGCAGCGAGTTCCCGAACGTGTAGCCGAAGCCGCGGTCGAGAGGCTCGATGACGAAGGAGCCGCGATTGTCCTCCACGTCGTCGGAAGTGATCCGGGGAATCTGGAAGTCGAGCATGTGGGGGCGTCCTAGGGGGTCTCGTGGGTGTTCACGACGGAAGGTCGTTGACGCGCAGCCGCCCTCGCGCGGGCGCCGCGGGGTTTGGGTTACTTGGAGTAGAGCTCGACGATGAGCTGCTCCTGGACCGGGGCGGTGATCTCCCTCCGCTCGGGCCGGCGCAGCACCTTCGCCGTCAGCGAATCGTGGTCGGCCTGCAGCCAGGCCGGAACCTGCGCGGTCAACTCGGTGGCATCGCGGATGACCGGCTCGGCCGGAGTCCCGGAGTTCACGGCGACGATGTCGCCCTCGCGCACCTGGTAGGAGGCGATGTCGACCCGCCGGCCGTTGACCGTCCAGTGGCCATGGCCGACGAGCTGGCGGGCCTGGCGCCGCGAGGCGGCGAAGCCCAGGCGCACGAGCACGTTGTCGAGCCGCGTCTCCAGCATGCGAAGGAGGTTCTCGCCCGTGATCCCGGCCTGGCGGCTCGCCTTGGCGTAGTAGATCCGGAACTGCTTCTCGCTCACGCCGTAGTACCGGCGCGCCTTCTGCTTCTCGCGCAGCTGGACGCGGTACTCGCTCTGGCGCTGGCGCCCGCGACCGTGATCGCCGGGCGGGTAGGAGCGCCGCTCCACGCCGCACTTGTCGGTGAGGCAGCGCTCGCCCTTGAGGAACAGCTTCTGCCCCTCGCGGCGGCACTGCTTGCACTGGGCTCCGTGGTCGCGGGCCATTACACGCGCCTCCGCTTGCGGGGGCGGCAGCCGTTGTGGGCCTGGGGCGTGACGTCGCGCACCGAGGTCACCTCCAGGCCGGCGGCCTGGAGGGAGCGAATCGCGGTCTCGCGGCCCGAGCCGGGGCCCCGGACGTACACGTCCACCTTCTGCAGGCCCTGCTCCATGCCCTTGCGGGCGGCCGCGTCGGCGGTCACCTGCGCGGCGAACGGCGTTGACTTGCGCGAGCCCTTGAAGCCCGCCCCGCCGGCCGACTCCCAGGCGATGACGTTGCCCTCGCGGTCGGTGAGGGACACGATCGTGTTGTTGAAGCTCGTCTTGATGTGCGCCTGGCCGATCGGGATGTTCTTGCGAACGCGGCGGCGGCCGGAGCGAGGGCGGCGGGGAGCAGGCACTTACTTCTTGCCGGCCTTGCGCTTGCCGGCCACCTGCATGCGGCGCGGGCCCTTGCGGGTGCGCGCGTTGGTCTTCGTGCGCTGGCCGTGGACGGGGAGCCCGCGACGGTGGCGCATCCCGCGGTAGCAGCCGATCTCCATGAGCCGCTTGACGTTCTGGGAGCGCTCGCGGCGCAGGTCACCTTCGACCGTGAGGTCGTCGACGGCGTCGCGCAGGTGCACGACCTCGTCGTCGGTCAGGTCGCCGACCCGCCTGTCCGGCGGAATGCCTGCGCCGCGCAGCAGCTGGTTGGAGGTCGAGCGACCGATGCCGTAGATGTAGGTGAGCCCCACCTCGGCGCGCTTGTTGAGCGGGATGTTGACCCCGGCGATACGTGCCATGGGCCTAGCCCTGCCGCTGCTTGTGCCGCGGGTTGGAGCAGATCACGAGGACGGCGCCATGGCGCCGGATGATCTTGCACTTTTCGCACATGGGCTTGACCGAGGGTCGTACCTTCATTGGTCCTTTCAGCTGGTTCCCGTCGGCGGGGCTCTGGCCGTCGTTCCGACTGCCGCTACCCCGTCGAGGGCGTCTCCGAACACCGTCAGGCCGTCCAGAGCGCGACGGCGGATGGTAGCAAACGGCTATGCGGCCGCCCGCGCCCGGTCGAGATGCCAGGGGGTGAGGATTCGCGGCCCGTCCTCGACGATCGCGACCGTGAACTCGAAGTGCGCCGCCAGCGACCCGTCCTGGGAGAAGATCGCCCAGTGGTCGTCGCCCATGCGCACGGCCTGGCGACCGGCGGTGACCATCGGCTCTACCGCGAAGACCATCCCCTCCTCGAGCAGCGGACCGCGGCCGGGGTCACCGAAGTTGGGGATCTGCGGGTCTTCGTGCATGTCCCGGCCGATGCCGTGGCCGACCAGCGAGCGCACCACGGAGAGCCCCTCGGGCTCCACGTGCGCCTGCACCGCGTAGGAGACGTCGCCCAGCCGATTCCCGGGCCGGCACTGCTCGACCGCCGCGAAGAGCGCCTCCTCGGTGGCTCGCAGGAGCTTGCCCGCGATCGGGGTGATCGGCCCGACCGGGAAGGTCCGCGCGGCGTCGGCGACCCAGCCGTCGTAGACGACACCAACGTCGACGGACAGCACGTCGCCACGCGAGAGCCGGTAGGGGCCGGGGATCCCGTGCACGACCATGGAGTTGGGCGAAGCGCAGATCGAGCCGGGGAAGCCGCGGTAGCCCTTGAAGGCGGGCTCGGCGCCCTGGGAGCGGATGAAGCGCTCGGCCGCCTCGTCGAGCTGCGCCGTGGTGACCCCTGGGCGGACCTTTGACTCCAGCAGCTTCAGGGTGCGAACCAGGATCGATCCGGACGCCGCGATCTTGTCGATCTCCTCGGGGCTCTTCTTGATGATCACGACAGCCGCTCCTCGAGGCGCAGCGTCGCCAGCGTCGCTCGGATGTGGTCGTGGACCTCGGTGGGGCTGCGCGTGCCGTCGAAGCGCCGCAGGAGGCCGCGCTCCTCGTAGTAGTCCTCCAGCGGCTTGGTGGTCTCGTGGTAGACGTCGAGCCGGCGCCGGATGGTCTCGGGCTTGTCGTCCTCGCGCTGCTCCAGGCGCGAGCCGTCCTGGTCGCAGATCCCTTCGCGCTTGGGAGGGTCGAACTCCACGTGGTAAACGTGGCCCTTCTTGACGCACACCCGCCGCCCGGCGAGCCGCCGCACGATCTCGTCGTCGGGGACCTCTATGGCCAGCACGGTGCTCACACGCCGGCCGTGCTCGCCGAGCATCGCCTCTAGCGCGTCAGCCTGGGGAACCGAACGCGGGAAGCCGTCGAGCAGGAAGCCGTCCTTCGCGTCCTCCTCGGCGATGCGCTCGGAGATCATGGCGATCACCAGCTCGTCGGGTACGAGCTGCCCGCTGTCCATGTAGGTCTTGGCCTGCTTGCCGAGTTCCGTGCCCTCCTTGACCTGGGCGCGCAGCATGTCCCCCGTCGCGATGTAGGCGAGCGCGAAGTCCTGGGTGAGCCTGGCGGCCTGCGTTCCCTTCCCTGCGCCCGGTGGGCCGAGCATCACCAGGTTGAGCTCGCTCACTGCGCCTGCCTCACTTCAGGAAGCCCTCGTAGTTGCGCATCATCAGCTGCGCCTCGAGCTGCTTCATCGTGTCCAGGGCGACGCCGATGACGATAAGCAGCGACGTTCCGCCGAAGAAGAAGTTGGCGCTGGTCTGGTTGATGAGGATCGTCGGCAGTGCGGCCACGGCCGCCAGGTAGAGCGCGCCCGGGAAGGTCAGCCGCGAGAGGATCCGGTCCAGGAACTCGGCCGTGGGTCTGCCTGGCCTCACCCCCGGGATGAAGCCGCCGTACTTCTTGAGGTTGTCGGCCTGGTCGACGGGGTTGAAGGTCACCGCCGTGTAGAAGTAGGTGAAGAGCACGATGAAGATCGTCTCGCCGATCACGTAGGCCCACCCGTTGGGGGTCAGGAACGACGAGAAGTCGCGCGCCCAGGGCTTGTTGATGAGCTGGCCGATCGTGGGCGGGAAGGCCATGATCGAGGCCGCGAAGATGACCGGGATGACGCCGGCCATGTTCACCCGCAGCGGCAGGTAGGTCTGGCCGCCCTGGGTCATCCGGCGGCCGATCACCCGCTTGGCGTACTGGACCGGTATGCGCCGCTGACCCTCCTGCACGAAGACGATCGCCGCGATCACCCCGAGGGCGAGGAAC
Organism: Solirubrobacterales bacterium; assembly: GCA_038330095.1. Lineage (GTDB taxonomy): Bacteria > Actinomycetota > Thermoleophilia > Solirubrobacterales > Solirubrobacteraceae > JBBPZA01. The sequence continues at coordinate 26,821 of JBBQNQ010000036.1, forward strand.
GGGATCATCACCTTGAACACCTGGTCGGGGTTCGTCCACCACGCCTGGATGCCGTGGGGCAGGTTCGAGGCGATCGAGGCGAAGATCATCAGCGAGATTCCGTTGCCGATCCCCCGCTGGGTGATCAGCTCGCCCATCCACATGAGCAGCACGCACCCCGCGGTCAGGCAGACGACGATCAGGAAGACCTTGGGGAAGTTGAAGTTCGGGATCAGCTCGGCCCCGGCCTGGCTGGAGAACGACTTGAACAGGAACACGTAGCCGATGGCCTGCGCCCCGGCGAGCCCGACGGTGAGGTAGCGCGTGTACTGGGTGATGCGCTGCTGGCCGACCTCGCCCTCCTTCTGGAGCTTCTCCAGCGTCGGCACCACCACGGTGAGGAGCTGCAGGATGATCGAGGCGGTGATGTAGGGCATGATCCCCAGCGCCATCAGCGCGACCCGCTGCAGCCCTCCGCCCGAGAACAGGTTGAGGAAGCCCAGGATCGAGTTCCCGGTCAGGTTGTCGTTGATGCTCTTGACCGCGTCCCCGTCGACGCCCGGCACGGGGATGTGCGAGCCGAGCCGGTAGAGCGCGAGCAGCAGCGCCGTGACGGCGAGCTTCTTGCGGATCTCGGGGATCCGGAAGGCGCTGGCGATGGTGGCGACCACGCCTGAGCGAGCCTATTGACCGATGGGCTGACAGGTCCCGCCGGCGGCCTCGATGCGCTCGCGCGCAGTCGCGCTGAAGCCGTGGGCGTGGACGGTGAGCGCCTTGCTCAGCTCGCCGCGGGCGAGGATCTTCACGGGGATGTCCTTGCGCGTCGCGAGCCCGCGCTCGCGCAGTATCTCGGGCGTGACCTGCGCACCGGCGTCGAAGCGCGCCTCGAGGTCCGCGAGGTTGACCGGCTGCGTGTGCGTCCGGAACGGCTCGAAGGGCATCGACTTCTTCATGTGCGGGCCGCGCAGCTTGCGCATCCGCATGTGGATCGGGTTCTGGCCGCCCTCGTGGCCCGCGCGCTTCTTGGCGCCCGAGCGCGACCCGTAGCCCTTCTGGCCGCGGCCGGCGGTCTTGCCGGTACCCGAGCCCTCGCCGCGGCCCACGCGCTTGCGCGGCCGGCGCGAGCCGGCGGGCGGCTTGAGGTTGTGCAGCCCCTTGCGCTCGGTGCCCGCCATCACGCGCCTGCCTCCACGCGAACGAGGTGGCGCACGGCGTGGAGCATGCCCTCGATCTGGGGCGTGGCCTCGTGCTCGACGGTATGGCCGATGCGCCGCAGGCCGAGCGAGCGCAGCGTGTCCAGCTGGCGCCGGTCGCAGCCGTTGCGCGAGCGCACCTGAGTGACGGCGACCCGGCTCACGCAGGCGTCTCCTCGGGCATGACCCCGTTGGTGCTCGCGTCGGCGGGCTCGCCCTCCTTCTCGGCCAGCCCGAGCACGTGGTTGATCGACTTGCCGCGCAGCTCGGCGACGTCGCGCGGGGTGCGCAGGGCCTGCAGCCCCGTCACCGTGGCCTTGACCAGGTTGATCGGGTTCTGGGTGCCAAGGCTCTTGGAGAGGATGTCGTGGATGCCGGCAAGCTCGAGCACCGCTCGCACGCCCCCGCCGGCGATGACGCCGGTGCCGGGCGAGGCGGGCTTGAGCATCACCCGGCCGGCGCCGTAGACGCCCGTGACCGTGTGGGTGATGGTCGAGCCGTGGCGGGGGACCTTGAAGAGGTTCTTGCGGGCGCGCTCGACGCCCTTCTGAATCGCGACGGGGACCTCGTTGGCCTTGCCGTAGCCGACGCCGACCGTGCCGTTCTCGTCACCGACCACGACCAGCGCGGTGAACGAGAAGCGCCGGCCGCCCTTGACGACCTTGGCCACGCGGTTGATCTCGACCACGCGCTCCTGGTACTCGCTGTCGCGCTGGCGTCCGCCGCCGTCTCTGTGTCGTGGTTGGGGCATG
>JBBQNQ010000037.1:0-28641 GCA_038330095.1 Solirubrobacterales bacterium
CGAAGATCGAGGCCGATCCCGCCGCCCCCCGCCACATCCAGACGGTGTGGGGCCTGGGCTACCGGTTCCAGCCGTGAGGGCGGGCCTGCGCTCCGCCGCGACCGTCGCCGCCGGGGCGCTGGCGGCGGCCGCCGTGGTCCTCGCGGTCTACGGCGTCGCCGGCGCCCTGCTCACGCTGCTGCTGCTCGTGGCGCTCGGCGCCGGGGTCCTCGGCCTCGCCCACCTGGCGGCCGCGCGCCGCGAGCGCCTGGGGCCGTTGCGGCGCCAGTTCAGCCTCGCCGTGGCCATCGCCGTCGGCCAGCTCGTCGTCGTCGCAGCCGCGTTCGCCGTCCTGATGTTCGTCTCCGCTCACGACGCGCTGATGGTGGCGGTGCTCTCCTGCTTCGCCGGGCTCGTGGCCGTGCGGGCAGCCCAGCTGCTGGCCGCCGGACTGCTGCGCGACGTCGAGGCCGTCCGCGACGGCCTGCGCGCGGTCGGGGAGGGCGACCGGACCACCCGCGTGCACACGGCGGCGTCCGACGAGCTGGCCGAGCTCGCCGACGCGGCCAACGCGATGGTCGCCCGGCTGGCGGGCGAGGAGAGGGCCCGCCGCGATCTCGTCGCTGCGGTGTCCCACGACCTGCGCACTCCGATCACCTCCCTGCGCCTGCTCGCCGAGGCGGTCGAGGACGAGATCGTCGACGAGTCCACCCGCCGCCGCTACCTCGCGCAGATGCAGACTCACATCCGGGCCCTCAGCGCGCTGATCGACGACCTCTTCGAGCTCACGCGCCTGGAGGCCGGCGACCTGCAGTGGTCGATGGAGCAGGTTCGCCTGGACGCGCTGGTGGGCCAGACCGTCGATGCCATGCGCGCCGAGGGGCGGGCCCGTGGCGTGGCCGTCCTCGCCGACGTCGACGGCCGCATCGAGGCCGCGCGCGGGAACCCCGAGAAGCTCCAGCGCGTGCTGTTCAACCTGATCCAGAACGCGATCCGCCACACCCCGGCCGACGGGAGCGTGACCGTGCGCGCGCAGCGCAACGGAGCGGGGGTCGAGATCGAGGTCGCCGACACCGGCGAGGGAATCGCCCGCGAGGAGCGCGAGCGCGTCTTCGAGCCGTTCTACCGCGGCGGCTCGGAGGGAGCCCGCACGCGGTCGGGAGCCGGGCTGGGCCTCGCCATCTCGCGGGCGATCGTCGAGGCCCACGGCGGGCGCATCTGGCTTGCGGAGACCGAACCCGGCGACGGCGCCGGAACCCGCGTGCGCTTCAGCCTGCCCGCCGCAGCCTGACCGCGTAGAGCAGCGCGGATGCGGCGAACAGGACGCCCGTGATCGCCAGCCAGCGCGGGAGGTAGACGTCGGTGCTCAGGCGGGTCGCGGTCTCGTAGCGGCGCTGGCTGAGCCCGAGGATGAGCGGGAACCAGACGAGGAAGAGCAGGCCCGAGATCAGGACCGGGACGCGCAGGTAATTGACCGCGGGGACGCCACGGGCGCGCGGCGCACGGCCCGCGATGCGGTCGAGCAGCGCGGTGAGGGGGAAGAGCACGAGGTCGTGCGCGATGACCGCTCCGATGAGCCACAGCGCCACGTTGCGTGTGGCGGTGCCCGCGTCCAGCAGCCGCGAGAGCCCGGCGGCCGCGAGGGCGAAGCTCGCGACCAGCGCCAGGAGCTGCAGCGGACCGGCACCGTAGAGCCGGCGCAGGGCGTTCATCAGGCCGCTCCGAAGGTCATGCGCGCGACCCACTTGGTGCAGTGCACGCCGGGCAGCGCAGGCACTATCACGCGGGCCGGAAAGCCATGGTCGAGCGAGAGGTCGGCGCCGTTCACCCGCAGGGCGAGCAGCGAGCGCGGGTCGGCGATCTGGCGGGCGCCCAGGGTCGCGCGCCGGAAGCTGCCGCCGCGCTGCAGCGACTCGACGAGCACGGCGTCGCCTTCACCGGCGCCGATCAGCGCGGCGAGGTCGCGCAGGCGCACCCCGGACCAACGCTGGGTGGTCGACCATCCCTCCACGCAGGCGATCGGCAGGTCGTAGGTGTGCTGGGGCAGGGCGAGGAGGTCGGCGCGGCTCAGCCGCCGCCGGCGCGCGCCGGCCCGCAGCTCCAGGCGCCACGAGCGCCCGGTCGAGCGCGGGTCGATCGCCGCCGACGTCGAGCTCTTGTTGACCTGGAAGCCGTTGGGCCCGGAGCCAGTCTTGCGGTCGTGGGGGGCCAGCAGCGCGAGGCGGCGAAGCGGCCCGCCGACGGCCTGGCCGGCGGTCGCGAGCAGCAGGGCAAGCGAGCCCGAGCCGACCAGCACGAGCAGGCCGCGACGCGAGAGCGTGGCGGCGGCGGGGGCGACGGGGACGGTGACCGAGGGCTCGGTCGTGGGCCCCGTCGCCGCGCGGGCGTCGTCCTCGGTCTCCGGGCGGGTGTGTGCGAGGTCGATGCGCAGCTCGTCGCGCAGGCTGCGGTGGCGCAGGGCGCGCGCGACCACCGGCAGCTTGACCACGAGGTGGAAGGCCAGCGCGGCGACGAAGATCCACGCGCCGTAGTAGTGGGCGGAGAGGAACGAGAACTTCCACGGGTACAGCAGCTGGACGTTGAGGATCCCCGTCGCGAACTCGAACAGCGCGCTGCCCACCAGCAGCGCGAGGCTGGCTCGCTCCAGGCCGTGGGCCAGCGAGCGGACCGGCGGCCACTCGAAGAGCTTGGGTATGACCGACCACAGCTTGGCGAGCAGGATCGGGAGGGTGACGATCCCCACGGTCACATGAAGGCCCTGCGTGGCCGCATACAGCCACGAGGGCCGCGTCGGCCAGCCGAAGACGTAGAAGTCGAGGAAGCCGGGAGTGCGTCCGAGGTTGTTGGCGCCGAGCTCGGGCTGGTAGGCCACGTGCGAGGCGAAGCCGGTGAGCACGATCACCGTCAGCCCGCTGAGCAGGACCGAGCCGAGGACCGAGGTCAGCCACGGGCCTCGCAGGGGGCTGCGCCACGCCTCGCGGCGGAACGGGCCCGGAGGGGCCGGCAGGCGGCGGGGATCGAGCACCAGCTCAAAGATGCCCGGTACGGCCCGCCGTGTCGCCCCTTGCGCCCCCCGCGTAAGCGAATCGTCAGTGCTGGTGCGCCTGGCGCGCCGTGCCTGGCGCGTTGGCGCTCGTTTGCAGCCAAGTTCACCTTTCCGTCATTGCGCAGCGGCGCCGGCCAAGGAACGCTTGCGCGGTGCCCGACGTAGTCCTTCCCGTGCTCGACGAGTCGCGGGCGATCCCCGGCGTGCTCGCCGGCCTGCCCACCGGCTTCGAGCCGATCGTCGTCGACAACGGCTCCAGCGACGGCTCGGGCGAGCTCGCGGCGCGCCTCGGCGCCCGTGTGGTGAACGAGCCGCGCCGCGGCTTCGGGGCCGCCTGCTTTGCCGGCCTGCTCGCCGCGCGCGCCGACGTCGTGTGCTTCATGGACTGCGACGGGTCGCTCGACCCCCGCGCGCTCCCGCGTGTCTCCGGGCCCGTCGAGCGCGGCGAGGCCGACCTGGTGCTCGGCGCCCGCCGCGCGGACCGCGGAGCGTTTCCGTTGCACGCGCGCGTGGCCAACCGCGCCCTCACCCTCGAGCTGCGGCGGCGCACCGGCGTGCGCCTCGCCGACCTGGGCCCCATGCGCGCGGCGCCGCGTGAGGCGCTTCTGGGACTGGGCATCCGGGACCGGCGCTTCGGGTGGCCGCTGGAGATGGTCCTGCGGGCCGCGGCGGCGGGCTGGCGGATCGAGGAGCGCCCGGTCGCCTACCGCAGCCGCGAGGGGCGCTCTAAGGTCACGGGCACGGTGCGCGGAAGCGCGCGTGCGGTGCGCGACATGGCGGTCGCGCTCAGGTGAGCACGCTCGTGGTCATCGCCAAGGCCCCGGTGCCCGGCCGGGTCAAGACGCGGCTATGCCCGCCGCTGGCCCCGTCGCAGGCGGCGCAGCTCGCCGAGGCCGCGCTCGCCGACACCCTCGCCGCGGTCTCGCGCGCGCGCGCCACGCGACGGCTGATCGCGCTCGACGGCCCGCCCGGTGCATGGCTGCCCGCCGGGTTCGAGGTCGTAGCCCAGCGCGGTAAGGGCCTGGACGAGCGCCTGGCCGCCGCCTTCGAGGACGCCGCCGGCCCCGCGTTGCTCGTGGGGATGGACACCCCGCAACTCACCCCGGCGCATCTGGACGAAGGGCTTGCCGCCCTGGAGCGGCCGGAGGTCGACGCCGTCCTCGGCGCCGCACGCGACGGCGGCTACTGGGCGGTGGGACTGCGCCGCCCGCTGCGCGGCGCGTTCCTCGGCGTGCCCATGAGCGTTGCTCACACCGGCGCGGCGCAACGCGCGCGCCTGCGCACGCTGGGTCTGCGGGTCGTCGAGCTGACGCGTCTGCGCGACGTCGACCGGATGGACGACGCGCTCGCCGTCGCCCGTGCGGCGCCGCGAACCCGCTTCGCCGCTCGACTCGCGGCGCTGGCTCCCGCGGCGCGAGCGGCGTGACGAACGCCACGGCCGCAGGTTCGCGGGCGCTGCTCGCCCGCAGCGACGACGGCCGCGTGATGCCGTTGCCGGTCGGCCGCTGGCTGGGCGCACCCACGGCGGCCGAGGAAGCGCTGCTGGCTCGCGCGCGCCCGCCGGTGCTCGACGTCGGTTGCGGTCCCGGGCGGCTCGTCGCCGCGCTTGCGAGCCGCGGCGTGCCGGCGCTGGGCGTCGACCTCGTCCCAGCAGCCGTCCGTGCAGCCCGCGACCGCGGTGCACGCGCCGTCGTGGCCGACGTGCTGCGCGAGGTGCCCCTCGAGGGCCGCTGGGCCACCGCACTGCTCCTCGACGGGGCGATCGGAATCGGCGGCGACCCCGCCGCGCTGCTGCGCCGCATGGCGGCGGTCATGGAGCCCGCCGGCGAGGCGCTCGTCGAGCTCGACGCCCCGGGCGCGCGCAGCGAGGCGCTGCGGCTGCGTGTCGAGGGCGCAGACCGCCCCGGCCCGTGGTTTGCCTGGGCGCGGGTGAGCGCGGCCGGCGTCGAGCCCGTGGCCGCCGCCGCGGGGCTGGCGATCGCCGAGCTATGGAGCGCGGAGGCGCGCTGGTTCGCGCGCCTGCGCCGTCACTGACAGCTCAGATCGGGTCGCGGAGCGGCGCCGTCGCGAACTCCGCCACGCCGGCGGCGAACGGGACCTTCGCCTCGAACCCCAGCCGCTCGCGCGCGCGATCGGTCGCGGCGAAGACGTGGCGTACGTCGCCGAGGCGAAAGTCGCCGGTAACCAGCGGTCGGGGCGCACCCGGTCCCGCGGCGTCGGCGAGCGCACGCGCCATGTCGCCGACGCTGCGCGGCGCGCCCGAGGCGACGTTGTAGGTCCCCGGCTCGCCGCCGTCGAGGGCGAGCACGTTGGCCCGCGCGACGTCGCGGACGTGGACGAAGTCGCGCAGCTGCGCGCCGTCCTCGAACACGCGCGGCGCCCTTCCGGCCTCAAGGGCGCTGCGGAAGATGCTCGCCACCCCGGCGTACGGGGTGTCGCGCGGCATGCGCGGCCCGTAGACGTTGTGGGAGCGCAGGACGGTGAGCGAAGCCCCGCTCTCGCGCGCGAAGGCCGTGGCGAGCAGCTCCTGCTGGAGCTTGGTGGCCGCGTAGACGTTGCGCGGGTCCATGTTCGCGTCCTCGGGAACGGCCTGCGGGCGAAGGGGGCGCCGGCAGCGAGGGCAGGGCGGCTCCCAGCGCCCCGCGGCGAGCTCGGCGGACTCGCGCGGGCCGGGGCGGACGACTCCGTGGTGCTCGCAGGCGTAGCGACCCTCCCCGTAGACCACCATGCTCGAGCCCAGTACCACGCGCCCGCCGAACCGGCGGCGGGCCAGCGCCCGCAGGAGGACGGCTGTCCCGAGATCGTTGTGGGAGACGTAGTCGGGCATGTCGCCGAGGTCGGTCCCGAGTCCGACCATCGCCGCCTGGTGACTCACCGCGTCGACGCCGTCCAGTGCGCGCTCGACCGCCTCCGGGTCGCGCACGTCGGCGCGCAGCAGTTCCGCGCGCGGGTCGAGGTAGCTGGGCTCGCGCGCGTGGGCGGCCGGGTGGAGGTTGTCGAGCACGCGAACCTCCGCGCCGCCGTCAAGCAGCGCGTCGACCACGTGTGAGCCGATGAAGCCGGCGCCGCCGGTGACGAGCATCCTCACGGCGCGACCACCTTGATAGCGGTAAGCGTCGCGTAAGCGAGACGGCCGTCGGCGAGCCGCACCACCCCGAGCGCGCAGTCGGTGGCCAGCGGGCCACCCACGGGCCCGACGGGCAGCCGGTCGCCAGCGCGCAGGCGGTAGCGCTCCAGGCGCCGCGAGCCAACTCCGCACACCGCAAGCTCGCCGGAGGGCAGAGCGGCGACGCCCGAGGGAGCGGTGCGCGCAGGCAGCGCGAGGAAGGCGGGGCGCCCGGACGCGCGGTCGCCCCGCGCCAGGCGCTCGGGCCGGCCGCGCGGCGAGTTGTCGGCGACCCACAGCTCGCGCGCAGGGGTGTAGGCGAAGGCGAACGGGTTGTTCCAGCCTCCCGAGAGCACGCGTGGGCGCTGGTCGGCCGGGCCGCCGGGGCGCAGGGCGAGGAGCTTGCCGTTCGGGGTGCCGCGCAGCCTGACGCGGTCGGGGCGCTGCAGGTCGCCGATGCCGACCACCAGCGATCCGTCGGGCGCGACGACGAGATGCCCGCCGTTGGCCAGCATCGCGCTGGGCGGTCCGCGCCAGACCACGCGCGGTCGACCAGGCGCCACCCGGCCGACGAGGATGCGCCCGCCTGGGTCGGTCCACGCCGCGTAGGTCCGGTCGCGGCGGTCGACCGCGAGCCCGAGCAGGCCGCGCTGGCCACGGGTGGAGACGGCCACGGTCGCGACGGGCTGGGCGCGCACGCGTCCACGCGCGTCGGCTTCGCGGATCGCCCCGGTCTTCAGCTCGCCGAAGCGCAGGCCGCCGCCGGCCAGCGCGGCTATCGCCGCGGCGCCTGGCGCCCGCGCCACCAGCACGCGCGCCTCCCGCGTCGGGCGATCGGGTCGCGCGTGCTCACCGCACCCCGCAAGCAGCAGCCCACCGCCGGCGAGAAGGCCGGCGGCGCCTCTTCTCGGCGTCACCACGGCGAGGAGATCATCGCCTGAAGCAGGAGTGCGGCGCCGACCTGCGCCGCGAGCCACCCGCGTGCGGTCCGGCCCGGCCCGGTGAGCGCGCCGGCTGCGAGCAGCAGCCAGGGCGCGAAGGGGAGCCAGATGCGCTCGGTCTCACCCTTGGAGAGCCCGCTCAGGTCAGCGGCGGCGACGGCGAGCAGCGCCCCGCCGGCGAGCAGCCATATTCCCCGGTCGCGCAGGCGGACGAGTCCTGCCGCGGTCGCCGGCCCGAGCGCCACCGCGAAGGCCGCCAGGCTCACGAGCAGGAAGGTCCCGTAGGGCCGCGATCCCGACACCCCGCCGGCGTAGAGCCGGCGGGCCTGATGCAGGCCGTCGAGCCACCAGAAGCCGCCGAGCGCGAAGGCCGCGAAGACAGTGGCGCAACCGGCTGCGCCGAGCACCAGCGGCCGGACCCGGCGACGCGCCGCGGCAACGCCGAGCACCAGCACGCCGAGCGGCGCGACTCCATAGGAGAGGTGAAGCGCGAGGCCGAGGGTGAGCCCGCCGGCCGCGGCCAGCGCGTCACCGCGCCGCCCGGCCCGCCCCGTGGCCACCACCATCAGCGCGATCCCCGCCGCCGCCACGCCCATGAACAGCGCGTCCGCGCTGGTCGCTACCCACAGCGCGACCGGTGCGAGGGCCACGAAGGGCGCCGCCGCCCGCGCGCGTGCCTCCCCGGCGAGCTCACGAGCGGCGATCAGCACGGCGGGCGGCGCCAGCGCGCCGCCCGCCAGCACGAGCGCGGCCAGCACCCACTCGCCGTGGACCCCGATCTCGCGCAGGGCGGAGAGCAGGGCGAGCAGCCCGGGGGGATGCGCGGAGGGATGGGTCGCGAACTGGCCCGCGCGCTCGACGAAGGTCCGCAGAAGGAACAGCGGGTCGCCGGCGCGCTGCACCTCGCCTAGGTAGTCGGAGGGGTAGAGGAGCGGCGCGGCGATGGCGCCCAACCCGCCGGACGCTGCGAGCGCCACGGCCCAGGCCACTGATGTCGCCGCGGCGGCCGCGAGCAGCGACCGCCAGGTAAGCCGCCTCGCGAGCGTGGGCGCGTAGGCCACGGCGAGCGCGCCGAGCAGGAGCGCGGGCGCCAGGCGCCAGCTCAACCGCGGGTCCAGGGCGCCGACCAGCGGGGCATTGCCGATGTGGGGGTTGAGCCCCCGGTCATAGAGGTGCTCGACGAGGATCCGCGAGAGGGCGATGAGGCCCAGCCAGGCCGATAGCGCAAGAGCCACGTCGGTGCGAAGCGCGGCCGACCACGCTCGCCGGGGGGCGGCCGGGCGCGGCAGGGGCAGTGGGCCGGCGGTGGGCGCCTCCATCGGTCGCGAACCGTAGGCGCAGCGTCCGTGCCTGCGGCGGCGGGACGCGCTTCTTTCAGCCTTTCGTCAGATCCGCTACGCGGCGCTAACCTCGAGCTGTGGCTGCGCGCGCCGACAGCTTCGACCTCGGCGGGCTCCGGTTGAGCGCGGGAGAAGGACGGCGGATCGAGTTCGAGGTGCCCGTAGGCGAGTTTCGCCTCGGGGGCGAGCTCTTCGCGGTGGCGCCGGTCCGTCCCGAGGTGACGCTCGACGTCTCGCGCATGACCGGCGGCGGCTACGCGCTGCGGCTTCGCTTCGCCGCCGCGCTCGAAGGACCGTGCATGCGCTGCCTCGAACCTGCCGCTCCCGAGTTCCTCGTCGATGCGCGCGAGGTCGACCAACCCGGTGGTGGCGAGGAGCTCGAGAGCCCCTACGTCGTCGACCAGGTGCTCGACCTGCGCGGGTGGGCCCGGGACAGCCTCATCCTCGCGCTGGGCGGCGAGCAGATCCTCTGCCGGGCGCCGTGCGCGGGCTTGTGCCCGGTCTGCGGGGAGGACCTCAACGAGGTCGACGCCGACCATTCCCACGAGCGCGCGCCCGATCCGCGCTGGGCCAAGCTGCGCGAGCTCAAGCTCGACTGAGCCGCGCAGCCGGCGCGGGCACCGGCACCTCGGGGCGCCGAGCCGCTGCTAGCCTTCGCGCCCGCTATGGCCGTACCGAAGCAGAAGCAGGCGCGCGCCCGCACGCGCAAGCGCCGCGCCCAGCACAAGGCCGCCCAGCCGGCAATCAACGAGTGCCCGCAGTGCCACGCGCCGCGGCGCCCGCATCGGGTCTGCCCGAACTGCGGCACCTACGCGGGGCGCGAGGTCGCCGCCCCGTCTCCCGACCCCTCGGAGTAGCCCGTGCCCGCGGGTGAGCGGGTCACCGTCGCCGTCGACGCCAACGGCGCCGACCTCGGTCCTGCCGAGGTCGCGGCCGGCGCAGCGCTCGCTGCCCGCCAGCACGGCATCCGCGTGCTGCTGTTCGGGCCGGCGGATGCTCTCAGCGAGCTTGCAGCGGGAGTGGAGGTGGTGGACGCGCCGGTCTCGATCGCCAAGGCCCCGGACCCGACGAGCGCCGTCCGCACGAGCCCCGAGTCCTCGATCGTGCGCGCGGCACGTGCCGTCGCCGCCGGCGAGGCCGACGCGCTGGTCTCGGGCGGATCGACCGGGACGCTGGTCGCCGCGGGGCTGTTCGAGATCAAGCGGGCGGCGGGCATCCACCGGCCGGCGCTCGCGGTGACCCTGCCCGTGCCGGGGGCCCCCGTGACCCTGCTCGACGTGGGGGCGACGACCGAGTCGCGACCCGATCACCTGGTCCAGTACGCGTTCATGGGGGCAGCCTTCGCAACGGCGGTCCGCGGTGTCCGGGCCCCGCGGGTGGCCCTGCTGTCCAACGGCGAGGAGGCCATGAAAGGCAGTCCCGCCGTCCAGGCCGCCCACGAGAAGCTCGCCGGCCACGCGGGGATCGACTTCGTGGGCAACGTCGAGGGAACCCAGGTGACCGCCGGGTTCGCGGACGTCGTGGTCACCGACGGCTTCACGGGCAACGTCGCCCTGAAGCTCATCGAGGGGACGTCGGCGACGGTCATGAGCGGCATCCGCGAGGTCGCGACGTCGTCGCCGCGGACCAAGCTCGGCGGGCTGCTGCTGCGCCCCGCCCTGCGCCGCTACCGCAACGAGATCGACCCCGAGGGTCCCGGTGGCGCCTACCTCCTCGGTTTGCGCAGGCTCGCCGTGGTCTGCCACGGGCGCTTCACCCGCCGCGGCTTCGCGAGCTCGATCGTCCTGGCCGAGCGAGGGGTGCGCGAGCAGGCCGTCGAGCGCACCCATGCCGCGCTCGAGGCCGCGGGCGCCCTGCGCCGCCGGCCGCCGGCTGCCGGTGGCGGCGGTGGTGGCGGGGAGGCCCCGTCCGAGCCCGCCGCTAGCGTGCGGCCGTCATGACCAGGGAGCAGGTGTTCACCCTGGTGCGCGAGCACCTCGCGGACGAGCTCGAGCTCGAGGCCGACGTGATCCAGGAGACCACGCGCTTCAAGGAGGACCTGGAGGCGGACTCGCTCGATCTGTACACGCTCGTCCAGGAGCTCGAGGACACCTACGGAGTCAGCATCCCGGAGGACCAGGCGGCCAAGATCCTGACGGTGGGCCAGGCCGTCGACTTCGTCCTCGCCCACAGCGTCGAAGCGTCAAGGCCCTGAGCGCTGCGAGGGCTGACCGAGCTACTGGACGCGCTGCCCGGCGAGCTCGCCCGGCAGGCCTTCATGCATGCCTCGTGGACCGAGCGCCGATCGGACTCCTACGAGCGCCTGGCCTTCCTGGGCGACAGCGTCCTCGGCCTGGCGGTCACCACCCACCTCTATCCCCGCCTCGCGGCCGAGCGCTCCGGGGCCGGGCGGCTCACGAAGGTCCGCGCGCAGGCGGTCTCGGGCCGCTCGTGCCGAGCGGTGGCCGAGCGCCTCGGGGTGCCCGAGCGGCTGCGTGCCGCCGCGCCGCCCGGCGTGGGCACGGCGGCGGACGCGCTGGTGCGCACCGAGCGCGTGCTGGCCTCGGTGGTCGAGGCGGTCATAGGCGCGTGCTACCTGAGCTACGGCTACGAGGTGACCGCACCTGCGGTGGTCGAGGCCTTTTCGCGGGAGATAGAGGAGGCCCTGGAGCGGTCGGTCGACTTCAAGTCGGCCCTGCAGGAGCGTTTGGCCCGCACGGCCGACGTGGTCCTCTACGAGGTGGCGCGCGAGGACGGCCCGCCCCACGACCGCATCTTCGAGGTCCGCGCGGTGGTGTCGGGCACGGAGGTGAGCCGCGGCGCGGGTCGAAGCAAGAAGGACGCCGAGCAGGCCGCGGCCGAGTCCGCGCTGGACGCGATGGAGACTTCGTAGCTTGCACCTGAAATCACTCACCCTCAAGGGCTTCAAGTCCTTCCCCGACCGCACCCGGCTCGAGTTCGGGCCGGGGGTGAGCGTGGTCGTCGGGCCGAACGGGTCGGGTAAGTCGAACGTCACCGACGCGGTGCTGTGGGCGATGGGGGAGCAGTCGCCGCTCGCGGTGCGCGGGCAATCGATGCATGACGTGATCTTCGGCGGCGGGCGCGGCCAGCAGGCGCGCCACGCGGCGGAGGTCGAGATCGTGATCGAGGCGGACACGCCAACGCCCGGCGACTGCGCCGCCGGAGCGCGCGCCCCGGAGCTCGACTTCTCAGAGCTCTCGATCCTGCGCCGGCTGGATCGGTCCGGGGAGGGCGAGTACCGGCTCAACGGCGCGCGCTGCAGGCTCGTGGACGTCATCGAGGCGCTCTCGGACACCGGCCTGGGCAAGGAGTCGCACTCCGTCGTCTCCCAGGGCCGGGTGGAGGCGATCGTCACCTCCAAGCCCCGCGACCGCCGGCTGCTGATCGAGGAGGCCGCGGGGCTCGGCAAGCACCGCAAGCGCCGCCGGCGCGCGCAGCTCAAGCTCGAGCGCACGCAGGACAACCTCGACCGCGCGCTGGACGTCGAGCGCGAGGCGCGCTCGCGGCTGCGCCCGCTCAAGCGCCAGGCCGAAGCCGCCGAGCTGCACGAGCGCCTCGAGCGCCAGACGCTCGAGGCCCGGTGGACGCTCGCCCGCGACGATGTCCGCGAACGGCGTGTAGCGCTGGGCGAGGCCGAGGAGGCGGCGGCCGCCGCGCGAAGTGAGCGCGACGCGGCCGACAAGGCGCTGGCGCAGGTCGCGGGCCGGCGAGAGCAGGCCGAGCAGGCCCTCGCGCAGCGTTCCGAGCAGCGCGAGGTGCTGTCCGGCAGGGCGTATGCCGCGCGCTCGGCGGGCGAGCGGGTGTCGCTGCGCCTGGAGCGCGCGCGGGAGAGTGCTGAGGAGCTGCGGCGCCGTGGCCGGCGCACGCGAGAGGAGCTGAGCGGGCTGCGCGCGGCTGCCGGCGCCGACGTCGAGCGGGACGACGGAGCGGAGCGGATCGCGGCGCTCGAGCGCGAGCTCGAGGCGCTCGAACGCGACCGGGCCGCCGAGCTCGACCGCGAGCTCGAGCAGCTGCGCGAGCGCGCCGAGCAGGCGGCTGGCGAGGTCGAGCGGCGCGAGGCGGAGCTCGCCGAGCGGCGGGAGACGGTGCGCCGTGCCGACGAGAGGGCGGACAGCGCGCGCCGGGCAGCCCGCGAAGCGGACCGCGCCGTCGAAGCCGGCCGTCGCGAGGCCGCCAAGGTCGGCGCCGACCTCGCGGCCGTGAACCAGTTTCTGCGCTCCCACGCCGGCGCGCCGGGAGGCGCCCGCGCGCTGGCCGACGCGCTGGAGGTCGAGCCGGGCTGCGAGCTCGCGCTGGCCGCGGCGCTGGACGGCCGCCTGCGCGCGGCCATCGCCGACGACCATGCCACCGCCACCTCGCTCCTCGACCGCGCGGGCGACGACGGCGGAAGCGTCCTCGTGAGCCGCGCGACTGCCGCCGGCGGCGCGGCTTCGCCTGACGCCGATCACGCGCCGCTGCCCGGTGCGCGCCCTCTCCTCGACCTCGTCCGCGGGCCTGCCGACGCGCTCGCCCTCGCCACGCCTCTGCTGCGCGGTGCGTGGCTCGTCGACGAGCTTCGCGCGCTTCCCGACGGCTTCGCCGGGATCGCGGTGACTCGCTCCGGGCGGGTGTGGTTCGGCGCGTGGCGCGAGCTGCGACAGGTACCGGCCGGCGGGGCCGAGAGGGTGCTCGCGCAGCGCAACCGTCGCCACTCGCTCGTGGCGGCCAGCGAGGCGGCCGCCAAAGCGGAGCACGGTGCCCTCGCAGCCGCCCGCGAGGCGGCGCAGCACGTGTCCGCAGCGGACGGCGAGCGCGACGCCGCCGAGCGCGCCCTGCGCCAGGCCCAGCGCGAGCACGACTCCGCCGCGGAGGCCCGCCGCCGCGCAGGCTGGCTCATCGACCAGCGCCGGGCCGCGCCCGACGAGGGCCCGGGCTCGCTGCGCCGGGCACAGCTCGCGGCCGAGCTGCAGGCCGAGCGCCGTCTGGCCCAGCGCATCGAAGCCGAGCGTGCGCAGCGCGAGCGGCGCATCGCCCGTGCCGAGGCGGCCGCCGCCCGCGACGAGGCGCTGGCCCCCGCCGCCACGCGCCTGGCCGACGCGCTCGCGGCCGCCGCCGAGGCGATCGCGCAGCGCGTGCAGGCCCTGAGCGCCGAGCTTCGGGCAGATCGCGAGGCGGGCGAACGGCTCGCCGCCGACCTGCGCGCCTGCGCGCGGGAGGAGGCCGAGGTTCAGGCTTCGCTTCGCCGTCGCGCGGAGGCGGTCACGCAGAACGAGGTTCGCGCCCAGCAGGCGCGCGACCGCGCGGCCGAGGCCGGCCACGAGCTGCAGCAGCTGGCCGAGCGCCTGGGGCTCGACGCTCAGCCCTCCACCGATCCGCTTGCGGGCGAGGAGCGCGAGACGCTGCACGAGCGCGTTGCGCGCCTGGAGCGCCGCCGCGAGCAGCTCGGGCCCGTCAACCCGCTGGCCAAGGACGAGTACGCGGATGCGGTGGCCCACGTCGAGGAGCTCGAGCACCAGCGCGATGACCTAGAGACTGCGATGCGCGAGCTGCACGGGCTGATCGCGGAGACCGACCGCCAGATCCGCGAGACCTTCGAGCAGACGTTCCACGCGGCGGCGACCAACTTCGAGGAGGTCGTCGGCCACCTCTTCCCGGGCGGTCGCGGCCGCCTGCGGCTGGTGCGTGAGGACGCAGGTCCCAGGCCGGTGCTCGGCGGCCAGGAGCTTGCGGAGGGGGAGGGGGCCGACGCCGTCGTGGAGGGCGATGGCGAGGCCGCGGCCGACGAGGCGCCCGAGGACGACCTGCTCGGGGTGGAGATCGAGCTGACCCCGTCGGGCAAGGCGACCAAGCGCCTGAGCCTGCTCTCAGGCGGCGAGAAGTCGCTGACGGCGCTCGCCTTCCTGTTCGCGGTCTTCCTCGCCCGGCCGTGCCCGTTCTACATCCTGGACGAGGTCGAGGCCGCGCTCGACGACTTGAACATCGACCGCTTCCTTACCCTCCTGCGCCGCTACGCCGACCGCGCCCAGTTCATCGTGGTCACCCATCAGAAGCGCACCATGGAGGCGGCCGACACCCTCTACGGCGTCTCCATGGGCGACGACGGTGTCTCGAAGGTCATCAGCCGCAGGCTTCCCCGCGAGGAAGCACCCGAGGCGGCGCCGCCCGTGCAAGCCGCCGCCGGCGCGGCCTGACCGCGCCGCTATCGTGCCGCGCCCTATGGCGCGGGACTGGCGCGAGGTGTTCATCACCGACGACGGCGAGGCGCCGCCGACCGAGGCGTCCGGTCAGGACGACGCCCCGCAGCGCCGCGGCGTGTTCCGCCGCCTGCGCGAGAACATGGGCAAGACGCGCCAGGCGCTCGCCGCCGAGGTCCAGGCGACGCTCTTCCTCGAGCTCAACGAGGAGACCTGGGAGCGCCTTGAGGAGGCGCTGATCGGAGCCGACGTCGGGGCTCGCACGACCGCGCAGGTCGTCGAGCGGCTCGAGCACGAGGCCGAGACCGGCGAGCTGCAGGGCGGCGAGGCGCTCACCGAGCGCCTCGTTGAGCTGCTCGCCGAGGTGGCCGGCACCGGAGAGGACCGCATCGACCTGCGCGCCGACCCGACGGTGATCCTGGTGGTGGGGGTGAACGGCACCGGCAAGACGACGACGATCGGCAAGGTCGCCTGGCACCTGCGCCACGAGCTCGGGCGCCAGGTGGTGATCGGCGCCGCGGACACCTTCCGGGCGGCGGCGGTCGAGCAGCTCGCGACATGGGCGCAGCGCGCCGAGGCGGGCTTCGTCAGTGGCGCGGAGGAAAGCGACCCCGGCGCGGTGGCCTTCGACGCGGTCTCCAAGGCCCGCGAGTGGAACTCCGACGTGGTCGTCATCGACACCGCGGGGCGCCTGCACACGCAGCACAACCTCATGGAGGAGCTGACCAAGGTGCGCCGGGTGATCGCCAAGCAGCTTCCGGACGCCCCTCACGAGACGCTGCTTACGATCGACGCGACGACCGGCCAGAACGGCCTGCGTCAGGCCAAGCTCTTCGCCGAGGCGGTCGACGTGTCGGGGATCGTGCTCACCAAGCTCGACGGAACGGCGAAGGGCGGCATCGCGCTGGCCATCGCCGGCGAGCTCGGGATCCCCATCAAGCTGATCGGAACCGGCGAGTCGCTCGAGGACCTGCGGCCCTTCGACGCGCACGAGTTCGCGCGCGCGCTGCTCACGTAGACTCGATCGGAAGATGGAGAGCTGGGTCCTGTGGCTCATCGCGGCGTGCGCCCTCGGAGTGGGCGAGATGCTGACCCTCGGCTTCTTCCTCGCCCCGTTTGCCGCCGGAGCCCTACTCGCCGCCGTCGTCGCCCTCCTGGGTGCCGGCGCGGCGGTCGCTTGGGCCGTGTTCCTCGTCGCCTCGATCGCCGCCCTGCTGGTGATCCGACCGATCGCGCGCTCACATCGCCGCACGCCGCCGAGGCTGCGCACGGGGACGAACGCGCTGATCGGCAAGCCCGCGATCGTGCTCGAGCGGATCGCCAACCACGAGGGCGCCGGATGCGTGAAGATCGAGGGTGAGGTCTGGACGGCCCGCGCCTACGATGAGGACGAGGTCTACGACGTCGGCCATCGAGTCGAGGTAGTCGAGATCAGGGGCGCCACGGCGCTCGTCACCGAATGAGGAGGGTCACGACATGGCCGGCTTGATCGCGCTCATCGTGGTCGCGGTGTTCGTGCTGTTCGTGGCTGCACGCACCATCCGGATCATTCCGCAGGCGCGCGCCGGGATCATCGAGCGCCTGGGCCGCTACAGCCGCACGCTGGACCCGGGGCTGGCCATAGTCATCCCGTTCGTCGACCGGCTAAAGCCGCTGATCGACCTGCGCGAGCAGGTCGTCACCTTCGCACCACAGCCGGTGATCACCGAGGACAACCTCGTGGTCGGCATCGACTCGGTCCTGTACTTCACGGTCACCGACGCCAAGGCGGTGACCTACGAGGTGGCGAACCCGCTGCAGGCGATCGAGCAGCTCACGATCACCACGCTGCGCAACGTGATCGGCGGCATGACCCTGGAGCAGACGCTCACCAGCCGCGACTCGATCAACGCGCAGCTGCGGGTCGTGCTCGACGACGCGACGGGCAAGTGGGGGATCCGGATCAACCGCGTCGAGCTCAAGTCGGTCGACCCCCCGCCGACCATCCAGGAGGCGATGGAGAAGCAGATGCGCGCCGAGCGCGATCGCCGCGCGGCGATCCTCACCGCCGAGGGGGTCAAGCAGTCTCAGATCCTCACCGCCGAGGGCGAGAAGCAGTCGGCGGTGTTGAAGGCCGAGGGCGCGAAGACCTCGGCGATCCTGCGCTCCGAGGGCGATGCGAAGGCGATCGACACCGTGTTCAACGCGATCCACGCCGGGCGCCCGGATCGCGAGCTGCTCAGCTACCAGTACCTGCAGATGCTCCCGCAGCTCGCGCAGGGATCGGCGAACAAGATCTTCGTCATCCCGAGCGAGTTCTCCCAGGCGCTGTCCAACCTCGGGCAGGCCGTCAGCGGGCGCGCGAAGGACGACCCACCGCCTCCGCCGGCCGCCGTGCAGCGGGCGGGCGAGGACGCGGCCGCTGAGGCCGAGGCCGCCGCGCAGGCCGCACGCGACGCCCAGGCCGAGGCCGAGAGCGCGCAGACGACGACGTTCGGCAGACCGCCACCGCCGCCGGCGGAGCTCGGCGGCGGGGAGTCTTCGCCGCCACCGGGCGGCTAGGCAGCGCGAATGGCGGGCGACGAGGGGGGCGAGCGAGCTTGGGGGGTTAGGCAGATTCCGGTCGGTATGCGGCCGCTTCCTGCCCCACCCTGGCAAACCGCTTCTCACCCACCCCTCCCTCGCCTGATGCCGTTCGCCGCGCACCTCCGAGTGGCTCACGGACGGCAGCGACTACGGAAGGAGGGTCCGGAGCGTCGTGGCGATCTCGTCGGGGGCGTTGATCACCTGGCGCCAGGTGACCCGGACGACGCGCCACCCCGCGCAGCTCAGCCGTTGGTCGCGGCGGCGGTCGCGCTCGAACGCCTCCCGCGTGCCGTGCGGGCGGTAGCCGTCGTTCTCGACGATCAGCCGTCGGGCCGGCCGTTACCCACTCCTCCGCGGACGCTTCGCTCGCTCATGCCGAGCGTGGTCAGCTGCCGCAGCGCGACGACGCCGTGTTGCCGACCCGCAAGCCCTGCGATCGCTTGCCCTAAAGGGGGTGGGGCAGATTCCGGCCGATGTGCGACCGCTTTCTGCCACACCCCCTCCACTCGCCCGATGATGTCGGCTTCGCTGCTACGCGCGCATCACGGGAGCGCGCCAAAGACTGCGGTGACACGCGCGGAACGCGCGCGCGGCCGCCGACGCCAGGAGCGCCACTCGAAGCGCATCCGGGAGCTGGGACGGCGCGAGTAGCCTTCCCGGAAGTGTTCGACTCCCTCTCCGAGAAGCTGCAGGACGCGCTGGGCGACGTGCGCTCGCGCGGCTCGTTGCGCGAGGAGGATGTCGCCAAGGCGATGCGCGAGATCCGCCTCGCCCTGCTGGAGGCCGACGTGAACCTCAAGGTCGTGCGCCAGTTCACCAGCGCGGTGAAGGAGCGTGCGGTCGGCGACGAGGTCATCGGTCAGCTCAACTCCGGCCAGCAGGTCGTGAAGATCGTCAACGAGGAGCTCACGAACCTGATGGGCGGCGCCGGGCACGACGTCGCGTTCTCTCCGCGGCCGCCCACGGTGATCCTCATGGCCGGCCTCCAGGGCTCGGGCAAGACCACCGCGACCGCCAAGCTGGCGCGCCAGCTGCGCGAGCAGCACGGCTCGTCGGTGGCCGTCGCCGCGTGCGACGTCTACCGGCCGGCCGCAGTCGAGCAGCTGGTCAAGGTCGGCCACCAGGCCGGCGCGGACGTCTATGAGCGAGGGACCGATGCCGATCCGGTGACCATCGCCACCTGGGCCCGCGAGCGCGCGGTGCAGGAGGGCAAGGACGTCCTCATCGTCGACACCTCGGGCCGCCTGCACGTCGACCAGGCGCTCATGGAGGAGCTCGCGCAGATCCGCAAGGCGACCAAGCCTCACACGATCCTGTTGGTGGTCGACGCTATGACGGGCCAGGACGCGGTCAACGTCGCACAGGAGTTCAGCGCGGTCGTCGACTTCGACGGCGTCGTGCTCACCAAGCTCGACGGCGACGCCCGCGGAGGCGCCGCGCTGTCGGTCAAGGCGATCACCGGCAAGCCCATCCTCTACGCGTCCACGGGCGAGAAGCTCGACCAGTTCGAGCGCTTCCACCCCGACCGCATGGCGCAGCGCATCCTCGGTATGGGCGACGTCCTCTCGTTCATCGAGAAGGCCGAGCAGCAGGTCGACGAGGACAAGGCGGCAGAGCTCGAGCGCAAGCTGCGCAAGGACCAGTTCACCTTCGAGGACTTCCTGGACCAGATGAAGCAGGTCCGGCGCATGGGCCCGCTGCAGTCGGTGCTGGGGATGCTCCCTGGACTGTCGGGCCACCAGCTCTCCCAGATGAAGATCGACGAGCGCGAGCTCGACCGCATCGAGGCGATCGTGCTGTCGATGACCCCGGAGGAGCGCCGGCGCCCAGAGCTGATCAAGGGCTCGCGGCGGCTGCGCATCGCCAGAGGCTCGGGGACGAGCGTCCAGCAGGTCAATCAGCTCGTCAAGCAGTTTGGCCAGATGCGCAAGATGATGAAGTCGCTCGGCCAGGGGCGGATGCCCGACCTCGGTGCGCTCATGCGCGGCGGCCGCTAGGCAGTCGACCGGCAGTCGGCCGGGCGATGGACGGCCGGCCGCGCCTCCGTTTCCCCGGCCGGTCGCGCTTCACCTTCCCCCGCTACTCTCTGCCACTCCATGGCTGTCCGAATGAGACTGACCCGCGTGGGCGGGCGCAAGGATCCGATCTGGCGTGTGGTCGTGGCCGACCAGCGCTCCCCGCGCGACGGCCGCGTGATCGAGACGGTCGGGCGCTACAACGCCCAGACCAACCCCTCGACGATCGCGCTCGACGAGGAGCGCGTGCGCATGTGGCTGATCCGGGGCGCCCAGCCGTCTCAGACCGTGCGCAAGCTGCTGCGCACGCAGGGCATCGACCCGACCCACCCCTAGGCCCCAGTGGACGAGCTCGCCGACCTGCTCGGCTTCCTCGCCCGCGCGCTCGTCACCGAGCCCGAGGCGGTTACGGTCGAGCACTTCGAGGAGGACGACGGCACGATCGTCCTCGAGCTGACCGTCGCTGACGAGGACTACGGCAAGGTCATCGGCCGCGGGGGTCGCACCGCCGGTGCGCTGCGCACGGTGGTGAAGGCCGCCGGCGCGCGGGTTGACCGTCGCGTGCTCCTCGACATCGTGGACTGATGTCTGCGCGCCAGCTCGTCGCCGGCGTCGTCGGGCGACCGCACGGGCTCGACGGCAGCTTCCACGTGCGCGAGGCGCGCGCTTCGCTGTTGATCGCCGGCGCGCGGATCACCGTCGCCGGTCGCGAGAGCGAGATCGAGCGTCGCGCCGGGACCGACGAGCGCCCGATCGTGCGGCTGTCGGGCTGGTCGGGGCGCGAGGCGGCGCAGCGGCTGCACGGCGAGCGCCTGCTCGCGGATGGCGCCCGCGCGCCGGCGCTGGGGGAAGACGAGTGGTACGCGGAGGAGCTCGCGGGCTGCCGGGTGCTGGACGGCGAGCGCGAGGTGGGGGAGGTGCGGCGGCTGCTCGGGCTTCCCTCCTGCGAGGTGCTTGAGGTGGCCCGGCCGGATGCCGCCGACCTGCTCGTGCCGCTCGTGCGCGACGCCGTGCGGTCAGTCGACGTGGTCGCACGGCGCATCGAGGTGGACCTCATGTTCCTGGGCGAGGCGCCCCCGGCCGGCTCGGACCCTTCGCCGGCGGACCGCTGATGCAGATCGACGTCTTCACGCTGTTTCCCGAGTGGTTTCAGTGGTTCCAGACCCAGCGTCATGTCGCCAACGCGCTCGCCCTGGGGCACGAGCTGCGCTACGTCTCCTACCGCGAGCACACGCCGCTCAGCGCCGGCCAGGTCGACGACACCCCGTTCGGCGGCGGCGCCGGGATGGTGCTGCGCGTCGACGTGGTCGACGCCGCCCTGCGCGCGTGGTATCAGCGCGACCCTGCGGCGCTGCGCGCGGAGCGGCGAATCATCGCGCTCACCCCGGGCGGGCGGCTGCTTGGCGACGCCCTACTGAACGAGCTCGCGGCCGAGCCCGCCCTCACGCTGCTGTGTGGCCGCTACGAGGGCTTTGACGAGCGCATCGTCGAGCACCTGTGCTCCGACGCCATCTCCATCGGGCGCTACGTGCTCTCGGGCGGAGAGCTTGCGGCGATGGTCGTCTGCGACGGTGTGCTGCGCAAGCTGCCGGGTGCGCTGGGGCACGAGGACTCCGCCGTGGAGGAGTCCTTCTCGCCTGCGCTGGAGGGCCTGCCCGAGTACCCGCACTACACGCGACCGGCGGACTACCGCGGCTGGCAGGTTCCCGATGTGCTGCTCTCCGGCCACCACGCGCGTATCCGCGCATGGCGCCTGGAGCAGGCGCGGCGGCGGGGCGGCGGCGGCGCCTAGCCGCGCCTCGCGAGCCCCTAGACGGCTCGCGGTCGCCGGCTCACCCTCCGCTCCTGCCGCTGCCTGGGCCCGGCCCTTGGTCCGCTACCATCACCCTCCCGCGACGGCCCGTTCGGCCTCGCGCTTTTCTTTGCCATGAGCAGCGTCATCGAAAGCCTCGAGCGAGCCCAGCTGCGTCGCGTCCCCTCCTTCCAGGCAGGCGACCGCGTGCGGGTGCACTTCCAGGTCGTCGAGGGCAGCCGCCGGCGCACGCAGGTCTTCGAGGGCGTCGTGATCAAGCGCCAGGGCCACGGAGTGCGCGAGACCTTCACCGTGCGCAAGCAGTCCTTCGGCGTGGGCGTCGAGCGGACGTTCCCGGTCCACTCGCCGAAGATCGAGCGCATCGAGATCGCAGCCCGCGGTGACGTCCGTCGGGCGAAGCTCTATTACCTGCGTGGTCGCGTGGGCAAGCGGGCGCGAGTTCGCGAGCGGCGCTTCTTCGGTGCGGAGGCAGCCGTCGAGCCGGGCCTGCTGCACGCGCCCGTGGCCGGCGGCGTGGACGCCGAGGGCGACGCGGCCGCCGAAGTCGAGTCCGAGCTCTCGCCCGATGCCGACCAGGGCGAGGCCGTGAAGGAGGCGACCGCGGAGCAGGTCCCGGCCGAGGTCGCGGAGGAGCCCGCCGGCGGCGAGCCGGAACAAGCCGGCCAGTCCTAGAGGTGGCTTCCGCTACCAAGAGGAAGTCGACCGGCGGCTCGCTGATCGAGCTGGCGGTCATCGTGGTGGTCGCGCTCGTCCTGGCCCTGGTGATCCAGGCCGTCCTCGTCAAGCCCTACCGGATCCCCAGCGAGTCGATGGAGCCCACGCTCGATGTCGGCCAGCGGGTGCTCGTCAACCGGCTCGGCCACCGCTTCGGCGACCCGAGCATCGGGGACATCCTGGTCTTCCACCCGCCTGCTGGCTCGGACACCAATCAGTGCGGGGCGCCGGTCCAGCAGGGTCAGCCGTGCGGGCGACCCACCCCTGAGCGCTCGGATGTCAACTTCATCAAGCGGGTGGTCGCCGGCCCCGGGGACACCATCGCGATCCGCAACGGCCGCGTGGTGCGCAACGGCAAGCTCCAGAAAGAGCGCTATGTGCGGCCTTGCGCCGGTGGCGAGCAGTGCAACTTCCCGGTTCCGGTCAAAGTTCCACCCGGCCATTGGTTCATGATGGGAGACAACCGTGGGTCCTCCGACGACAGCCGCTTCTGGGGCCCTGTCCCCAAGAAATGGATCATCGGGGGCGCCTTCGCCACCTACTGGCCTCCGCGGCGGATCGGCCTCCTCTGAGGAATCGGTCGAGCTCGGGCTCGCCCCGCCCGCTCTCGAAGATGACGCGCACGAGGAGTCGGAGGCCGGCGGGCTCTCCACGCCGCAAAGCCGGGGCCGCAGGCGGGGGGCGCGCAGGACGGGGCGCAAGCTGTTGCGCTTCGATCGCGAACTGGGTGCCCGCTGGGTCGCGGGTGCGGATGAGGCCGGGCGCGGCTGCCTCGCGGGCCCGCTCGTGGCAGCGGCGGTGCTCTTCGACCACGAGCGCCTGACGCTTGGCCAGCGCCGCGCGCTGACGGCCCTCAACGACTCCAAGCAGCAGACCGAGGCGGCCCGCGAGGCGCTCTACCCGATCGTCCTGCGCACTGCGACTCGGGTGTCGGTCGTGTCGCGCTGCGTGCGCCGCATCGACAGCCACGGCTTGCACCGCACGAACGTCGCCGCCCTCCGCGAGGCGCTCCTGCGCGTAGCGCGACCGGGTTGCATGTGCCTGACCGACGGCTTCCCGGTTCCCCCGACGGGCTTCGAGCAGCGCGCGATCATCGACGGCGACGCGCGAAGCGCGGCGATCGCCGCTGCCTCCATCGTCGCCAAGGTCACGCGCGACCGCTACATGCGCCGCGCCGATCGCGTGCACCCGGGCTGGCAGTTCGCGGCTCACGTGGGCTACGCGACCCCCGAGCACCGAGCGGCGATCATGGCGAGGGGGGTCTCGCCACTGCACCGCCTGTCCTTCCAGTCGATCGCCTACCAGCAGCTCGAGCTCTAGGAGGGCGGGAGTCGTGGTCGGGGCCGGGCGCGGGCGCGGGCGTGGGCGTGGGCGTGGGCGTGAAGCCGCATAACGGCATCGACGAGGGAGAGGAGGGGCTTGGGCGCGGGCGAGTGTGGTCAACCGCCCAGTCGAGGCCTTCAGGGAGCCGAACGGGCGGTTGACCACCTCATGCAGGACATGAGTGGCCTCAGCAACGTCGAGTCCCCGAGAGGTCGGTTGACCACATGCCCTTCCCTTCGTCGCCGCCGTCGTCCCACCCCGGCGCGCGATCACCCGAAGTCCGCGCCGCGCTTCGGCACCGCCGCGCCGCGTGCGTACCCGCGGCGCGCCGCCGCGCTCAAAACGCCGCCTCGAGGTGCTCGAGGGCGAGCATCCGGCCTGTGGCGTCGATGGTGACGCCGATGGCGTCGAACCGCAGGTCGGCGGCGTACGGGCGGCCCCGGCGATCTGTCAGCCAGGTCGCGCCCATCTTGCGCACCTGGGCGCGCTTGGGTTCCCCGAGGTTGTCCCACGGGCTCGCACCGCGCGCCGAACGGCGTGTCTTGACCTCGCAGAACACCAGCGTGGAGCCGTCGAAGGCGACGAGGTCGAGCTCGCCGTAGCGGGTGCGGTAGTTGCGGTCGAGTACCTCGAAGCCCAGGCGCTCGAGGTGCGCGGCGGCCAGCTGCTCGCCCACGCGGCCCAGGTGGTGGCGAGGATCGGTCCGTTCGCCGTGCCTGCCGCCGTGCCCTCGCGCGTCTGCCTGCGTTTCGCTCGTCACGCCGGCGACCGTACGGCCGGAGGCGCGCCTGATAGACCGATGCCGCAGTGTTGTCACTGTTTCGTCGCTGAGCCGTGACGATCGCGCGCTGAGGCGTCACCGGCGGCCGCCTAGCGTGTCGCTCATGCTGACCCACGTCGCCACCTTCGCCATCTACGGGCTCGAGCCGCGGCGCGTCTGGGTCGAGGTCGACATCCGCCCGGGTCTGCCGAGCTTCGCCGTGGTCGGCCTGGCCGACAAGGCGGTGCGCGAGGCCCGCGAGCGGGTACGTGCCGCGCTGCTGAACTCCGGGTTCGAGTTCCCGATGCGGCGGATCACCGCGAATCTTGCGCCCGCCTACCTGCGCAAGGCGGGTCCGAGCTACGACCTCGGGCTGGCCATAGGAATCCTCGCCGCCAGCGGCCAGCTCGAGGCCGAGCCGCTCGAGCGCTTCGCGGTCTTCGGCGAGCTCGGCCTCGGAGGCGAGCTGCGCCCGTGCCGCGGCGTGTTGGCGGTCGCCGAGGGCGCGCGCGCGATTGGCCCTTCGGGCCTGCTGGTAGCGCGTGCTCAGGCCGCGGAGGCGGCGCTGGTCGAGGGCGTGACGGTCGCGGGCGTCGAGAACCTGCGCGAGGCGGTCGAGGTGCTCGGCGGCGAGCGTCAAGCACCGCCACCGATGCCCGGGAGCGGCTTGGCCGCGGTGGACCCCCGCGCGCAGGCAGCCGATCTCGTGGACGTTCGCGGGCATCCCGCTCCCCGCCGGGCGCTCGAGGTGACCGCGGCAGGCGGCCACAACCTGCTCATGGAGGGCCCTCCCGGAACGGGCAAGACAATGCTCGCGCGCCGTCTTCCTTCGATCCTTCCGCCGCTCACCGTGCACGAGGCGATCGAGGTGACGCGGATCCGGAGCGTCGCCGGCCTGCACGGCGGCGGTGGGCTGATCCGCGAGCGGCCCTTCCGCGCGCCCCACCACACCATCTCGCCCTCCGGCCTGGTCGGCGGAGGATCGCTTCCCGTCCCGGGCGAGGCCACCCTTGCGCACCTCGGCGTCCTGTTCCTCGACGAGCTCTCGGAGTTCCCGCGCCCGAGCCTCGAGGCGTTGCGTCAACCCCTGGAGGACGGGCACGTGACCGTGGTCCGCGGGCAGCACGCCTCGGTGTTTCCGACCAGCGTGATGCTGGTCGCCTCGACCAATCCGTGCCCGTGCGGCTTCGCGGGAGCGGGCGACGAACGCTGCCGCTGCAGCGAGGGGGAGATCACGCGGCACCGACGACGGCTCAGCGGGCCCCTGCTCGACCGCATCGACCTGCTCGTCGACGTTCAGCGCCCCACCGCGACCGAGCTCGCCGGCCCGGCCCACGAGGACTCCGTGACCGTGCGCGCTCGGGTGGTCGCCGCACGCGAGCGACAGAGCACCCGACTCGCTGCCACGGGCGCGGCGTGCAATGGCCAGCTCGATGCCGGCCAGGTGCGTGCCACGGTGCACGCCGAGCCCGCGGCGCGGCGGGCCCTGCTCGAGGCCTACGACCGCGGCCGGCTGAGCGCGCGGGGTCACCACCGGGTTCTGCGCGTCGCCCAGACCGTCGCCGATCTGGACGCGGCCGACCTCGTCTCGCGCCGCCATGTCCTCACCGCCCTGAGCATGCGCGGCCACGACGGTTCGGAGGCGCTCGCCGCATGAGCTCCGCGGCCGCATGCGACGGTTGCCTTCGGCGAGCGCACCTGCTGGCCGTTCTCTCGCCGTTCATCGACCGCATCCGGGAGCGCTACGGCCGGCCCGACGAGCTGCTCGCTCTCGACGATGACGACCTGGTCGCCGGTCTGACGGGCGGGCACCGGGCCGGCGTCGAGGACGTCCTAGGCGGGTTCGAGGTCGGACGGCTGCGCGAGGCGGTCGCCGACGCCGGTCAGGTGACGATCTGCCGGCACGACGACGGCTACCCCGAGCCGCTGGGGCACCTCGCCGGGCCGCCGGCCGTACTGTTCGGCCTCGGACCTCGCTGGGAGCTGCTCGATGGGGCGGTGGTCGCCGTGGTGGGAGCTCGGCGGGCCTCCTCCTACGGCCTGGAGGTCGCGAGGGCGCTGGGCCGAGGTCTCTCGGCCGCGGGAGTCACGGTTGTGAGCGGGATGGCCATGGGGGTCGACGCGTCGGCACACGCGGGCGCGGTCGAGGCCGGCGGCCGGACGGTCGCGGTCCTTGGCTGCGGAGCGGACGTTGCGTATCCGGCGAGTCGTCGGCGGCTGCACGCCCAGCTCACGCGAGAGGCGCTGGTGCTCTCCGAGCTGCCGCCGGGTTTCACAGCGCGGCGCTGGTGCTTCCCCGTCCGCAACCGGATCATCGCGGCGCTCGCGTCCGTGGTCGTGGTGGTCGAGGGGGGTGAGCGCTCGGGCTCGCTCATCACCGCCCGCCTGGCGCGCGAGCTGGGCCGCGAGGTGGGCGCGGTGCCCGGGCGGATCACGTCGCCCGTGGCGGCGGGCCCGAACGCGCTGCTGTTCGACGGCGCCCACCCGGTCCGCGGCGCCCAGGACGTACTCGACCTGGTGTTCGGCGCGGGCGCGATGCGGGCGCCTCCGGCCCGGGATCGCGCCGACCTCGAGCCCTCGCTGCGGCGCGTCCTGGAGGGTGTCGCCGCGGGCGCCGACACCCTCAACGCGCTGGTGGGGGCCGGTCACGACCTCGGCGAGGCGATGGCGGCGCTCGGCGACCTCGAGCTCCGCGGCTTCCTCGCCCGCGGTGCCGGAGGGGTTTATGCACTTGCTGCGTGACAACCTCGCGGGCGCAACGGGTCGGCCCTCCCCGGGGGAAGCGCGGTGACGGCACGGCACTACCCTCGATGCGGTGTCCGTCCCCCGCGTGCTCACCATCGCCGGCTCGGACTCCGGCGGCGGTGCAGGGATCCAGGCCGACCTGAAGGCGATCGCCGCGTGCGGGGGACACGGGATGACGGCGATCACCGCGCTCACCGCGCAGAACACCATCGTGGTGACCGCGGTGCACCCGGTGCCGCCCGACTTCATCGTCGAGCAGGTGCGCGCGGTAGCTCAGGACATCGGTGTCGATGCCGTGAAAACCGGGATGCTCGGGGACGCGAGCGTGGTCGCTGCGGTCGCCCGGGCGCTCGACCTGCTGGAGCCCGGCATCCCGCTGGTCGTCGACCCGGTGATGGTCGCGGAGTCCGGCGCGTCGCTGCTGGCGCCGGACGCGCGATCCGCGTTGGTCGAGCTGCTGCTGCCACGGGCGACCGTGGTCACGCCCAACCTGGCCGAGGCGGCGGCGCTGGCCGGGGAAGCGGGGGACGCAACGGACCCGGAGACCCTCGCGCGCGCCGTCCACGCCCTCGGCCCGCACGCGGTCGTCGTCACGGGTGGGCACCGCGAGGCGGCCGAGGACCTCTTCTTCGACGGCCGGCGGCTCGTGGCGATCCCGGGGGAGCGTCATCCCGACGGCGCCGCTCACGGCTCCGGTTGCACGCACGCCTCGGCGCTCGCGACCCTCCTGGCCCGTGGAGTCGACCCGCTCGAAGCCGCCCGCGGCGCCCGGACCGTCGCCGGGGAGGCCGTGCGGACCGGCTTGCGCGAGCTCGGCGAGGGGGCCGGGCCCGTCGACGTCCTGGACGTGGGGGCGCGCGACGGCGCGACAGTGCGCCAAGCGGGATGACGCTGCCGGCGCCGGTCGCGCGGCGTGCCATAATCGCGCAGGTGAGGTTCCTACGCATGAAGCCCGGGCACGGGGAGGTGCTCCTGGCGGAGGGCGATGTCGAGATTCCCGAGCACGAGCGCGAGCTCGTCGAGGAGTTCCGCCGCCAGCTCGACCAGGGGATGTGGGCTGCCGTGCCCACCGACGGCCCCACCGGCCGCCGCGAGGCCCAGATCGCGAAGAGCTTCCAGGACGTCCCACGGGACGCGGACCGGGTCATCTTCGTCCCCCGCGCCGCCGGGGGCCAGGACCGCTAGCCCGCCGTGATCCTCGCTCTCAGCGCCACCGCGATAGTCGTCGTGGCGCTGCTGTGGGAGATCCTCGTGCCGCGCCTGGAGGAAGCGCTCGAGCGCCGCAAGGCCCGCCGGGCGATCGTCCCGGCGCCCATCGGCGGCTATGACCCCGGTCGCGAGCGCCGCGCCGAGCAGCGCGCTCGCGAGCTGCTGCGCTCCTGCGTGAACCGGGAGGAGTGGGCGATGTACCGCGACCTCGGCTTCATCCGGGTCTGGGGCGCCCAGGCCATGCTGCCCGACACGAAGGTAGGGGCCGCCGCCGGCGCGGTCGCCGCGGGCGGAGCGCCCTACGCCTACCTGCTCTATCCCCACAAGCCGGTCGTGGCCTTCCTGCCCCAGACCGGCCGCCTGCTGAGCGAGTACTGCGTCGAGTTCCCCGACGAGACGCGCCCCTACGGCAGCGCGCTGCTGCCCGAGTCCGACGACGTCCTGGCCAAATGGATGGCGCTGACCGGAGACGAGCGCCGCCTGGTCGCCAGCGCCAACATGCACCTTCCGGGCCGTCAGATCGATCCCAAGCAGGTTCGCCGGGATCTCTGGCGCCTGGGCGAGTGGGAGCGCGCCCGCGCCCGACGTCAGGCGGGCAGTACAGTTCCCGCCCCGTGACCAGCTCCGACGGCACCCTCGACCCCAAGCACCGCAGCCGCCAGCTCACGGAGGGTCCGGAGCGCGCGCCCGCCCGCGCGTACCTCAAGGGCATCGGGTTCGACGACGAGGCGCTGGCCAAGCCGATCATCGGCGTGGCGTCGACCTGGATCGAGACGATGCCCTGCAACTTCGGGTTGCGCGCGCTGGCCGCGAAGGTCAAGGAGGGCATCCGCGAGGCGGGCGGAACGCCGATGGAGCTCAACACGATCGCGATCTCCGACGGGATCACCATGGGAACGGCGGGGATGAAGA
>JBBQNQ010000038.1:0-27102 GCA_038330095.1 Solirubrobacterales bacterium
GAGGGCATGGCGCGGGTGGGTCCCCGCTCGGTCATCGCCGCCGACGGCACGGAGCGCGAGGTCGACACGATCATCTTCGGGACGGGCTTCCACGTCACCGACTTGCCCGCGAGCGCGCACGTGCGCGGCCGCGACGGCACCTCGCTTGCCGATCTCTGGCACGGCAGCCCGCGGGCGCACCGCGGCACGACGGTCGCCGGCTTCCCGAACCTGTTCCTGCTCACCGGGCCGAACACCGGCCTCGGCCACAACTCGATCATCTACATGATCGAGTCCCAGCTCAGCTACATCATCGACGCGCTGAACATGGTCGACGAACACGGCGCGGCAGGGGTCGAGGTCCTGCCCGACGCGCAGGCGGCCTACAACGACGACGTCCAGCGGCGCATGGAGGGGACGGTCTGGACCTCCGGCGGCTGCGCGAGCTGGTATCTCGATGCCAGCGGGCGCAACGCAACGCTGTGGCCCGGCCACACCTGGAACTTCCGCCGCCTCACCCGCCGCTTCGACGCCGCGAGCTACCGGCTGATCGCGCCTGCGCCCGAGCGGGTTCCGATCGCCGCCTGAGCGACGACGCCCGCCCGCCCGCCGGAACGGGCGCTGCTGTATCACCCCCCGCGTGGCCGATCCCTTCTACCGCCCCGACGGCGACGGCTTCGCGGCGACCGAGCTCACGCGCGGCCCGTGGGACCCCGGTAGCCAGCACGCCGGCCCTCCGGCGGGCCTGCTGACCCGAGCGCTCGAGCTCTGCGAGCCGCGTGCGGACGCGCAGATCGCGCGGGTGACCATCGACATCCTGGCGCCCGTGCCGATCGACGTGCTGACCGCAACGGCTCGGGTGGAGCGGCCGGGACGCAGCGTCGAGCTGCTCGAGGGCACGCTGGCCGTCGCCCGCGACGGCACGCCGCTGATGCGGGCCAGGGCGTGGCGGCTGCGCACGACCGAGCTCGAGCTGCCCCCGCCCCCGACTGCACCGGAGCCCCCGCCCGGACCGGCAGAGGGTGAGACCCGGCCGTTCTTCCCCACTGGCTTCGACGTCGGCTACCACACCGCGATGGAGTACCGCTTCGTGCACGGCAGCTTCCTCCAGGCCGGTCCGGCGACGGTGTGGATGCGGATGCGCGGAGCGCTCGTGGCCGGCGAGCAGCCCACCCCGCTGCAGCGGGTGATGGTCGCCGCAGACTCGGGCAACGGAGTGAGCGCCGCGCTGGACTGGAGGCGCTTCATGTTCATCAACACCGACCTCAGCGTCCACCTCGCGCGGCCACCCGAGGGGGCGTGGGTCGGCCTCGACGCGGTCACGACCCCCCTGCCCAGCGGCGTCGGGCTCACCGACACCGCCCTTTGGGATGAGCGCGGGCGGATCGGACGGGCCGCGCAGACCCTGCTGGTCGCGGCGCGCTGAGCGGCTGGAAACCGGCCCGCCGGGGTAGCGGCGGGCGTACGCTCCTTCCATGCCGCTGATCGATCGCCTGAACGCCGCGTGGCGCGCAACTTCTCATGCCGCGGAGCTCCTCGCCTCGAGGGCCGCGGAGGTCGATCCGATCCTGCTCGCCGTCGGCGTCGTGCTCCACTTCGCGGCCATCGCCGTACGCCAGCGCGGCTGGCTGAACATCCTGCGCGCCGCACAACCTGAGGCCACGGCGCTGCGCCTGCGCGATGTTGAGTCCGCCTACTTCGCCGGCGCCGGGCTGAACGGGGTGCTCCCGGCTCGTGGCGGCGACGCGATCAAGCTCGTGTTGCTGCGGCGGCGGATGCCGGGCGCGAGCTACACCACGCTCGCCGCGACCTTCGTGCCCGAGACCCTCTTCGAGACCCTG
Organism: Solirubrobacterales bacterium; assembly: GCA_038330095.1. Classification (GTDB taxonomy): domain Bacteria; phylum Actinomycetota; class Thermoleophilia; order Solirubrobacterales; family Solirubrobacteraceae; genus JBBPZA01. The sequence continues at coordinate 1,821 of JBBQNQ010000038.1, forward strand.
TGCGGCGCGGCGCTCGTCGTCTGGGCGCTGAGCATGGGCCTGCTGCCCGTGCCGGCGGCGAGCGGCGAGCTGCCCTCGCTCGACGTCTCCACGCTGGTCGCCCACCCCTTCCTGTGGACGGCGCTCGCGGCGGGGGGCGTCCTCGCCGTGGTCGTGCTTCGCCGGGTGCTGGGCGACCGCCTGCGCGGGCTCGCCCGACGCGCCCGCCAGGGCGTGGCGATCCTCCGGCGCCCGCGGCAGTTCATTACCGGAGTGGTGGGCTGGCAGGCGCTGGGGCGGCTCATCAGGCTCGGCTCGCTCGCCTGCCTCATGGCCGCCTTCGGCCTGCCCGTCACCCTCGCCACCGTGCTGCTGGTGATGGCCGCCCAGGGTGGCACGCGCATCATTCCGCTGGCCCCCGCGGGCAGCGGGGTCAAGGTGCTGCTGCTCTCCTACGGGTTGGTCGAGCTCACGGGCCACACGGTGGACGTCGCCGCGGTCACCGCCTTCGCCTTCGGCACGGGCGCGGTGCTGCTGGCCTGCGGGCTCGCCATCTCACTGGCGATCCTCGCCTCCCAGCTGGGAACGTGGTCGCCCAGGCGCGCGCTCGCCGCAGCACGGCCTGCGCTGCCCGAGACGGCCCCCGACCCAGCCGGGCCCTGACCCGGTCTGTCTCCGACAGCTCGCCCAGGTCGAGACCCAGGCAAGCTCGCGCCCGGGTTAGGCGGCGGGTGGGGCGATCTTCGGTCGATATGCGACCGCTTTTCGACCCACCCCTCCCCCTCGTCGACGCCGGGCGGAGCCGTGCTCAGGCGGCGGCGGGCGCGGCTTCCGCGGCGGCGACGAAGTCCCTGCGGCGGACGAGCGCGAACGAGAGCACGCCGCCGACGATGGCCACAACGGCGGCGATGAGGAGGATCTCGTTGAGCCCGGAGACGAAGGCGGCCCGGGATGCCTCCTCGAGCGCCTGGCGCGCGCCGGGCGGCGCCTGGCGGGCAACGCCCTCAGAGCCGCCGCCGGCCACCACCTGAGCGAGCTGGCCCGCGCGTCCTGCCGCGGGTGTGCCGGCCAGCCTGTCCGTGAGCTCGGCGGCGACACGGTGCTGGAAGACCGCGCCGAGGGCGGCTATGCCCGTCGCGATGCCGACCTGCCGGAAGGTCGTGTTGATGCCCGAGGCCATGCCGCTGCGCCGGGGCTCGACGACCCCGATGGCCGTCGAGGCCAGAGGCGGGTTGATCAATCCGACGCCGGCGCCGGCCAGGATGAAGCCGGGGAGCAGCGTCGTCCACGAGGAGTCGGCGTTGATGCCGTACATGAGCAGAAGCCCGCCGCCGACGAGCGCCAGTCCTCCGCCGAGGAAGCCGCGCACAGGCAGGCGCTCGGAGAGCTTGCCGGCGACAGGCGCCACGAAGAAGGAGAGCAGGGTGATCGGAAGGAAGCGCACCCCGGCCTCCAGCGGGCCGAAGCCGAGCACGCTCTGGAGGTAGAGCGTGAGGTAGAGGAACATCGCGAACATCGACGCCGAGAGCGCGAAGGCGGCGATCGAAGCGCCCACGAAGGTCGGCTTGCGAAACAGCGACAGGTCGAACATAGGCTCCGGGTGCCGCGACTCGATCGCGAGGAACGCGCCGAGCAGTGCAACGGACGCGGCGAACAGGCCGAGGATCAGCGGGCTGGTCCAGCCTTCGGCATTCGCGCGGATGAGCGCGAAGACCAGCGCGAACAGCGCACCGGAGAACGTGACCAGGCCGCCCCAGTCGATCCCGCCCGAGTGGGGCTCGCGGACGTCGACGAGCTTGGTGAAGGTGAGCCAGATGGCGGCGGCTCCGACCGGGACGTTGACGAAGAAGATCCACTCCCAGCCCAGCGACTCGGTGATGATCCCGCCCACCAGCGGGCCGATGGCGACCGCACCTCCGGTCGTGGCGCCCCAGATGCCGAAGGCGGTCGCGCGGTCGGCGCCGTGGAACTCCTGCGCGATCAGGGCCAGCGAGGTCGCGAACATCACGGCCCCGCCGATGCCCTGCAGGGCACGGGCCACGTCGAGCGCAACCGCACTCGGAGCCAGGCCGCACAGCAGCGACGCGACGGTGAACAGCGCGAAGCCGACGCCGAAGACGCGCCTGCGGCCGAGCTGGTCGCCGAGCACGCCGGCGGTGAGCAGCAGGCCGGCGAGGGTCAGCGCGTAGGCGTCGACCACCCACTGCAACTCGCTGAAGCTGGCGTTGAGCGAACGCTCGATGTCGGGGAGCGCGACGTTCACGATCGTGATGTCGAGCAGCAACATGAAGATCGCCGTGCATACCGCGATCAGGGTCCACCACTTGCGCTCCATGGACGTCACCGTAGCGACGGGTTCCACCCCCTAACATCGCCGCGCGGTGGAGCAGGCCTTCCAACCGGAGACCCCTGACGAGAAGACGGACCCCCCGCGCTCGCTGCCGGGGCGGCTGTGGGCGCAGCTGCGCGCCGACCCGGTGCGCGCACCCGAGCACCTGGCGCTCACCGCCTCCGAGATCCACGGCCCCGCGGCGCGCCGGTGGGCACAGGACATGCGGGGGCGTACGGCGCTCTACCCGCCGGCGCTCGCCGAGGTGACCCGCAAGCGCCATGCCCAGCTGGCGCGACTGAGCGGCGCCGCGGGCGGGGTCGGGGGTGCGTGGACGATGCTTCCCGAGATCGCCGCGCTCGCCTGGCTGCAGTCGCGGATGGTCTTCTTCATCGCGGCGGCCTACGGCTGGGACCCGTGCGACCGCATGCGCCCGGCGGAGTTCCTCGTGATCCGCGGCTTCTACCCCACGCCCGCCGAGGCGCGCGACGCCCTGGACGGCGTCGGGCGCACGCTCGCCGGGCAGTACGTCGGCGGCCACTTCACGCGCAACGAGAAGCTGCTCGCGCGCCTCACCAAGCTGACCATGCGCAAGGGCGCGAGCAAGCTCGCCGGCAAGGCGATCCCCGGGATCGCGATCGCCTTCAACGCGATCTCAGACGAACGCGAGACCCGCGCGCTCGGCAAGGACGCGATCCGCTTCTACGGCGGCTAGGTCAGGGGCCGGGAGCCGTCGGGCGAGTTGGACGGGCTGACCAGCAGCAGCGTTCGCGAGGCCGGGTCCCATGCCGGCATCCCGATCAGCGGGACGCGGCCGCCTCCTTGAGGGGAGGCCACGGCAAGGCTTTGCCGCGGTCCCGAGGACAGGCTGGCGCTGTCGTAGAGGAACAGCTGCCCGTTCTTGTTGAGGGCGACCAGCTGCGCGGTGCAGCCGGCCGCGCGAAACAGCACCGGCGAGGACCCGAAGTCGCGGTCGCCCGCGACGAACGGACCGCGCAGCGGCGCGTCGCGCTGCTTCACGCGCAGCTCGGAGCTCAGCGACACGACCCGCTCGGCGTAGCCCTCGTCCTCGCGCGCCGATCCCAGCGAGTTCCCGGTGGCCACGTACACGTCGCCGTTGCGGCGATTGACGGCCACTCCGCCCCACGTCCAGATGCCGCCGGCGTACAGGCCCTTGCCCTTGACGGTGTCCCAGCGACGCTGCTTGGCCGGTGCGCTGACCCGGATGCCCACCACGCCGCCGCGGTACTCCCCGAGGGCGCGTGCCCCGAGCTGGATCACTCGACCGAGCCGGGCTAGCGCGGCGGCCGTGAGGCAAGGCCTTGCGGGGCGCCGCTGGCCTCGGCTACGGTCGGCAGGGTGGTGCGATCGAGATGGCTTGCACCGGTTTCGCGTATGCGCCTGCGGGTGTCGCTGCTCCTGCCGGCTGGGCTCGTCGTGATCGCGCTAACGGGCTGTGATCCGGCCAGCCGCTACGGGCCGTTGAAGGTGCAGTGGAGGGCACAGCTGAGCGGGGCGATCGCCGCCAAGCCCACGGTGTCGGGCGGCAAGGTCTTCATCGGCTCCTGGGGCGGCTACGAGTACGCTTTCGGCGAGGCTTCGGGCGCCCAGGCCTGGCGCACACTCTTGGGGCGGACCCCGAACAACTGCATGGGAGATGTGGGCGTCACCTCGCAGCCGGCAGTTCTTGGCAACGTGGCGTTCCTCGGCGGCGGCGACTCGAACTGGTACGCGCTCAACACCGGCACCGGCGGCGTGCTGTGGGCATCGCGGGTGGGTGATAGCACCCGTACGGGCGGCAATTACAACTGGGCCAGCGCGCTCGTCTACAAGGGCGCCGTCTACGTGGGCATCGCGAGCCTGTGCGACAACCCTCTGAACCAGGGCAAGCTCTTGCGCTTGAACCCCTATAACGGCGCGCTCCTCAACCAGTGGAAGGTGGTGCCCGATGGCGGGGTGGGAGGTGGCATCTGGACCACGCCGGTGGTCGATTCGGCGACCAATACGGTCTTTGTTACCACCGGCACGCGGACGAATGCCGCGCAGCAGTACGCGGAGGCCATGGTTGCGCTGGACGCCACCACGCTCGCCGTTAAGAGCCACTGGGCACTTCCGCTCTCAGACCCGACGATCGACGCCGACTGGGGCACGACTCCGACCCTGTTCACCGACGCGTTCCTCCGGCGGCTCGTAGCCGGGGTCAGCAAGAACGGCATCCTGTACGCCTTCAACCGCAACAACCTGAGCGCGGGCCCGGTATGGGCGACACGGATCGCCAACGCGGGTCCGTGCCCAAACTGCGGCGACGCCTCCGCCTCGACGGGTGCGTGGGACGGCCGCCGCCTCTACTTCGCGGGCGGGCGGACGACGATTCACGGCAAGGCGTACGGGGGCTCGGCGCGGGCGATCGACCCGACCAGCGGCTCGGTGATATGGGAACGCGGGCTCGATCGGGAGGTCCTTGGCGCCCTGACCGTGGCCAACGGGATGGTCGTAGTGCCCGTTCGCAGCAGCCTGCAGGTCCTGGACGCCGACACGGGCGAGGTGCTGTACGGCAACGACCTGGGCAGCGAGCTCTATGCGGCGGCGACGGTCGCCAACGGCCGCCTCTTCCAAGGCAGCATAAACGGCAAATTCCGCGCCTTCAGCTTCCCTTCCTCGCCGACCGCGGGCGCGGTGCAGGCGCGGCGCACGGAGGTGACCGCCGGCGCGGCGCCGCTGCGCCGCGCCGCAGCACCGTGCGCGCCTAGCGACGGCTCGTTGATCACCATCGATTGCCGCCTGCCGGTGACCCCGCGCTGCACGCCGTTGGGCAGCGCGGCGACCGTGGTGCGGGCGATGGCGATCGAAGCGCTCAGCGTGCGGGACCGGCGCGGCGGCCGACAGCGCCCCGTGACTGTCCGGCTGTACGCCAACGGGTCGTGCGCGGGCCGCCCGGCGCTCAAGCTGCGGCTCGGCAAGGGACGCGCGAGCCGGCGCTTCAAGCCGCCCAGGAACGTCCCGGCGGGCACCCGCTTCTCGGGCTCCTCGACGCGCGCGGCCGACCTCGAGGTGCGCATCCGCGCACGCCCGGTCCGTGCCGCGCGGTCGGACCCGCTGCCTTTCCTTCGTCGCGGCTAAGCGCGCTGGCGGTATCGCTCGAGCCCGCCGTCACTCCGTCCGCCTTCGCTTCCTGAAGAAAGCCGCCGCGCCCTCGTCATTTCGACCCATGGCTGAGAATCGCTTCTCGAGCGACGCGGGGCTCGGTGGCCGTCTTCCGACCCGCGTCGAGGGCGACGACCTCGCCGTCCTCAGTGCCGACGTACAGCACATTGCGCTTCTTGCGAAGTACGTCTGGACCAGCAGCGGCTGGGTGTTCACCGCTCCAGGCAAATCGGTGCGCCAGGCCCGCCGCAGGCTCACAGCCTCGGCGGGCCTGAGGGCGCGCTCGCGGGTGTTGGCGCCCACGCGGCCCAGCGAATTGCCGAACGTCACCCAATCGGTCGCGCTCGAGCCCTCGGCGAGCGCCGAAACGCCGCCCAGCAGCGTGCACCAGGCCAGTACGGCCAACACGAGACTCAGCCGGCGCAGGCGGCGCAGGCGGCGGATGGTATCCGGACGCGTCCGTCGCGCCTCTGCGGCGCGAGGCGCGCCCCCTCGGGCACGGTGTCCCGGGTGCGCGATCCGTCCGCGGGCGAGGCTACCTTCGAGTGCATGTTCGTGCGGGAATTGCAGGAGCCTTGCGAGGTCGAGCAGGTGCTGGTCGTCCGCGACGCCGAGCTGCGGCACCGGCGGGACGGCGGCGAGTACCTGCGGCTGACGCTCGCCGACCGCACGGGGACGCTCAGCGCCGTCGCCTGGGACGACGCGAGCGACGCCGCCTCCGCGGCCCGGCCGGGCACCGTCGTGTGGGTGTGCGGTCGCTTCGCCGTCCACCAGCGCTACGGCCCGCAGCTCGTGCTCAACCGGGTGCGCCCGGCGCGCGAGGAGGAGTACGAGCCCGCCGACCTGCTCGACGGCCCACCGCGCGCCGTCGCGTCCATGGAGGCCGACCTGCGAGAGCTCATGGCCACGGTGCACCACCCCTGGCTGCGCAGGCTGCTCGAGCGCGTGGTCGGCGAGCGGTCGGACCTGTGGCCGGCCTACCGGGTCGCGCCCGCGGCCAAGTACTACCACCAGGCGTACCCCCACGGCCTGCTGGAGCACTCGCTCACCGTCGCCCAGGCGGTGAGCGCGATCTCCGCGACCTTCCCGGGCATCGATCGCGACGTGGCGGTCACCGGCGCGCTACTGCACGACATCGGCAAGCTCGAGGCCTACGCCGCCCAGGGTCACTCCATCGACATGACCGACGCCGGCAAGCTCCAGGGCGAGATCCCGCTTGGCTACTACCGCATCCGCCGCGAGATCGAGGACCTCGAGGGCTTTCCGCCCGAGACCGCGCAGGCGGTCCTGCACATCATCCTGGCCCACCACGGCGCGCTCGAGCACGGCAGCCCGGTGTTGCCGTGCACGCGCGAGGCTACGCTCGTGCACATGGTCGACAACCTCGGCGGCCGCCTGGGCAGCTTCGACCGCCTCGAGAAGGAACTGGCCGAGGGCCAGCGCTGGTCCAGCTTCGACCGCGCGATCGGCACGGGCGCTTACTTCGCCCAGCCCACCGAGGACCGCGCCGCGGCCTGAACCGCTAGGCGCGGGGCACCTTCCACAAACGGAGGCCGTGCTCCCTCGTTGCGGGGTTTGCGGGTCGCCACCGGCGCCCGCCGGAGCCGCGCACCTACACTGCGTCGTCGTGGCGAAGGACACTGAGAAGCTCGTCCGCCAGCTCTCGCTGATCTCCTACCTGATGGCCGAGCGCCGGCCGGTCACCGCCCTGGAGATCCGCCAGACAGTCGAGGGCTACAGCGGCATGAACGAGGACGCCTTCGCGCGGCGCTTCTACGCCGACCGCGCCGAGCTCGAGTCGCTGGGGATCGTCCTGCGCATCGAGCGTCCGGCCGACGGGGTCGCCGAGCAGGAGACCTACTCGCTGCCGCCCGAGAACTACTACCTGCCTGCCGTCGCCTTCACGGACGACGAGCTCGCCGCGCTGCAGACCGCGCTCTCGCTGCTCGACGGCGAGTTCGCCTACGCCGAGCCGCTGCGCCTCGCGCTGCAGCAGATCTCCTGGGGCCGGCCCAGCCCGCTGCGCGCCCCCGACCAGCGTGGGGTGGCCCTCGGGCTCACCGGCTCGGCCGGCGGCCACGAGCTCTCGCTGCGCCTGTCGAAGATCGAGACGGCGATCCACCGCCGCAAGACGATCACCTTCGACTACTACACGATGCAGCGTGACGCGCTGGGAGGCCGCAAGGTCGACCCCTACCAGCTCCTCTACCAGGGCGGCCAGTTCTACCTCGTCGGCCACAGCCACGAGCGCAACGCGATCCGTGTGTTCAGGCTGTCGCGGATCCGGGGAAAGGTCGCCTACGCCACCAAGGCCGAGCACGACTTCCACCGGCCCGAGTCCGACGCTTTCGACCCCCGCGCGTATTCCAACCGCATCGAGTGGCAGCTCGGTGACCCAGTCGGCACGGCGGAGGTGTGGATCTCCAATCGCATCGCCTGGCAGGTCGAGCGCCACTTCGGCCGCTACGGCGAGTTCGACGGCGAGCTTTTCCGGACCGAGTACGCCACTGCCCGGCTGCTCATCGCCTGGGTGCTCTCGCTGGGCGAGAACGCGCGCCTGGTCGGGCCTCCACAACTCGTCGAGGAGCTCGCCGAGCGTGTCGAGCTGCTCATCGAGCGTCACTCGGGCGAGCCCCTCGAGCTCGCGCCCGAGGCGACGCAACCCGCGCCCCAAACGGCGGCGGCGGACACCAACGGGGACGCGCGCGGCGAGGCGGCCATCCGCCCGGAGCGCTTCGCCCGTCTGGTCACGCTCGCCTCGATACTCATCGAGGCGGGGCGCCAGGAGCGCCGCGTCCCGTCGGCCGAGGTACTCGACCGCCTGCAGATGACCCTCCCCGAGCTGCGCGAGGACATCCAGGTCCTCAACGTCGTGAACTTCGGGGCGGGCTCCTACGTCCTCTACGCCGAGCTGACCGCCGACGGCGAGATAGAGGTCGACCCTGATGCCTACTCCGACCACTTCGCCCGCCCGGCACGGCTGCTCCCCATCGAGGCCAAGGCGCTGGTTGCCGCCATCGACCTGATCGGCGAGCACATCCCCGCCGGCTCGCTTGCCTCCGCGCGCGAGAAGATCGTCGAGGCGCTGGGCGAGGACCCCGCCCGCGAGGGACTGCAGGTGGCGACCACCGGCGGCGACGACTCCGACGTCGCGCGGGTCGTCTCGGACGCGATCGTCGGGCGCCGGCTGGTGGAGCTCGACTACTACAAGGAAGCCGAGGACACCTTCACCCAGCGGCGCGTCGAGCCCTATGCGCTGATGAACGGGCGCGAGGGCTGGTACGTCGTCGCCTTCGACCCCGACAAGGACGACGTGCGCCACTTCCGCCTGGACCGCGTGCGAGGCGTCACGCCAACCGACGAGCGCTTCGAGCCGCGCCCGGAGGTCGACCCGGTGGCCGACCTGGACGGCTGGCCGCGCACCGGCGAGGTGCCCGCGTCGCGCACCGCGCGCGTGCTGTTCACCCCCGAGCGGGCGCGCTGGGCGGCCGAGGAGCGCGGAGCGGCGGTGGAGCTCCAGGACGGCTCGGTCGTCGCAGAGCTCTCCTTCGCGGGCACGGACTGGCTGGTGCGCGAAGTCCTGCGCGAGGCGGGCGACGCCACGGTGCTCGAGCCGTCCGACGCGCGCGACGCCATTCGCGCCGCCGCCGAGCGGCTGCGGGCAGTCCGCGCGTGAGCCGGCGCGACCAGATCAAGATGAGCGAGGAGGAGGTCGTCGCCTTCCTCGACGAGCAGAGGGTCCTGGTCTGCGCCACCAACGGGCACGATGGCTTCCCCCACCTGATGCCGCTCTGGTACGTCGTGCGCGACGGTCGCGTGTGGGCTTGGACCTACGCGAAGTCGCAGAAGACCCGCAACCTGGAGCGCGACCCGCGCGCCACCCTGCAGATCGAGCGTGGCGTGGAATATCAGGAGTTGCGAGGGGTGATGCTGCGGACTGAGGTCCGGCTCCACCGCGAGATCGAGGAGGTCAGCGCGTTAGGCATGGAGATCTTTCGCCGCTACACCGGTGGCGACGCCCAGGACGTGAGCGAGATCGTCCGCTCGCAGGCCGCCAAGCGGGTCGGCCTGGAGTTCGTGGAGTCCGGCGCGCGAGCCACGTGGGACCATCGCAAGCTCGCGGCCGGGGTGTACTAGGCGACGTTCCTCTACCCTCCTGCCGCTCATGGAGGCGCTCAAGGGACTCATCCTCTCCGGCGGCCGCGGCACCCGCCTGCGGCCGATCACCTACACCTCGGCAAAGCAGCTCGTGCCCGTGGCCAACAAGCCCGTGCTCTGCTACGGAATCGAGGCCATGGCCGAGGCGGGGATCGAGGAGGTGGGGATCATCATCGCCCCCGAGACCGGGGACGAGATCCGCTCGGCCGTGGGCGACGGGTCGCGCTTCGGGACCCGGATCACCTACATCGTCCAGGACGAGCCTGCCGGCCTGGCCCACGCGGTGCTCACCGCGGCCGACTACCTCGGCGACTCCCCGTTCGTCATGTATCTGGGAGACAACCTGCTCCAGGGCGGGATCGTCGAGCTCGTTGACGCCTTCCGCCGCAACGAGCCCGACGCGCTGATCCTCCTCACCCCCGTTCCCGACCCCGAGCACTACGGGGTCGCCGAGCTCGACGGCGACCGGGTGGTGCGCCTGCGGGAGAAGCCGCCCGACCCTGCCACCGACCTCGCGCTGGTCGGCGTCTACATGTTCACGCCGGCGATCCACGACGCGGCGCGGGCGATCGAGCCCAGCGGGCGCGGGGAGCTCGAGATCACCGACGCCATCCAGCACCTGGTGGACGGCGGCGCACGCGTGGAGCCCCACGTCGTGCGCGGCTGGTGGAAGGACACGGGACGCCTGGAGGACATGCTCGAAGCCAACCGACTGGTCCTGGAGACCATCGACCCGCGCATGGAGGGCGAGCTCGACGACTCCCAGGTCGACGGACGGGTAGTGGTGGAGGCCGGGGCGCGGCTGGAGCGCTCGACGGTCCGCGGACCGGCGATCGTGGGCGCGGGCACGCAACTGGTCGACGCGTACGTGGGCCCCTACACCGCGATCGGAGCGGGCTGCACGATCTCCAACGCCGAGCTCGAGAACTCGATCCTGCTCTCGGGCTGCCAGGTGACAGACCTCGCGGGCCGCATGGAGTCGAGCCTGCTGGGTCGCAACGTGCGTATCTACCGCCACCCGCGCCAGCCGCGGGCGCACCGCTTCATGGTCGGCGACAACAGCGAGATCGGGATCCTGTGAGCATGCGCGTGCTGATCACCGGCGCGGGCGGAATGCTCGGGCGCGACGTCGCGAAGGCGGCAGGGGCGCGCGGCATGGAGGCCGTGGCGATGACCCGCGAGCAGCTCGACGTGACCGACGCGGCGGCCGTTGCACGCGCGGTACGCGACGCCGGACCCGAGGTCATCGTCAACTGCGCCGCGTGGACGGACGTGGACGGGGCGGAGACCTCTGAGGACACGGCCACCGCGATCAACGGGGCGGGTGCCGGGAACGTCGCGCGGGCGGCGAGCGGCTCTGGCGCGCGCGTCGTCCAGGTCTCGACGGACTACGTCTTCAACGGCCAGGGCCGCGCACCGTACGTCGAGAGCGACCCGGTCGGCCCGCAGTCGGCCTACGGGCGCTCCAAGCTCGCAGGCGAGAGGGCCGTCGTCGAGGCGGGGCCCGAGCACGTGGTCGCCCGCACCTCGTGGCTGTTCGGCGCGGCCGGCAAGAACTTCGTCGACACCATGCTGCGCCTGGGTGGCGAGCGCGACGAGGTACGGGTGGTCAACGACCAGATCGGCTGCCCCACCTACACCGGCCACCTCGCCGACGGGCTGCTGGACCTGGCCGAATCGGGCACGAGCGGCGCCCACCACATCGCGGGGGCCGGAGCGTGCTCGTGGCACGGCTTCGCGACGGAGATCTTCCGCCAGGCCGGCCTGGCCGTCACCGTGACGCCGGCCACGACGGCGGAGATGGCGCGTCCCGCGCCGCGCCCCGCCTACAGCGTGCTGGGCTGCGCGCGCGAGGACTGCGTCCGGCTGCCCGAGTGGCAGGAGGGCCTCGCCGCCTACCTCGCCGAACGCAGCGTGGGGGCGACGACGTGAAGCTGCTCGTCTGCGGCGGGGCCGGCTTCATCGGCTCTCACTTCGCGCGCATCCGCGCGCGCGACCACGGCGACGAGGTGACCGTCCTCGACAAGCTGACCTACGCCGGCCGCGAGGAGAACCTGAGCGACCTCGCCGACGCGCCGGGCTTCCGCTTCGTGCACGGGGCGATCGAAGACCCGGAGGCGGTCGCCGGCGCGCTCGAGGGCCGCGAGGCGATCGTGAACTTCGCCGCCGAGACCCACGTCGACCGTTCCATATCCGGGCCGCTCGCCTTCCTGGAGACGAATATGCGCGGCACCTACACGCTGCTCGAGGCCGCGCGTGAGCGCGAGCTGCGCTACGTGCAGGTGTCCACCGACGAGGTCTACGGCTCGATCGAGGAGGGCTCGTTCACCGAGTCCTCGCCCCTGGATCCCTCCTCGCCCTACAGCGCGACCAAGACCGGCGCCGACCTGCTGGTGGCAAGCTACTTCCACACCTACGGCCTGCGGGCGTCGATCACACGCGGCTCCAACAACTACGGCCCCTACCAGTACCCCGAGAAGCTGATCCCGCTGATGATCCTCAACGCGCTGCACGGCGACCCGCTGCCGGTCTACGGCGACGGGATGAACGTGCGAAATTGGATCTTCGTCGAGGACTTCGCGCGCGGGATCGGGATGGTGCTCGAGCGCGGGGAGCCCGGCGAGGCCTACAACTGCGGCGGCCCCGACGAGGCGCCCAACATCGAGGTCGTCCGGCGCATCCTCGAGCTCTGCGGACGCGACGAGTCGCTGATCGAGTACGTGCCCGACCGCCTGGGGCACGACCTGCGCTACAGCCTCGCCTCCGAGAAGCTGCGCCGTGTGGGCTGGGAGGCGCAGGTGCGTTTCGACGGCGGCCTGGACCGAACCGTGCAGTGGTATCGCGACAACGCCGCCTGGTGGGAGCCGATCCGCTCAGGCGACTACCGCGAGTACTACGAGCGCCAGTACGGCCGCGCGCTGGGGTGAGGGCTCGGGGCCGTTCGCGGGACGAACGGCGTCGGGTTAGGGAGGAGGGGAAGGGGCCTCGGCGGGGGTGGGGCAGATAACGGCCGCACAGCGACCGGAATCGGCCACACCCCCTCCCTCCCTCTCGCCCGACGCCGTTAACCGCAGCTAGCCGCGGCCCGCCGCACCCGCCGCCGCCTGATCGCCCGCAGCTAGCCGCAGCCGAGGAACTACGGCCCGCTCGCCGGCAGCGGTCCCACCGCCGTCACGCGCCACAGCCCGCCCTCGCGCGCGAGGATGATGTCGCCGCTTCGCCGGGGCTCGCCGGTACCGGCCACGACCGTCGCCGTCGCCCCCGCGCCGCTCACCCGCACGGAGATCACCTGTAGCCCGGGGTCGTTGAGCCCGGTCAGCGCCGGTGCGATCTTGCCTGGGCAGCGCGGCCCTAGGCGCGCTTTCACCGCTTGGGCCAAGAGGACGGAGCAGATCTCTGCGGTGTCGCCCGAGCGCGCCGCGTCGCCCAGCCGCTCCACGGTCCGTGCGACATCGCGCCGATCGCCCGAGAAGCGGTTAGCCGGATCACTGCCGCAGGCGCTCAAAGCCCCCGCGAGCATGACCGCGAGCAGCGCTGTGGCGGCTAGGCGCACAGGCGTCGACACTACACTCGCGCCTGGCCATGCAGCGCAGCCCGACCAGCGCGGTACCCCGCGGACGCCACGCTCCCCCACTGGCCGTCCGGCTCGAGGCGCAGCGCGGCCGGCTGCTGGCCTCCGCCGCGAGCGTGTTCGCCGCCAAGGGCTACGCCGAGGGGAGCGCCGAGGCGATCAGCCGCGAGGCAGGTATGTCGAAGGCTACGTTCTACGAGCACTTCGCCAACAAGGAGGAGTGCATCATCGCGCTGTTCGACAGCGCTCGCGACTTCGTCCTCCAGGCGATGTCGGAGGCCGCCGACGCGGCGGGTCGCGACCCGGAGGCGCGCCTGATGGCCGGCGTCGGCGCGTTCCTCGAAGCCGTCGCGACCTACCCCGACTACGGCCAGACCCTGCTGGTCGAGATCATCGGCGCCGGGCCGCTGGCGGCGGAGCGGCGTGACAGCATCCTCGCCGCCTTCGCCGCGGTGCTCGACAGTGAGAACGCGGCCGCCGTCGCGCGCACCGGCGGCCCGCGCTTCGCGTCCCCCGACGACTCGTTCGCGGTGGTCGGAGCGATCGCCGAGCTGGCGTCGCGCCAACTTCGCCGCGACCGGCCCGACGAGATCCGCAAGCTCGAGCCGGTGATCAGGCGGGTGATGCTCGGGGTGCTGTCACAGGCGCCGAAGTGAGCACCGGCCTGGTTGACCGGCTCGCCCAGGTGGAGAGCGAGGTCATCGACTGCTTCCGCTGCCCACGGCTCGTGGCGTGGCGCGAGGAGGTGGCGCGCGTGCGCCGGGCAGCATTCGCCGGTGAGGAGTACTGGGGGCGACCGCTTCCCGGATTCGGAGATCCGGCCGCGCGCGTGTTCGTACTCGGGCTCGCACCGGCTGCGCACGGCGGCAACCGAACGGGGCGCATCTTCACGGGCGACCGCTCGGGGGACTGGCTGTTCGCCGCCCTTCACCGCACTGGCTTCGCCAACCAGCCGACATCGGTGGCGCGCGACGACGGCCTGGAGCTGACCGACTGCTTCATCGCCGCGGCCGTACGCTGCGCGCCGCCGGCCAACCGCCCCACCCCGCAGGAGCGAGACGCCTGTCTCCCGTACGCGGCGCGAGAGCTCGAGCTGCTCGACGGAGTGCGTGTGGTGGTGTGCCTGGGCGGCTTCGCGTGGGACGCGGCGCTGCGCCTGCGTGCTGACCTCGGCGAGCCGGCTCCCCGACCGCGACCGCGCTTCGCCCACGGCGCCGAGCTCCCCGGCGAGCGCTTCGCGCTGCTCGGCTGCTTCCACGTCAGCCAGCAGAACACGTTCACCGGCAGGCTCACCGAGCCCATGCTGGACGCCGTGCTCACGCGCGCGAGGGAGCTCGCCGCGTGACCCGCGTGGCTTCTCCGCGCACCGCTGGGGAGCCGGCGGAGGTCCGATCCGCGAACCCGCGCGATGCCGACGCGATCGGCCGCGTCCTGCACGCGGCGTTCAGCGGGATCGCCGAGCGCCACGGCTTCCCCTCAGACTTCCCCTCCGCGCAGTACGGCATCGGGCTCGCGCGCACGCTGCTGAGCGCTTCGCCCTACCGCGGCGTGGTCGCCGAGCAGCGCGGCAGGGTGGTCGGCGCCGCCTTCGTGAACGTCGCCGATCCGGTGCGGGGGATCGGGCCCGTGGGGGTGTCGCCGCGGGCCCAGGCCTCCGGCGCGGGACGCGCGCTGATGAAGGCTGTCGTCGAGGCCGGCGTGGGCGGAGCGGGGCTGCGGCTGACCCAGGACCTGTTCAACATGACGTCGCTGTCGCTCTACGCGTCGCTGGGCTTCGAGGCCAAGGAGGCGCTGGTGCTCGTCCACGGCCGGCCGCGGTCGGCCCGGCGCCATGCCGCCGCTGCGCGCGTGCGCGGCATGGAGCACGGCGACCTCGAGGCCTGCTCGGGATTGTGCGAGCGCGTGCATGGCGTGTCGCGGAGCGCGGAGGTGGCCACCGCGCTGCGTGCCGGCCTACCCGCCATGATCGCCGAGCGCGAGAAGCGAGTCGTCGCGTACGCGACCACGCTGAGCTGGTGGCAGCGCGGGCACGCGGTCGCCGAGCGCCGCGAGGATCTCGTGGACCTGCTGCTCGGAGCCGCAGCACGGGCCCGAGAGCCGCTCACCTTCCTGATACCCATCCGTGACGCAGGCCTGCACCGCTGGTGCCTCGACGAGGGCCTCGAGGCGGTGAAGCCGATGACGCTGATGGCCCGAGGCCCCTACTCCGAGCCGCGAGGCGCCTGGCTGCCCTCCGTGGCCTACTGACAGCGCGGTGGCTCTGCGCGCCGGACGGAGCACCGTGGCTCAGCGCGCCAGACGGAGCACCGTGATCGTCTGGGCTGCCATCTGGGACTCGCCCAGCGCGTTGGGGTGAAGGATCACCGGATTCGTGCCCTGCAGCACGGGCTCGACCCAGCGGACACCGAGGGGCTGGCAGGCGTCGTGGCCGTTGGAGACCGTGTTTAGGTCCACGTAGGTCGCCCCGATTGCGGCGGCCGCGCGGCGGACGGCATCGTTGAGCGTCGTCTGGATGCCCCGCACGTAGGGAACGTCGCCCTTCGCGACCGGCACCTTGTCGAAGCAGCCGCCGGTCGCCGGCATGATCCACGGGTAGCCCAGGATCGCGACCTTCGCCTTGGGCGCCTTGGCCCGGACGGCCCGAAGCGCCTTCACGAGCGAGGGATAGGTGGTGTTGCTGATCGTGTCCTGGAACGAGGAGCCATAACGGTCCTTGCAGGGGCTGCCCTGGCCAAGGGTCGACAGGCCGGCGATACCGCAGTCGACGATCGTGTTGATGAAGACGCCGCTGTCGTTGCCGCCGATGGTCATGGTGATGAGCTGCGTGTCCTTGCTGACGGCGTCGAGCTGCGGCGGGACGCCGGGATACTGGGAGGTGAAGTAGTGCCCGGTCTCAGCCGCACCGCAGGTCACGTCGGTCAGCCGCGCGCCGGTCTTAGCGGCGATCACGTGCGGATAGTTGAGGGTCGAGCGCAGGCACTGAGGCGGCGCCGTGAGGTCCGGCGGGAGAACGCCGGAGGCGGCGCTGTAGGAGTCGCCTAGCGCGACGTACTGAAGCGTCGTGGCCTGCGCCGCTTGGGACGCGGGACCGGCGACGGCAAGGAGCGCGCAGACGATGGCGAGCGCGAGCAGGCGCACGCGAGTGGGGCGGGGGGAACGGGTTGGCACTTGTTCTCTCCTCCTCAGGAGCTTCCGAAACGGCGACGTTTCCGGATAGTACGCTAATGTTTCTGAAGGTGCAAGCCTCTTACCGGTCGAGGGTCGTCGACTTCCGCGGTGAGCTCTCCGTGCCCGCCGGCCCGCTGCCGGCCGGGCGTCACCCGCTCACGCGCGAGGTGGTGCTCGCCTCACAGCGCGGCCGTCTTCTCGACGCGATGGCGCAGGCCGTCGCCGAGCACGGCTACGGCGCGACCACCGTCGCGCACGTCGTCGCTCACGCCGGGGTCTCGCGCAAGACCTACTACGAGCACTTCGGCGACAAGGAGGACTGCTTCCTCGCCCTCTACGACACGGGCATCGCCTACGTGCTCGGGCGCCTCGCGGAGACGGTCGGTGACGAGGCGTCCGACGAGGACCCGCGTCAGCGCATCGCCGCCGGTCTGAGGACGTTCCTTGCGGTGCTGGCCGAGGAGCCCGCCTTCAGCCGCGCCATCATCGTCGAGGTGCACGCCGCCGGCGCGCAGGCGGTCAGGCGCCGGCGCGCCGTCCTCGAGGCCTTCGCCCAGCGCTACGAGGACATCAACGCCCAAGCGCGCGCGAACTACTCATCAATCCCGGCGCTCTCCCACGACATCGCCCTCGCCGTCGTCGGAGCCGTCCTCGAGCTCGTCACGCTCCGCATCGAGGACGGCCGAACCCCCCAGCTGCAAGAGCTCACCGAGCCCCTCACGGACTTCGTCGGGAGCCACGTGGCCCCAACGGGGCCCGGATAGCGGCCCGAGCGCCGTACCCTCCTGTGGATGCCGCTCGCAGCCTTCACCCCTGCCGTTCGCGAGTGGTTCGCGAGCGCCTTCGAGGCTCCCACCGAGGCGCAGGTCAAGGCGTGGCCCGCCATCGCCACGGGCGAGCACGTGCTCATCAGCGCGCCGACCGGCTCGGGCAAGACGCTCGCCGCCTTCCTGTGGGGCCTGGACCGGCTCGCGGCCGAGCCGCTGCCCGAGGGGGAACGCCGAACGCGCCTGGTCTACGTCTCGCCGCTGAAGGCACTGGCCTACGACGTCGAGCGCAACCTGCGTGCGCCGCTGCGGGGCATCGGCGCCGAGACACGGGTGGCGATCCGCACCGGTGACACCCCGCAGCGTGAGCGCATGCAGATGCGCCGCACGCCGCCCGACGTGTTGGTCACGACGCCCGAGTCGCTCTACCTCATGCTCACCTCGCAGGCGCGCGAGATCCTGACCGGCGCGGAGTGGGTGATCGTCGACGAGATCCACGCGGTGGCCGCCACCAAGCGCGGTGCGCACCTCGCGCTGACCCTCGAGCGCCTGGAGGCGCTGGCCGAGCGCCCGCTGCAGCGCATCGGCCTGAGCGCGACCCAGAACCCGCTGGAGGAGGTCGGCCGCTTCCTCGTCGGGCCCCGCCGGCGCTGCACCGTCGTTGACGCCGGCGTCCGCAAGCCGCTCGACCTGAAGATCCACGTGCCCGTCGATTCCATGGTCGAGCCGGACGGCGGCGCCGACCTCGACCCTCTGGCCAGCGGAGAGGCGACCCGGCGATCGATCTGGCCGGCCATTTACCCGGAGCTGCTCCGACTGGTCCGCGAGCACCACTCCACGCTGATCTTCGTAAACAACCGCAGGGGCGCCGAGCGCCTGGCGATCCGGCTCAACGAGCTGGCCGCCAAGGAGGACGAGGAGGAAGCGGAGGGAAGCGCTGCACCACGCGAGATCGCCCGTGCCCACCACGGCTCGCTCGCCCGCGAGGAGCGGGCGGTCGTGGAGGAGCTGCTCAAGTCCGGTGAGCTTCCCTGCCTGGTCGCCACCTCGAGCCTCGAGCTGGGCATCGACATGGGCGCCATCGACCTCGTGCTCCAGGTCGAGTCACCCAAGTCGGTGTCGCGGGGTCTCCAGCGCATCGGCCGCGCCGGCCACAAGGTCGGCGACACCAGCAAGGGCCGCATCTTCCCGAAGTTCCGGGCCGACCTGCTCGAGTCCGCGGTGGTGGCCAAGCGCATGCGCGAAGGCCTGATCGAGCCGACGGTCGTACCGCGCAACCCGCTCGACGTCCTCGCCCAGCAGATCGTCGCGATGACCGCGGTCGACGACGTGCAGGTGGACGAGTTACACGCGCTGGTCACGCGGACGCACTCGTTCTCAGAGCTGTCGCGGGAGCTGCTCGAGAACGTGCTCGACATGCTCGACGGCCGCTACCCCTCCGCCGAGTTCGGCGAGCTGCGCGCGCGCATCGTGTGGGACCGCGTCGCGGGCGTGCTCCGGGCGCGCAAGGGCGCGCGCCAGCTCGCGATCACCAACGCCGGCACGATCCCCGACCGCGGGCTGTTCGCGGTCACCCTCCCCGACGGCCGCCGCGTCGGCGAGCTCGACGAGGAGATGGTCTACGAGGCGCGGCCCGGCCAGACCTTCCTGCTGGGCGCCTCGACGTGGCGCATAGAGGAGATCGGACGCGATCGCGTGATCGTCACCCCCGCACCCGGCGCCCCCGGGGCCGTGCCGTTCTGGCGCGGGGACGGGGTCGGCCGGCCCAAGGAGCTGGGCGAAGCGATCGGGGCCTTCTCCCGCGAGGCGGTCGGGCAGAGCGTCGAGGAGCTCGAGCGCGACTACGACCTCGACGCGCGCGCCGCCCGCAACCTGCTCGACTTCCTGCGCGAGCAGGAGGAGGCCACCCGCGTCGTGCCCTCCGACCGAACGCTGGTCATCGAGCGCTTCCGCGACGAGATCGGCGACTGGCGCCTGTGCGTCCTCTCGCCCTACGGCGCGCGCGTCCATGCGGCATGGGGGCTCGCCCTCTCCGCGCGCATCCGCGACGACTTCGGCCTCGAGTCGGACGCGATCTGGTCCGACGACGGGATCATCGTCCACCTCCCCGACGCCGACGAGCCCCCGGGCGCCGAGCTGGTGCTCATGGAGCCCGATGAGGTCGAGGAGAAGGTGGTGGCCGAGCTCGGCGCCTCGGCGCTGTTCGGTGCGCGCTTCCGTGAGAACGCCGGGCGGGCGCTGCTCATCCCCCGCGCGCGGCCGGGAAAGCGCACGCCGCTGTGGCAGCAGAGGCTCAAGTCCCAGACGCTGCTCGAAGTGGCCAAGCGCTACGCCCAGTTCCCGATCATCCTCGAGACCTACCGGGAGTGCCTGCGCGACGTGCTCGACGTTCCCGGCCTTCAGGAGCTGCTGACCAAGCTGCACCGGCGCGAGCTCTCGCTGGTCGAGGTCGAGACCAAGCCCGCCTCGCCGTTCGCCTCCTCGCTGCTCTTCGACTACGTCGCCACCTACATGTACGAGGGCGACGCGCCCAACGCCGAGCGCCGCGCCGCCGCGCTCTCGCTCGACCGCGACCTGCTGCGCGAGCTCCTGGGCCAGGAGGAGCTGCGCGAGCTGATCGACCCCGTCGCGCTCGAGCAGGTCGAGGACGACCTGCAGCACCGCTCGCAGCGCACGCAGGCCGGCAACCGCGACGCGCTGCACGACGTGCTGCGCCGGGTCGGCGACCTGTGCGACGACGAGGTCGCCGCGCGCGTGCTCGAGGGAGTGGACGCCCCGGGCATGCTCGCCGCCCTCGAGGCCGAGCGCCGCGCGGTGCGCGTGCGCGTCACCGGCGAACCGCGCTGGATCGCCGCAGACGACGCAGGCCTCTACCGCGACGCGCTCGGCGCCGTTCCGCCCGGCGGCCTGCCCGCCGCCTTCCTCGAGGACGTCCCCGACGCGCTTGAGCGCGTGCTGCGCCGCTTCGCTCGTACCCACGGGCCCTTCACCACCGCCGAGGTCCGCGAGCGCTACCGCGTCGACCCCAAGCCCGCGCTGGAGGCGCTCGAACGGGCGGGCGATCTCGTGCGTGGCGAGCTGCGGCCCGGCGGAAGCGAGCGCGAGTGGTGCGACGCCGAAGTGCTGCGCCGCCTGCGCCGTGCTTCGCTGGCGGCTCTGCGCAAGGAGATCGAGCCTGCCGACCAGCGCGCTCTTGCCGCGTTCCTGCCCGGCTGGCAGGGCATAGGGCGCCACTCCGCCTCGGGAGCGGGGGTCGACCGGCTGCGCGAGGTGCTCGTCCCGCTCCAGGGTCTCGCGCTGCCCGCCGAGGTGTGGGAGCGCGACGTGCTGCCGAGGCGGATCGGCGCCTACTCGCCCACCTGGCTTGACCAGCTGTGCGCGAGCGGCGAGGTCGTGTGGCTCGGAGCGGGCGCGCTCGGACGCAACTCGGGCCGTGTCGCGCTCTACTTCCGCGAGGACGTTGCGCTGCTCGGCGCCCCACCGCAGCGCTCGGCCGAGCCTCCTGGGCAGCCCGCCCACGAGGCGGTGCGCGAGCGGCTTCGCTCCGGCGCCGCCTTCTTCTCCGACCTGCTGGTCTCGGTTGAGCTCGCCCCCGAGGAGCTTCAGGAGGCGCTGTGGGATCTCGTCTGGGCGGGCGAGGTGACCAACGACGCGTGGGCGCCGCTTCGCGCCCCGCGCCTCACGCTGGCCCGGGCGCAGCGCGAGCAGAAGCGCCGCGGGCGTGCCGGCGGTCGCTTCTCCACCCGCCGCAGCGGGGCGAGTGCGCAGGTCCAGGGCCGCTGGTCGCTCACCGGGCAGCTGCTCGAGCCCGCGGCCGACCCACTCGAGCAGCGCCGGGCCCAGGCCGAGCTGCTGCTCGAGCGCTACGGGATAGTGACCCGCGAGCAGGTACTGGCGGAAGGGGTGCGCGGCGGCTTCTCGGTCCTCTACGACGCCTTCTCCCAGCTCGAGACCCTGGGCACCGCCCGGCGCGGGTACTTCGTCGAGGGCCTGGGCGGCGCGCAGTTCGCGCTCCCCGGGGCGGTCGAGCGCCTGCGCTCACAGCGCGAGGACGAGGCCCGGCGCGCCCTGGTACTGGCGGCGGCCGACCCCGCACAGCCGTACGGGGCCGCACTGCCCTGGCCCAAGCGCGACGGCGAGCGCCGCGCCCCGCAGCGCGCCGCCGGCGCTCATGTCGTGCTCGTCGGCGCCGAGCCCGTCCTCTACCTCGAACGCTCGGGCCGCGGCCTGGCCACGCTCGTCGAGCCCGACGACGAGCGGCTCGACGCCGCCCTGGAGGCCCTGGCCGGCGAGGTGCGCGCCGGGCGCATCCGGCGCATAGGCCTCGAGCGCGTGGACGGCGAGCCGGTGCACGACTCGGCGCTGCACGACCGCCTGGTGGAGCTCGGCTTCCGCCAGAGCCCCAGGCGGCTCACGCTGAGCGCCTGAGAAGCGCCTGCGCTCTAGTTCTCTTCCGTCCAGTCCCGGCGGCGCGAATCCTTGCCGCTCACCAGGTCCAGGACGTGTGTCCAGCGGCTTGGCTTGACGCCCGGCTCGCGTACACGCACAGCCGGCGCCGCGCCGTGCGGCTCGGGCAGCGCCGCAACCGCGGCGGCATCGACACGCAGGTCTACCCCGCGCTCGTGCAGCGAGGCGACCTGGTCGGCGGCCACGAAGCGCGGGCCTCCCTCGGTCCGCATCACGATTCCGTGGAAGATGTCTTCCGCGGGAGCGGAGATGACGTGGTCGACCGTTCCGACCTGCTCGCCATCCGACGTGTAGACGGGAACACCCTCGTCCAGCACCTCGTAGGCGATAGGAAGGCCTTCGTCCACCACCTGCACACTACCGTCGCCAGGACGATGCCCGAGGGCGACACGATCCACTACGCCGCGCACCGGATCCGGCGCGTCCTGGAGGGGGTCGTGCCCGACGAGGTGAGCACGCCCCATCCCCGTCACCGGATGGACCGCTGGCCCGAGCGGCTGGCGGACCGCAGGGTCCGCGAGGTGCACCCCCACGGCAAGCACCTGTTCCTGCGCTTCGAGGGCGATCTCACGCTGCACTCGCACCTGCGCATGACCGGCTCGTGGGGCGTGTATCCCGACGGCCCGCGCTGGCGGCGCTCGCCGAGCCGCGCGTGGCTCGTCCTACGCGCCCGCGGCCATCATTTCGTGCAGTTCGACGGGCCGCTGCTCGAGCTGATGACGGAGTCGCGCACCCGCTTCGACCTGCGGCTCGCCGCGCTCGGCCCGGACATCCTCGCTCCCGAGCTCGACGCCCACCGCTTCCTGCGCCGGCTGCGCGAGGACGACCCCACGCGCGGGATCGGCGATGCGCTGCTCGACCAGCGCAACCTCGCGGGGATCGGCAACCTGTGGAAGGTCGAGGGCTGCTGGCTCGCCGAGATCGACCCGTGGCGGGCGGTGGGTGAGGTGAGCGACGAAGAAGCACTGCGAATCGTCGAGCTCACGCGTCCGCGCATGCTCCAGTCCGCGCGCACTGGCGTCCAGAGCGCGCACCGCCGCATCTACGGCGCCACGGGCCGGCCGTGCCCGCGCTGTGGCACCCGCATCCGCTCGCGCGGGCAGGGCGACGACAACCGGATCACCTTCTGGTGCCCCGGGTGCCAGCGCTGAAGCGGATCGCTCACGGGGGGGCGGAGCTCGTCATGCGCGGGGATCCGCCCGACGTCGACATGGTCGAGCTCGACGTCCTCCCCGAGCACCGCGACGGCTCGGGCCGGATGCTCCTGGCCCACGACTATGCCGACGCCGGCCGCCGTGCGCCGCTCACGCTCGAGGAGGGCCTTGACCGCCTGTGCACCGCGGACCTCGGTGCGATCGAGCTCGACGTCGACCTGAAGCTGCCCGGCTACGAGCTGCGCGCGCTCGAGGCGCTGCGCGAGCGCGGTCTGGTCGAGCGCTCGCTGGTCTCCTCGCTCTACCGCGATGGCCTTTCGCAGATCCGCGCCGCCGAGCCGGGGCTGCGCCTGGGCTGGTCGGTCCCGCGTGTGCGGCGCGACTGGACGGCCTCGCGCCTGACCATCCTGCCCTCTCTGACCGTCCTGGAGGCCATGAAGCGCGCGCTGCCAACGCGGGCCGGGCGGGTGCTGCGCGCCGGGGAGGTCGACGTCCTCATGGCCTACTGGCGCCTGGTCACGCCGCGGCTGGTGCGCGCCGTGCACCGCGCGGGTGGGCTCCTCTACGCGTGGACGGTCGACGACCCCGCGCGCTTGCGGGCGTTCGAGGCGCTCGGCGTCGACGGGATCGTCACGAACCGCCCGGGGCTGTTCACCGAGCCCGTGTGATGATCCGCCTGCCCCTTCGTAGTAGGGGCGTGGGGCAGACGCTGACCATGGCGGTGGAGAGCAAAGAGGTCACGACGAGCTTCGAGGCGCTCTACCGCTCCAGCCGCGACGACGTCTACGCCTACGTCGCGAGCCTGCTGCGCGACCGGTCGGCCGCCGAGGACGTGACCGCACAGGCCTTCGAACGCGCCTTTCGGCGCCGGCGGCTGTGGGACTCCAGGCGGGGCAGCGAGCGAGCGTGGCTGTTCGGCATAGCCCGCAACGCCGCCCTGGACGAGCTGCGCCGGCGCAAGCGCAGCGCAGAGCTCGCGGCCGAGCCCGAGGATGCCGGCTCGGCGGACCCGGTGCAGGAGACCGAGGCCGCGGTGAGCCGGGCGGCGGTACGTGCCGCGCTCGCCACACTCGAGCCCCGCGAGCGCGAGGTCGTCGCGCTCAAGTTCTATGCCGGCCTCAGCAACGCGGAGCTCGCCCGGGTGCTCGGAACCACCCCATCCAACGCCGGCACGATCCTCCACCGCGCCGTGCAGCAACTCAGGAAGGCCTGCCATGCGACGCCGTGACCGAATGCTGGCCCCCGAGATCGAGCGCGAGCTCGACGCGCTGGACCGGGCGCTGGCCGGCGAGGACGCCGACGCCGAGCTGGCCGAGGTCGTGCAGGCGATGCGGGCGAACCGGCCCGAGCCCGGCGAGGCGTTCCTCCGCGAGCTCGACGCGCGAGCAGCGCGCGGGTTCGGGCGCGCTGAGCGGCGCCGCCTGCTCCCGCGGCGCGCGCTGCTCCCCTCCCTGGCGGCGGCGACGGCGGCGGTCCTGCTCGTCACTCTCGTAGCCACCTGGCCGACGGGGCGTGAGAGCTCCGGCGGTGGCGGTGCACGCCCGTCGGTCGTGGAGAGCGGGCCGTCCACCCTCCCGGCCCCCAGCTCGATCCCCCCGCCCACCGGTGGCAGCGCCCCCGGCCACCGCACCCGTCGCGTCGAGCGCTCGGCGTCGCTGACCCTCGCCGCCGGCGCGGGCAAGGTCGACGAGGTCTCCGACGGAGTGATCAGGGTGACCGACCAGGTGGGCGGCACCGTCCTCAGCTCCAACGTCTCCAGCGACCAGGGATCGGCCGGCGCGAGCTTCGAGCTGAGCGTCCCGAGCGAACGCTTGCGCCAGACGCTCGCGGAGCTCTCCAAGCTCGCCGACGTCCGCTCGCGCAACCAGGCCACCCAGGACATCACCGGCGCGTTCATCTCTCCCCGCGAGCGCCTCACCGACGCGCTGGCCGAGCGAGGCGTCCTGCTTCGCCAGCTCGCCAGGGCAGACACGCCCAACGAGACGGCGAGCATCCGCGCCCGGCTACGCGGCGCCTCCTCGCAGATCGCCTCCGCGCGCGCCGAGCTGCGCACCCTGAGGGCGCGCGCGTCCTACAGCCGCATCGCGGTGACGATCCAGACCGGCGCGACCGGCGCCGGCGGAGGGGCATGGGGTATCGACGACGCGCTCCGCGACGCCCTGCGCGTCCTCGCCGTCACCGTCGGTGTGCTGCTCGTCGCGCTTGCCGGGCTGCTGCCCGTGGTGGGAGTCGTCACCGCGCTCGGCGTCGCCGCCCGCAGCGCCCGCCGGCGCCGCCGCGAAGCTGCGCTGGACGCCGTGTAGGGGCCCGCCGCCCGCCGGTGTGGTATCGGTGGTGTGTGGCAACGACGGAGGAGACCGCTGCGCTGCTCGGCAACGTCGGTGTGTTCACGACGCTCGCCGCCGAGGATCTCGCGCGCGTCGCCGAGGTCGCGGTGCCCCGGCGGATGCAGGCTCACCAGGTCGTCTTCCGCGAGGGCGACCACAGCGATACCTGCTACGTGGTGCGCTCGGGGCACTGCCGCGCGATCCGCGAGCACGGCGAC
>JBBQNQ010000039.1:0-26508 GCA_038330095.1 Solirubrobacterales bacterium
CGTGCGCACCTCCTCGGCGACCAGCGGCGCGAGCGCCTCGCGGTAGCGCAGGGTGTCGTAGACCGTGAAGCCCAGCTGCTCGTCGTAGCCGCCCGCGCGGAAGCGACCGATGGCCTCGACGATCGCCACGTCGTCGGCGTCATAGCCCCGCGAGCTGGGGGTGAGGATCTCGAGCTCCTCCAGGCGCTCGAGGACGTTCGCCGGAACGCCGTAGCGGCGGAGCACCTCGGCCCGGGAGACCCGGCGCTGCTCCTGGGCCGCGGTCGCGTGCTCGACGATGCGGTCCTCCAGCTCGACCAGCGCCCGCACGCGCGCGGGGTCTTGCTCCATGACGCCCTTGATGACCCGCAGCGGCATGAAGCGCTCCTCCTGCAGGCGCTTGATGAGCTCGATGCGCTCGACGAAGTCGGGCGGGTAGTAGGCCATGTTGCGCGAGGTCCGCACCGGCTCGGGCAGCAGCCCCTCGCGCAGGTAGTGCTTGATCGTGCCGGCGCTCACCCCTGACTGCTCGGCCAGCTCGCTCATCTTGAGCAGGCCGTTGGCGGAGTCGCCCGGATCGCTCATCCCATGAAGCTTCCCGGCACGCCGGCCGCGGGCCCCGCCACGGTGCCCTCCTCCTCCAGCGCCGCGAGCTCCTCGCCGGAGTAGCCCACCGAGGCGAGCACCTCGTGGGTGTGCTCGCCGAGCACCGGCCCGGGCGCGCGCACCCCGCCGGGCGTGCGCGACAGCTTCACCGGCACGCCGAGCTGGCGCACGCTCCCAGCGCCGGGCTGGTCGAGCTCGACCACCATCTCGCGCGCCCGCACGAGCTCTGAGTCCAGCGCCTCGTCGAGGTCGAGCACGGGCTCCAGGCAGCAGTCGTGCTCTGACGCGAAGCGCTGCCACTGCTCGCGCGTGCGCTCCAGGAAGATCCGCTCGACCTCGGCGTGGGCCTCGGAGCCCGGCGCCTCGAACTGGCGCTCGACGAGGTCCTCACGGCCCACGCCGGTGCAGAAGTTGCGCCAGAACTTCGGCTCGAGGGCCCCCAGGGTCACCCACCCGTCCGCGCACGGGTAGGGCCGGTAGCACACCAGCCGCCCTGCGAGCTCGAGGTCGCCGCGGCGGGGCACGACGCCGTCGCAGAAGTAGCGCCCGGCGACCATCGCCAGCCACGACAGGGCTCCGTCGGCCATCGAGGCGTCGACGAGCTGGCCCTCGCCCGAGCGGTCGCGCTCGCGCAGCGCGGCGAGGATCCCGAAGGCCGCCATGAGCGCCCCGCCTCCGATGTCGGCGATCTGTCCCGCCGGCTGAACGGGCGCCCCGTCGCGCTCGCCGGTCAGGCCGAGCAGGCCGACGAGGCCCAGGTAGTTCATGTCGTGGCCCGAGCGGTCCCGGTAGGGGCCGTTCTGGCCGTAGCCGCTGATGGCGCAGTAGACGAGCCCTGGATTCTCGGCCCGCAGCGCCTCATAGCCCACGCCGAGGCGGTCGAGCACGCCGGGGCGGAAGGACTCGAGCAGCACGTCGGATTCGCGCACCAGGCGTCGCAGCACCTCCTTGCCGGCGTCGTCCTTGAGGTTGATGCGGATCGAGCGCTTGTTGCGATTGAGCGCCAGGAACAGCGCCGAGCCGGCCGACTCCGTCGCTCCCTCGTAGACGGGAGGCGCCCACCGCACGTAGTCGCCCATCCCGGTGTCCTCGACTTTGACCACGTCGGCGCCGAAGTCGGCCAGCAGGAGCGAGCAGAAGCCGCCCGGGAGGAGGCGGGACAGATCGAGCACGCGTACGTCCTCGAGGGGAAGGGTCATGCGGGATCCCGCTTGGGAATGCCAAGGACCTCGCGCGCCCCGGCCACCGTCGCGACGCGGCGCCCCACGTCCTCGGTCATCTCGCGCGCCTTGGCGATCAGCTCCCCGTTGGAGCGGGCCATCTCGCCGCTGGGGAGATAGAAGTTGTCCTCCAGGCCCACGCGCACCGAGCCGCCGAGGCTCAGCGCAGCGCCGACGAGCATCCACTGGTCACGCGAGATACCGATGACCCCCCAGTGGCTGCCGTCAGGGACGTTGTCGGCCATCGCTGCGAGGTTGCGCGCCGTCGGCGGCACGCCGCCCACCACACCCATGACGCAGGAGACGTGCAGCGGCTCGGCCAGCACCCCCATGTGGACCAGCGGCTCCAGCGACCCGACATGACCGAGGTCGAAGCACTCGTGCTCGGGCTTGATCCCCTCCTCGCGCATGACCTCAAGGAACTCGATGATCTCGTCGAAGGGGTTGGCGAACACCGCCTTGAACACGAAGTCCCTGCGGCTTCGCGAGTACTTCGCGTAGTTCAGCGAGCCCATGTTCAGCGCGGCGACCTCGGGCTTGAGCTCGCGCAGGTAGGCGAGCCGCTGCGCCACCGGCACCCCGATCGCGCCGGTCGAGTAGTTGATGATGACGTCCTCGACCTCGTCGCGGATCGCCTCGGTGATCGCCCGGAAGTCCTCGGCCTCGTAGGACGGCGAGCCGTCAGGCCGGCGCGCGTGGATGTGGATCATCGCCCCGCCCTCGTCGACGATCCGCCGTGCCTCGGCGGCGTACTCCTCCGGCGTGTAGGGGATCGCGGGGCACTGCTCGCGGTTGGCGATCGAGCCGCTGATCGAGCACGTGAGCACCACGGGGTCGTCGAGGCTCATACCGGCACCACCCCGTGTCGCTTCCAGGGACGCTCGACGCGCTTGCCCTCGGCCATCTCCAGCGCGCGGCAGATCGTCTGGCGGGTCTCGCGAGGGTCGATCACGTCGTCGATCATGTCGTTGGCCGCAGCGACGTAGACGTCGATGATCTTGCGGAAGTTCGCGATCAGCTCCGCCTTCTTGGCCACCGGGTCCTTGGCCTCCTCGACCTGACGCCGGAAGATGATCTCCACCGCTCCCTCGGCGCCCATGACGCTGATCTCGGCCGTCGGCCAGGCCACGATGACGTCGGGCTCGTACGCGCGCCCGCACATCACGTAATAGCCGGCGCCGTAGGCCTTGCGGATGACCACGGTGACCTTGGGGACCGTCGCGTTGGCCACCGCGTGCAGCATCTTGGCCCCGTGGCGGATGATCCCGGCCTGCTCGACCTTGGTGCCGACCATGAAGCCCGGCACGTCCTGGAGGAACACCAGCGGGATCCCGAAGGCGTTGCAGAGGTTCACGAAGCGCGCCGCCTTGTCGGCGGAGTCGTTGTCGAGGATCCCGCCGAGCTGGCGCGGCTGGCTGGCCACGATCCCCGCCGGGCGGCCGCCGAAGCGCGCGAGACAGGTGATGACCGTCCGTCCCCAGCCCGGCTTGAGGTCGAACCACTCGCCGTCGTCGACGATCCGGCGGATGACCTCGTACATGTCGTAGGGCTTGCGGTTTGATTCGGGGACCACGTCGAGCAGGCCCTCGTCGGCGCGGTCCACGGGATCGGTCGCCTCCCTGCGCGGCGGGCGCTCCTCGCAGTTGGACGGCATGAACGAGAGGTAGTCCTTGATCGACCGGATGCACGCCTCGTCGTCGGGGACCTCGAGGTCGCCGACCCCGGAGCGGCGCGTGTGGACCCGCGAGCCGCCGAGCTCCTCCTGGGTGACGTCCTCGCCGATCGCCGCGCGTACCAGGTGCGGGCCGGCGAGCGCCATCGAGCCACGGCCCTTGACCATCGGCACGAAGTCCGCGAGCCCGGGGATGTAGGCGGTCCCGGCCGCGCACGGACCCATGAGCGCGGCGACCTGCGGGATCACCCCGCTCATGATCACCTCCTCGCGGAACAGGTGCCCGCTGCCCGCGAACAGCGAGCCGACGGCCTCCTGGATGCGCGCGCCGGCGGAGTCCAGCAGCCAGACGAACGGGATGCGCTTGGTCAGCGCCAGCTCGCGCAGCCGGCCGACCTTGAGCTCGCCGGTCATCCCCATCGACCCCGCCATCACCGTGAAGTCGTAGGCGCAGACCGCTATCAGCCGTCCATCGACCTTTCCGTAGCCGGTGACCACCCCGTCGGCCGGCGCCCGCTTGCCCTCCATCGCCCGTGCCGAGAAGTGCGGCTGGGCGTGGATACCGAGCTCGGTGAACGTCCCCGCGTCGAGCAGTAGGTCGAGGCGCTCGCGGGCGGTCAGCTTGTCCGCGGCGTGCTGGCGCTCGATGCGCTCGGCCCCGCCCCCCAGCCGCGCGGTCGCTCGCCGCTCGGCGAGCTCCTCGACGAGCGGCCGGAGAATCGACTGCGTCTGGGTTGTGTCCGCGCCGGCCATCGCTCCTCGCGGGAAGTGGGACGTTCCACTCCCCACTTTAGGGATGCGCGCCGGACCGCGCGAGCGACGGCTACTTCTTGGTGAACTTGATCGTGTCCAGCGCCTTGTTGCACGCCGAGCCAAGCTTGTCCGCCTGGTCGCCCGAGGACTGGCACTCGAGCTCCCACGTTCCCCCGCCTCCCGCGAAGAAGTACAGCTTGGAGTTGGTCGGCTTGCCGTTGACCTTGTTGTCGATGTTGAAGACGACCATGTCGATGCCGTTGTGCTTCTCGCGCGTGGACTGCCGGCTCGCGATGCCCAGCTGCGCGAGGGAGGCCTTGATCTGGGTGTCGATCAAGTCGAGCGAGAGCTCGCGGCCCAGGCTCTTGCGGACGTCGATCAGGTTCAGCGTGTCGATCCCGTAGGCGACGATCGGCGGCTGGCCCTTCGAGGAACCCGGCGACAGCTTGCGCTGCTTGAAGTCCTTGGGAAGCTCGAAGGTGAACGGGATCTGGGCGTTGCTCACCTTCTGGGTGTCGTCGCCCCCGCCCGATCCGGGGAGGCTGCATCCGCCCGCCACGAGAGCCGCGGCCAGGCAGAGGCTGATTGCGACAATCCGGCGCGGCACGGGCGGGCACCCTACCAGGGGGTAACCCGCGAGCAGCCCCGAGACGCAGGAGTAGGCAGTAGCACGTCTTACTCTCTACGATAGGGCCAGCCCGCCACCGAAGGAGAGGTCCTCGCATGAGCAGCCCCGCCAGCCCGGCCGTCGATGCCGCCGCACCCGGCGACGTCCTCAAGCCCGACTTCGCCCGCCGCTCTCGCCACTTCATCTTCCAGGACCACCACGACGAGTTGCGTGACTCGGTCCGGCGCTTCGTCACCAAGGAGTTCGCGCCCCACGCCGAGGAGTGGGAGGAGACGACCTTCCCCGACTCGGTGTTCAAGCGGATGGGCGAGCTCGGCTTCCTCGGGCTCTCCTTCCCGGAGTCCTACGGCGGCCAGGGCGGCGACTACATCTCCAACATCGTCCTCGCCGAGGAGATGACCAATGCGAACTCGGGCGGCCTGGCGATGGGGATCGCGGTCCATACCGACATGGCCACTCCGCCCATCCTCGCCTTCGGCACCGAGGAGCAGAAGCAGCGCTACCTCGTCCCTTCGATCAAGGGCGAGCGGATCTCCTGCCTGGGGATCACCGAGCCCGACGCCGGCTCCGACGTGGCGGGGATCAAGACCCGCGCGGTTCGCGACGGCGACGAGTGGGTGATCAACGGCTCCAAGACCTACATCACCAACGGCGTGCGGGCCGACTACATCGTGCTCGTGACCAAGACGGACACCGAAGCGGGGTACGACGGGTTCACGCTGTTCCTCGTGGACAAGGACACGCCGGGCTTCATCGTGGAGAACAAGCTCGAGAAGCTCGGCATGCACGCCTCGGACACCGCGCTGCTCGCGTTCAACGACATGCGGGTGCCGGCCGACGCGGTCCTCGGCGAGGTGGGCAAGGGCTTCTACCACATCATGTGGGAGCTTCAGGGCGAGCGGATGATCGGCGCCGCGGGCTGCGTGGCCGGCGCGCAGAAGTGCTTCGACAAGACGCTCGCGTACGCCAACGAGCGCAAGGCCTTCGGTCGTCAGATCGGCCACTTCCAGGTCATCCGCCACAAGTTCGCCGAGATGGCCACGAAGATCGAGTCGGCCCGCCAGATGGTCTACACGACGGCCTGGCGCTTCATGAACGGCGAGTACCCCGTGCGCGAGATCTCGATGGCCAAGCTCCACGCGGCCCGGGTCGCCGTCGAGGTCGCCGACGAGTGCATCCAGATCCACGGCGGCGCCGGCTACATGAAGGAGTACGGAGTCGAGCGCGTCTGGCGCGACATGCGCCTCAACCGCATCGGCGCGGGCACCGACGAGATCATGCTCGACGTCATCGGCCGTTCCTACGGGCTGTAGGGCGGCGTCGCGGGCGCCCTCATGCCTCGTGCCCGGGTTCGATGCGCTGAGCCCGGTGGAAGGTGAAGGGGCGCTCGGAGGGGTCGGAGTGGGCGTCGACGGGAGCCAGGAGGAAGGCGAGGTGGTCGCCGGCGGGAAGCGTCGCATCCACACGGCCGACGAAGCGGTTCGGGCACGCCTCGAGCAGCGGGACGCCGCCGGGGCCGGCGCGCCAGGCCGTGCGGGCGAGCTTGTCTGTCTCGTGCCCTGTCTCGCCTCCGAAGAGCTCGGCCAGATCGCCCGCGTCGGCCGGGACGCAATGGACCGCGAGCCGGTCGGCCCGCCGCGCCACCTCGGTCGTGCGGTTGCGAACCGAGAGGCAGACGAGGAAGCGGGGCGGGTGGATGCTCGTCTGGGTGGCGAAGCCGACGAGGCAGCCCGCGCGCTGCTCGCCCGCCGCCGCGGTGACGATGAACATCGGGTAGTCGAGGCCGCCGACGAGGCGGTGAAACGTCGCCTCGGTGTCAGGCACCGGCGCCGGCGGCGCCCCTGCGCGCCCGCGCACCGAGCACCCCGCCCAGCGCGCCGAGCAGGGCGCCAGCGATGGCGGTGACGACTGGGAGGGCGACGGTCGGCTCTGCGCTGATCTTCGCGTCCTCGCCCGTCGCCTTGAACGCGACGAAGATGCCCAGGCCGTAGAGCAGACCGCCGACCACCCCGCGGATCGCGCCTTCGCGCGGACCGTCGTGCTCGGTGCCTGCCGCGATCCCGCCGAGGGCGGCCAGCGCCTGGAGGATCCAGTAGACGGTCGAACCGTGCACTACCACCAGTCCGGCGATGACACCGAACATGATCGGGGTGAAGATCGCGAGCTGGGCCTGGACGGCGGGAGGAAGGTCGGAGAAGCGCTCGGGGCGTTCCATGCTGCATGGCACTTACCCGCTCGCGTAGCCGTCACACGTGCGCGGACGTTAGGGTCTCGCGGGTGGCCGCCCAGACCGTGACCAGCGAGCGCGACGGGCGGGTGATGACCGTCCGGCTCGACAACCCGCCGGGGCAGTTCATGACCTCGGCGATGGTCCGTGAGCTCGACGGGCTGACCCGCTCGCTCGAGGAGGACGGCTCCGTCGGCGCCGTCGTGGTCACCGGCGCCCAGCCGGACGTCTTCATCACGCACTTCGATGTCGCGGAGATCCTCGCCGGCTCGGCGGGGACGGCGGCCACGGTGTCGCCGCCGGTCGCGCGCGGGTCGCTTCGCGCGGTGGGCGCCCTGCAGCGCATCCCCGGCGCGAAGGGGGCGCTGCAGCGCACGCCGGCGGCCGGGGCGCTTGCGCTGCGCGCGATCCACGATCTGTTCCTGCGCATGAACCGCTCGGACAAGGTGTGGATCGCGGCGATCAACGGCACCGCGCTCGGCGGCGGCTGCGAGCTCACGCTGGCCTGCGACGTGCGGATCATGGCCGATGGGGACCACCGCATCGGGCTGCCCGAGATGAGCCTCGGGATCATCCCCGGCGCCGGCGGCACCCAGCGCCTCGCGCGCGTTCTGGGTCCCGGCCAGGCGTTGGAGATGATGCTCGAGGCGCGCGCGCTCGCGCCGGCGGAGGCGCTGGGCGTCGGGCTGGTGCACCGGGTCGTCAGCGCGGACCGCCTGGCCGCCGTCGCCCACCAGACCGCGGAGCGCCTGGCGCGCCGCTCGCCCGAATCCGTCGCGGCGCTCAAGCACGCCGTCTACGACGGCGCCTCGCGCCCGCTGGCCGAGGGCCTGCACATCGAGCGCGGTGGGTTCCTCGCGGCCGCCTCGACCGCTGCCGCCCGGCGGGCGATGCAGGCCTACGCCGGCGAGGTGGACGAGGGCGGCGGCGTCGCCCCCTGGGCCTCGGGCTTCGAGCGCTGGCAGGACGGCACCGCTGCCGACCTCAACGGATAGGGTGCGCCGCTCTCCAACTAGGAAAGGCACGCACGCATGGGAGTTCTCGACGGGAAGGTGGCGATCGTCACGGGCAGCGCGCGGGGCATCGGCCGAGCGACGGCCGAACTGCTCGCGCAGCACGGAGCGCAGATCGTGGTCAACGATCTCGACGCCGACGTGGCCGAGCAGGCCGCCGGCGAGATCGACGGCACCACGCTGGTCTTCGGCGGCGACCTGACCAAGCCCGGCGTGCCCGACGACCTCGTCGGAAAGGTCGTCGACGAGTGGGGCAAGGTCGACATCCTCGTCAACAACGCGGGCTACACCCTCGACGCGCCGATCCACAAGATGTCCGACGAGTGGTTTCAGCGGATGCTCGACATCCACACCATCGTCCCCTTCCGCATGTGCCGCGCCGTGGCTCCCCACATGCGCGAGCCGGCCAAGAGCGAGCGCGACGAGGGCCGCGAGGTCTTCCGCAAGATCGTCAACGTCAGCTCGGTCTCGGGCACCATGGGCAACGCCGGGCAGGCCAACTACTCCGCCGGCAAGTCGGGGGTGGTGGGACTCACCAAGACGCTGGCCAAGGAGTGGGGCCAGTTCAAGATCAACGTCAACGCGGTCGCCTTCGGCTACATCGAAACGCGGCTCACCGCCTCCAAGGACGACGAGAACGTCATGGAGATCGGCGGCGAGAAGGTGCAGCTCGGTATCCCCGACCAGCTGCGCGGGATGGCGGCGATGCTCATCCCCCTCGGGCGCCCCGGCACCACCGAGGAGGCGGCGGGCGGCGTCTTCTTCCTGTGCTCGCCGTGGTCCAACTACGTCCACGGGCAGGTGCTCAACGTGACCGGCGGTCAGTTCACGGGGATGACGACCTAGCCGCCCGGGCGACCGCCTCGTCGTCGGCGGCGGAGCTACGGCCGGCGCCGACCCACGCGAAGCGGAAGGCGAGGCCGGCGGCGAGGAAGGTGGTGCTCGCCAGGTGGTCGATCCACGGACCGCCGCGCCGGCGGGCGAGGCGAAGGAGCAGGCCCGCCCAGACCCCGCGCTTGGCGAGCCAGAGGAGCCGGCCGGGGCGTCCTCTCTCCAGCGCATCGCTCAAGCGGCCGAGCCGGCGCTCGTTGATCGCGGAGAGCGCGAGCTCGGTGGCCATGGCGAAGGTCTCCACGTTCCCCAGTGCCTCGCGCGTCGGGTGGCCGGCGGGGACGCCGGACGCGGCCAGCGCGAGGCGGTTTGCCGCAGCCCCGGTCGCCACCGCGGTGCACACGAAGATCGCCGGGAGCAGGGCGCGGCTGCGGGCCCACACCGGCACCGCCGTGGTGGCCAGCAGCACGCCCGTATAGGACCCAAGGACGGTGCCCTGCGCCGCGGTCGCCGCATCCGCCGCCCGTGCGATCCGCTCGCGCCCCGCGAGCTCCGCCGCCACCGCGACCGCGGCGGTGCTGCTGAAGCCCGCCAGGCACCACGCCCCCACGGACATCGGCGAGCGCAGCTTGAAGATCCGCATCATGTTCAAGAAGCGCTCGGGCCGTCCGAGGTCGAGGATCAGCAGGGGCGCCGAGGGCAGCGCGGCAGCGAGGACGAGCTTCCGCGCGACCGCCGCCGACCGGCGGTCGCCGGCCGCGTCGCAGGCCAAGGCGACGAACGACGACCCCGCCGCGATCCCTCCGAACCAGAAGTACAGCGGCACCTCCCAGGTCCACACCGCGGGCTTGATGACGGGCCCCTGTACGGCGACGGTGACCTCCGGCCCGCCGCGCATGCGGCGCGCGGCGTCGGCGACGGCGCCGTCGGCGCTCGCGCGCGAGGAGTAGCCCGTGCCCTTGTCGTAGAGGTAGGACCAGCGCGCGTCGCCGAAGGCCCGCCGCGCGAGCGAGACCGCGGCGCCCTCGACCGCCCGGCGGTAGGGCCCGGGCTCACCGCGCGTCCCCACCGCCGGGGTGGTGTCGCGGCCCGGGGGTGAGCCCCCTTCCCGCTGGAACACGCGGAGGATCTCCTGCTCGGGCGGCCGGGCGGCCGAGTCGCTCATCGCCGGCGCCGCCGGTGGGCGGCCACGACGCTCGCCACGGTCGCGAGCAGCCCGGCCCCCGCCGCGACGAGCGCGGAGGCCGACGCGACCGGGGTGTTCTCCTGGATCGGCGAGTCGGCGCGGGCCGGGAGCCCGAAGCGCTCGGGGGGCGCGGTGAGCAGGAAGAAGGCCCCCAGCCCACCCGCGAGCTGCTCGCCCGGGGCGTCGCCGGCACCGTACAGGTACGCGCCGTCCAGGCCTCGCTCGTGCAGCGCCGTCACCCGTCCCCGGGCTACCTCGACCAGCTCGTCGTAGGGCCCGAACTGGATCGAGTCGGTCGGGCAGGACTTCGCGCAGGCCGGCTCCAGCCCGTCCTGGAGGCGGTCGTAGCACAGCGTGCACTTCGCGGCGCGCCCGTCGAACGGGTCGCGATCGATCACCCCGAACGGGCACGAGGGAATGCAGTAGCCGCAGCCGTTGCAGACGTCGGGCTGGACGATGACGGTGTCGAACTCGGTGCGGATGAGCGCGCCGGTCGGGCAGGCGTCCAGGCAGCCTGCGTTCGTGCAGTGCTTGCACACGTCGGACATGAACAGCCAGCTGTCCATGTCATCCACCGCACTGGCCATGTCGACCAGGTCGAGCACCTCGTCCGGCCTCACCCCCGCCCCCGCGCCGCCGAGCTCCTGCACCGTCGGCATCCCACCGGCGGCAGGGATCGCCGGCACGTTTCCCCCGGCGCCGGCGGCAAGCGCCTCCCGTGCCTGCTCACGACGCTCGCCGGAGGGAATGACGCTCTCGACGAAGCGCACGTGGCGCCAGGTCGCCGCGCCCAGCGAGCCGGTGTGGTCGTAGGAGCCGCGGCGACGGGACTCCGAGCCGTCGCTGGGCAGGTCGTTCCACTGCTTGCAGG
This sequence comes from Solirubrobacterales bacterium, assembly GCA_038330095.1. Lineage (GTDB taxonomy): Bacteria > Actinomycetota > Thermoleophilia > Solirubrobacterales > Solirubrobacteraceae > JBBPZA01. The sequence continues at coordinate 10,987 of JBBQNQ010000039.1, forward strand.
CCACCTCGCAGGCCTTGCAGCCGATGCAAACCGTGGTGTCGGTGAAGAAGCCCATGCGCGGGGCCTCGCGGTCGCGCACGGCTCGCTCGCCGGGGGCTGCCCTCATCGGCCCTTGTGAGGCTCCTCGGCCCCGTGGTCGTCGGAGGGGCCCGTGTCCTCGCCGCCCTCCGCGCCGGCGAGCCGCGCGGTGGTCTGCGTCCGCCGCCGGCCCGCACGCACATTGCACGAGAAGGTCTTGTCCTCGATCGAGGTGTTGGGGTCGCCCGAGAGCGCGATGAGATCGTTGGCGGTGTCTCCGGTGACGCCCTGAGGCGAGCTGCGGTAGGTCCCCCAGTGCCAGGGCATCGAGACCTGGTGGACGGTGCGGCCGTCGATGCGCAGCGGGCGGATGCGGGGGGTGACGATCGCCCGCGCCTCGATCTCGGCGCGCTCGGTCTCCACGGTCAGCCATCCGCCGTCTTCGATCCCGCGCTCGCGTGCCAGCACCGGGTCGAGCTCGACGAACATCTCGGGCTGCAGCTCGGCGAGCCAGGGCAGGTTGCGGCTCATGGGCCCGGCCGTGTGGTGCTCGGTGAGCCTGAAGGTCGACGCGACGATCGGGTAGGCGGGATCGCACGCGGGGTTGAGCGGGTTGTCGCGGCGCTTCCAGGTGATCGCGGCCGGGCTCGCGCCCACACCGGGGTAGAGCGGGTTGCCCACCGGCGACTCGAACGGCTCGTAGTGGGTCGGGAGCGGCCCGTCGAGCAGGCCGCTGGGCGAGAACAGCCACCCACGGCCGTCGGCCATCATGATGAACGGGTCGTCGCCGGAGATCGCGTCCATCCCCTCGGCGTCGTCGGGCGCCCGGTAGCCCGGCTTCTTGTCGACCGGGAAGTCGGGCACGTCGTAGCCCGTCCAACGCTCCTTCTCCTCGTCCCACCAGACGTACTTCTTGCGCTCTGACCACGGGCGCCCCTGGGGGTCCGCGGAGGCGCGGTTGTAGAGGATGCGGCGGTCGGCCGGCCACGCCCAGGCCCATCCCGGGGAGACCCACCCGCCCTCGGGGTCGTCCGGATCGCCCGGATCGCGCCGCCGTGTCTGATTGACCCCGCCTGCGAAGCAGCCGGAGTAGATCCAGCAGCCGCAGGCGGTCGAGCCGTCGGCCTTCAGCTCGGCGAAGCCATCCACGGGGCGGCCCGAGGCGACCTCGTAGCCGTTGATCTCGCGCAGCACGGACTCGGCGTGGGGCTCGGCATGCTCGCCGTGCTCGGGGTAGTCCCACTTCAGGTTGCGCAGCGGCCAGTCCTTGGGGTCCTGGGAGCCGGCGTAGCGGGCGAGCACGCGCTTGGCGAGATGGTGCATGAAGTGAAGCTCCGAGCGCGCGTCGCCCGGCGGGTCCAGCGCCTTGTCGCGCCACTGGAGCAGGCGCTGGGTGTTGGTGAAGTGGCCGTCCTTCTCCACGTGGCCGGCCGCGGGCATGAGGAACACCTCCGTGGAGATGTCCTGCGTGCGCAGCTCTCCCGAGCGGACCTCGGGCGAGTCCTTCCAGAAGCGGGCGGTCTCCACGTCCGCCAGGTCGCGGACCACGAGCCACTTCAGATGGGCGAGCGCACGGCGCTGCAGGCCGGCGTTCTGGGAGCCGACGGCGGGGTTCTGCCCCATCACGAACAGGCCGTCGAGCCCGCCGTCGAGCGCGCGCAACATCGTCGGGAAGTGCGAGTGGTTGCCCGAGATCTTCGGCAGGTGCGGGAAGCCGAAGTCGTTCTCCGGCGTGGCGGCGTCGCCGAACCACGCCTTGAGCAGCGATACGACGTAGTTGTCGAAGTGCGACCACCACCCCCGCTTGGAGCCGCCGGTCTCGACGAAGTCGGCGAGCGTCAGGTGGCCCTCGCGCGCCCGTGGCATCGGGAGGTAGCCCGGGAGCAGCTCGTAGAGCGTCGGAATGTCGCTCGAGCCCTGGATCGACGCGTGCCCGCGCATGGCCATGACGCCGCCCCCCGGCCGGCCGACGTTGCCCAGCAGCAGCTGCACGATCGCCCCGGCGCGGATCATCTGCACACCGGTCGAGTGCTGTGTCCAGCCGACGGCGTAGGCGAGCATCGTCGTGCGCTCGCGTCCCGAGTTGGCGATCAGCGTGCCGGCGAGCTCGAGGAACAGCTCGCGGGGGATCCCGCAGACGCGCTCGACCATCTCGGGCGTGTAGCGGGCGTAGTGGCGCCGGATGATCTGAAAGACGCAGCGCGGGTCCTGGAGCGTGGGGTCGCTGCGCACCTCACCGACCAGCATCCCGGCCCCCGTACGGTCGCTGAAGGCCTGGGTGGAGTGCTCGCGCTGGCCCGCCGCAGCGGCCATCTCACCGCCCTCGTACATCCACGAGGAGCGGTCGTAGCTGCCGCTCTCGGGGTCGAACCCGGAGAAGTAGCCTTCGAGCTCCTCCGGGCCCTGGTAGTGCTCGTTGACGATCGTCGCCGCGTTGGTGTAGTTGACGACGTACTCCTCGAAGTAGGAGCCGGTCTCGATGATGTGCCGGATCAGCCCGCCGAGTAGGGCGATGTCCGAGCCGGCGCGCAGCGGCACGTGGAGGTCGGCGATCGCGCTCGTCCGCGAGTAGTGGGGGTCGACGTGGATGATCTTCGCGCCGCGCTCACGCGCCTTCAGCGCCCAGCGCGAGCCCACGGGGTGGGCCTCGACGAGCGAGGAGCCCTGGATCCAGACGCAGTCCGAGTTCTGGAAGTCCTGCTGGAAGTTGGTCGCGCCGCCGCGGCCGAACGAGGTGCCCAGACCGGGCACCGTGGAGGAGTGTCATATGCGGGCCTGGTTCTCGATCTGGATGGCTCCCATGGCCGTGAACAGCTTCTTGATGAGGTAGTTCTCCTCGTTGTCGAGCGTCGCGCCGCCGAGGTGGGCGAAGCCAAGCGTGCGGTCCACGCGCCAGCCGCGCTCGTCGCGCTCCTGCCAGTGGTCCTCGCGCGCGCGCACAACCCGCTCGGCGATCATGTCCATCGCCCGCTCGAGGTCGATCTCCTCCCACTCGGTCGCGTGCGGCGCGCGGTAGGACACCTTCGTGAGCCGGCCGGGCTGCTGGATCAGCTGGCGCGAGGCGGCGCCCTTGGGACACAGCGTGCCCTGGTTGATCGGCGAGCGTGGGTTGCCCTCGATGTCCACTAGCTCGCCGTCGCGCGTGTAGACGATCTGACCGCAGCCCACGGCGCAGTAGGGGCACACCGACTCGGTGGCCTTCAGGCCGGCGATCCGCGCCCCGGCCCCCTTGGTGTTCTTCGACACAGCGCGCGGGCCCATGCCCCAATCGGCGGCACGACCCACCACCGGCAACTCGCGCAGCCTGGCGAAGGACCGTGGGCGCTGAGAGGGCTCGAGGGTCGTGCTGGTCTCTTTCCCCGCCCGCGCCCAGTTCAAGCGGCCCTACGATTGCTGAATGAGCGGTCACCACGACCACTCGCACGGCGTCTCGCCCGAAACCGACCTGCGGCGGCTGGCGGTCGCGCTCGCGCTGATCGTGGGCTTCATGGCCGTCGAGGTCGTGGTGGGCGTCCTGGCGTCCTCGCTGGCGCTGCTCTCCGATGCGGCGCACATGCTCACCGACGCGGCCGCGCTGGCGTTGTCGCTGCTGGCCGCCCGGCTGGCGGCGCGGCCGGCGCGGGGCGCGATGACCTTCGGGCTCAAGCGGGTGGAAATCCTCAGCGCGCAGGCCAACGGGATCACGCTGCTCGTGCTGGCCCTGTTCGTCGTCTACGAGGCGATCCGCCGGCTCGTCAACCCACCGGAGGTCGCGGGGGCGCTGGTGCTGGTTGTCGCGCTGGCCGGCGTGGTGGTCAACCTGGCCGCGAGCTGGGTCCTCACGGGCGCGGAGCGCCGCAGCCTCAACGTCGAGGGCTCGATCAAGCATGTGCTCACCGACCTCTACGCGTTCGTGGCCACCGCGATCGCCGGCGGCGTGATCCTCGTGACGGGCTTCGAGCGCGCCGACCCACTCGCCTCGCTGATCGTCGCGGGGCTCATGCTCTACGCCGCCTACGGGCTGCTGCTCGCCTCGGGCCGCGTGTTCCTCGAGGCGGCGCCGCGGGGCGTGGAGCCCGAGGCCATCGGCCGCGAGCTCGCCGCCCAGCCCGGCGTGGTCGAGGTCCACGACCTCCACGTCTGGGAGGTGACCTCGGGCTTCCCGGCGCTGTCGGCGCACATCACCGTCGCTCCGGACAGCGACTGCCACGCGATCCGGCGCTCGTTGCGCGACCTGCTCGAGCGCGAGCACGACCTGCACCACACCACCCTGCAGGTCGACCACGTCGGCGCCCCGGAGCTGCTGCGCATCGAGGATCGCCGGGCGTAGGCGACCCGGGCCGTGCCGGTGGCGTCGACGGTATTAGGCTGGGAGCGATGGCCGTCTCCGCTGAGACCAAGGCGCTCGGGCACCCGCTTCCCGGCGGGCGAGAAGGCGCGACCGTGCGGCTGCGGCCGCTGCTCGCAGCCGAGCTCCACTCGCCGCCCGGTTGGTTCGACAGCCCGGGCGGGCGCTTCGCGATGCCGCGCGTGCTGCTCTCGCGCGAGGAGCGCGTGTGGGCGCCGGTGCCCGCGTTCCTGGTGGAGCACCCGGGCGCCGGACGCGTGCTGATCGACACCGGCCTTCACCCGAGCGTCGGCATGGAGCCCGCGGAGAGCCTGGGCTCGCTGGGTGCGCGTTTCGTCGTCACGCGCGGGGTCGAGGGCGGCGTGCCGGCCCGCCTGCGCGACCTGCGCATCCACACCCGCGACGTCAGCACCGTGATCATCACCCACCTGCACTTCGACCACGCGAGCGGGATCAGCGAGTTCCCCGAGGCGACGTTCGTGGTCGACCGTCGTGAGTGGGAGGCGGCGAGCGGGGGCGGGATGAGGGAGGGCTACCGCCCAGCCGCACTTCGACCACGCGTTCGACTGGCGCACGGTCGACTACGACGGGCCCCTCTCCCAGGGCCTCTCACCCTTTGGCCGCTCGATCGACCTCTTCGGGGACGGCTCGGTGCGCCTGCTCTCCACGCCCGGCCACACGCTCGGCCACCAGTCCGTGCTCCTGCGGCTGCGCGACCGCGACGCGCTCCTCTGCGTCGACGCGGCCTACCTGCGAGCGACGATCGACGCGGACGCACGGCCGCTCGTGGCCGCCGACCGGCACCTCTTCCAGCGCTCGCTACGCGAGATCCGCCGCTTCGTCGAGGAGCAACCCGACGCCCTCGTCATCCCCGGCCACGACGCGCAGGCGTGGGCCGGCCTGGACGAGGTCTACGACTAGGGCAGGCAAGCCGGCAATCAGGCGGGCCGGAAGACCTGGCTGACGCAGCCGTCGGCGTACGCGGTGCTGCTGATCAGCTCCAGGCGCTGGGGCTCTGGGAGGCCGTGCATCAGCGGAAGGCCCTCGCCGAGAGCCACCGGGTGGACCGTCAGGCGGTACTCGTCGATCAGGCGGTGGCGGATCAGGCTGCGGGCGATGCGGGCGCCGCCGAAGACGACCAGGTCCTTGCCGGGCTCGCGCTTGAGCGCCGGGATCTCGTCCTCGAGCTCCGCTCGCGAGAGCCGTGAGTTGTTCCAGGTCACCTCGGACAGTGTCTGGGAGAAGACGACCTTGGGGAGGGTGTTCATCAGCACCGCCATCGGATTGTCCGAGCCAGACCAGCCCTTCTCCATCTCCACGTAGCCCCCGCGACCGATCACGATCGTTCCGATCTGACCGAGCAGCTCCAGGTTGGCGCGGTGGCGCCGGCCACCGTGGTCGACTTCCCCGGCGCTCCGGCTCGAGAGCCAGTCGATGACCCCGTCCGCGTGCGCGACGAATCCGTCCAGCGACACCGACATGTGCAGGATCAGTTGGCGTTCGGGGCTCGGGCCGCCGGTCATGCCTTCACCCGAAAGCGCAGGTGAGTCACGCCAGGGGCGTCGACCACTCGAATCAGCTCGAGGTCCGTCGGCGCTGCAAGCTCTCCGAACAGGGGTCGTCCCGCACCCAGGAGCACCGGGATCAGGTGCACTTCGAGCTCGTCCAGTACGCCCGCCCGCAGGCACGACTGCGCCAGGTCGGCGCCGTGGACCATCACGTTCGCGTCGCCCGCGGCGCGCTTGGCCTGGCTCATTGCGCTCTCGATCCCGTCGGTCACATAGGTGACCAGGTCGGGTGCTGGCGCCGGCGGCTCTCCGCGGGTCGGCACGAAGATCGGAACACCGTGGTGATCGCCGTCCCAGTGGCCCGCGAGATCGAACGTGCGACGGCCGACGAGGACCGCGCCCGTCGCCAGCAGCTCGTCGAAGATCTCACCGCTCGGCCCCGACGGGCGGAACCCGGAGGGAACGTCGTCCCCTCCGTCACCGAGCCAGCTGTGAAGCCGCTCGCCGCCGCTGCCGAGGCCCTGGCCGACATCGTCGTCGGGTCCGGTGATGAACCCGTCGAGCGACATCGACATGTATAGGACGGAGCTGGACATCGATCCCCTCTCTCGAGCGCTAGTTGCGCTCGCGGTCGTCGAGTGCACGGTCGAGGCGGTCGAAGGCGTTCGGGAGCCCGACGGTGTGCTCGTCGCGCAGACCCTCGCTCGGGAACCCGGCCTGGACCAAGGTCATCATCGTGCTGCCGCCGCGCGGCTCGAACGTGAACTCCAGGGTGGTGTTGAAACTCGATCCGTCGAGACGCGTCTCGGTGCAGGCGATCAGGATCCGGCGCGGCCGGTCGATCACCTCGAACACATGGAGGTGGTGGTAGAGCTCGTCGGGCGAAGGACCAAAGGCGACGGACCAGACGCCGCCAACACATAGGTCGCAGCGCGAGTCGACGATCCATCCGGGGGCGTCCTTGCCGTAGAACTCGCGCTGGCCGAGGGGATCGGTGAAGGCATCGAAGACTCGCTCGGGCGCGGCCGCGATCAGCCGTTCGAACCTGAGGTCGATGCTCACTCCCCACCTCCGGAGGTCCGCTCGACGTAGCGCTCGAAACGATCGAGGCGGCTCTCCCACACCCGGCGGTGACCCTCAATCCAAGCGGTCGCCTCGGCCATGCTCGCCGGGCCGAGCCGGCATTGGCGCGCACGGCCGACCTTCTCGGTGGCCACGAGGTCGGCGCGCTCGAGGACTCCGACGTGCTTCTTGACCCCGTTGATCGTCAACCCGAACGGCTGCGCGAGCTCGCTCATCGTGGCCGGACCACCGCCCAGCCGCTCGAGAATCCCGCGCCGCGTCGAGTCGGACAGGGCAAAGAACGTGCCGTCGAGCGTCGACAATAGTGCACCGATCGGTGCACCGTAGCACGCGTGGTCGCTTAGCGGCGAGGCTAGGCGGTGGCCGCGCGACGGGAGCGGCGCTCGGCCCGGCGCTGCTCGCGTACGCGCTGGACCATGCCCTTGCGGCCATGGCGCTCGAGGCCGGCGTAGAGGGTGCGGACCTCGGCGAAGACCTCCTCGGACGCTGTCTGCTGCTGGTAGCGGGTGGGCTCGGCCACCTGCTGGAAGGCGAAGGGCTCGCCGAACTGGACGGTGACCTTGGGCAGCTGGCCGCGCCTCCAGTTGCGCACCTTGGCCGAGCCGTGGATCGCGACGGGCACGACCGGCGCCCCGGACTCCAGCGCCAGGCGCCCGAGGCCCGGCTTGACGGTGTCGCTGAGCTTGCCGGTCCGCGAGCGCCCGCCTTCCGCGTACATGACGATCGCGCCGCCACGCTCCAGCACCTTGTGCATCGTCAGGAAGGACTCCTCGTCGCGATGGCCGCGGCGCACCGGGAACACGCCGCCGTTGTAGAAGACGGTCTCGAACACGGGCCCGTGGAAGAGCTGGGACTTGGCCACGAAGTTCACGCGCCGGCGCAGGAAGGCGGCCATCAGGAAGTGGTCCATGTTCGAGAAGTGGTTCGGCGCCAGGATGATCGGGCCGGCCGCGGGGACGTTGTCCGCCGCGATGCAGCGCCCGCGAAAGCCGAGCATCACGATCGGCGTGAGGACCATCCGGACGAGCTCGTACATCGCGTTGGGCTCGCGCGCGCGTGTGCGCTCGTGAAAGCGCGTGAAGTACTCGGCCGGGCGCTCGTCCTTGTAGACCTGCGCCTTCATGGGGACCAGCTGCTCCTCGCTCATCTTCCCCCCGTACCCGCTCGCCGCCGGGCCGTTACATCTCCTTCGCAGACCCGTCGCGCTCGGCCCACCCGCCCGCTCGCCCCAGCGCCCGGTGCCAAGCCGCGAGCAGCGTTTCGCGCTGGTCTGACTCCATCGCCGGCTCGTAGCGCGCGCGATCGCGCCAGGAACTGCGCACGCGGTCCATGGTCCAGGCGCCTATGCCGATCCCGGCGAGATAGGCCGCGCCGAGCGCGGTCGTCTCGGCGACCTCGGGCACGACGACCGGCACACCGAGCACGTCGGCCTGGAACTGCATGAGCCAGCGGTTCGCGGTGGCGCCGCCGTCGGCCCGCAGCTCGGCCAGCGCTTCTGACCCCGGAACGGCCTCCATCGCACGGACGGCGTCGACCGTCTGGTAGGCGATCGCCTCGAGCGTCGCGCGAGCGAGGTGCGCGCGCCCCGAGCCGCGCGTGAGCCCGACGATCGTGCCGCGGGCGTAGGGGTCCCAATGGGGCGAGCCCAGTCCGGTCAGGGCGGGGACGAAGTACACGCCGTCGTTGCCCTCCAGGCTCGCGGCGAGCGATTCTGTCTCGGAGGCCTGCTCGATGATCCCCAGGCCGTCGCGCAACCACTGCACGCCCGCGCCGGTGACGAAGATCGCCGCCTCCAGCGCGTAGACCGTGCGCTCGCCGATCCGCCAGGCGACCGTCGCCAGCAGCCCCGGGATCGGCTCGGGCGGGTGCGCGCCGGTGTTGAGCAGCACGAAGGAGCCGGTGCCGTAGGTGTTCTTGCCCAGGCCGGGATCGAGGCAGGCCTGCCCGAAGAGCGCCGCCTGCTGGTCGCCGGCGACACCCGCCACCGGCACTCCGTCGTGGCCGGGCAGCGCGCCGGCGCGAGTGCGCCCCAGCTCGCCCGAGCTGGGGCGCACCTCGGGCAGCGCGCGCTCGGGCACGCCAAACAGCTCGAGCAGCTCGGGGTCCCAGCGCCCGGCGGCGATGTCGTAGAGCAGCGTGCGCGAGGCATTGGAGGCATCGGTCGCGCGCTCGCCGGTCAGCTTGAAGATCAGCCACGCGTCGACCGTGCCGAACACCGCGCGGCCCTCGCGCGCCCGCTGCTCGAGCCCCTCGACGTTGTGCAGCAGCCACTCGACCTTGGTGGCCGAGAAGTAGGGGTCGAGGACCAGGCCGGTGCGCTCGCGGATCATGGGCTGGTGGCCGGCGCGCTTGAGCTCCTCGCAGCGCCCCGCGGTGCGGCGGTCCTGCCAGACCAGCGCGCGGTGCAGGGGCTCGCCGGTGTCCGGGTCCCAGACGCATACCGTCTCGCGCTGGTTGGTGATCCCGATCGCCTCGAGCTCGCCCGCGGCCACGCCCGCGTCCTGCAGCGCGTCGCCGGCCACCGCGCGGGTGACGTCCCAGATCTCCCCGGCGTCGTGCTCCACCCAGCCGGGCCGCGGGAAGTGCTGGGTGAACTCGCGGCCAGCGCGGCCGATCAGCTCGGCCTCCATGTCGAAGACCAGGCAGGTCGTGCCGGTCGTGCCCTGGTCGATCGCGAGGATCACTGCCGCGGCAGGCTATCCCGCTGCGCCGCGTGGGAGGCCGGGCGTACTAGCGACGGCTCACGTATACGCGCGCGAAGTCGACGAGCTGACGGAAGCGGTGCAGGAACCCCCGCAGGGTGCGACCGGTCGCCCGGTGGCCGAGGTCGAGCTCGACCTCGACGATGCGAAACCCCGCGCGCGCGGCGTCGATGTTCATCGCGGTCTCCATTCCGAAGTCCGGCGCGAAGGGCAGGACCGCGCGCAGGACCTGGAGTCCAAGCGCCCGCTGCCCGGAGATCGGAGCGTCAAGCTCCACGCCGGCACGGCGGCGGACGGCCCAGCGCGCGAAGCCCAGCGCGAGGCCGAAGCCGCCTCCCTCGCGCCGCGCGAAGCCACCAATGGCGAGGTCGCCCTCGCCGCGGCGGACGGCGGCGACGAGCGCCGGGAGCTGGGCGGCGCTCTGCGCGAGATCGCCGTCGCAGAGCACGACGATCGGCGGCGCGCCGCCCTGGCCGCCCTCCAGAACCCTTCGCGCGGCCAGCGTGGCCACTCCGCCCTTCCCGATCGTCTTCTCCGAGCGCACGAGCTCGGCGCCGTGGGCCACCGCGACAGCGGCGGAATCGTCACGCGAGCCGTCGTCGGCCACGACCACGCGCGCGCCGGGGAAGGCCTCGTCCAGCGCGGCGAGGGTCGCCGGGAGCCGGTCGGCCTCGTTGTAGGCGGTGACTATGACCACGACGTCGTTGGGCATCGGAGGCGCCGGGTATTCTGCCGCGCCATGGCTGACATCGAGGCGCACATCACCGGGACCGTGTGGAAGATCGAGGTGCAGGTGGGCGACGCGATCGGGGAGGGCGACACCGTCGTGATCCTCGAGTCGATGAAAATGGAGATGCCCGTCGAGGCCGAGGACGAGGGAACCGTCAAGGAGATCCTCTGCGAGGAGGGCCAGGCGGTGAGCGAGGGCGACACCCTCGTCGTCCTCGGGTGAGCGCCGCCGCGGCGCAGCTCGCCGGCGGCAGGCTGCTCCTCGACCGGCCGGCCGAGCACGTCGCCCGGCTGACCATCGCCAATCCGGCCAAGCGCAACGCGCTCGACCACGAGATCCTCGACGCGATCGCCGAGGTGGTCCCGACGCTCGACGCCCGCTGCCTCCTGGTCACCGGCTCGGGCCGGATGTTCTCCGCGGGCTACGACATCGGCGACATCCCGGCCGAGATCTTCGAGGAGGAGGCCGAGCGCCTCGTGGCCCATCCGTTCGCCGCCGCCATCGAGGCCCTGGACGCCTACCCCTACCCCACGCTCGCGGCGCTCAACGGCCACGCGATCGGAGGCGGGCTGGAGCTCGCGCTGTGCTGCGACCTGCGCCTGGCGGGCCGGGGCGTCGAGCTCGGCATGCCGCCGGCCAAGCTCGGGCTCATCTACTCCCACACGGGACTGCGCAGGTTCATCGACGTCGTCGGCGCGGCGCGCACGCGCGAGCTGTTCCTGGTCGGACGCAACGTCGACGCACACGTGGCCGAGCGCTGGGGCCTGGTCAACTCCGTCGTGGAGGCGGCGCAGGTGGAGGCGCAGGCCGTGGCCCTGGCAAGCGAGATCGCGGGCAACGCGCCGCTCTCGCTCGTCGGCAACAAGCGGGTGATCGGCGAGCTGCTGGCCGCCGAGGGGGCGCTGGACGAGCGCACCGAGCGCGAGCTGGTGGAGCTGCGGCGCGCGTGCTTTCGCTCCGCGGACTTCCTCGAGGGGGTGCGCGCCTTCGCGGAGAAGCGCCCGCCGCGCTGGCGGGGCGGCTAGCGCTGCTGGCCCAGCGGCCGGATGAGCACCTCGTTGATCGCGACGTGCTCGGGCTGGCCCACGGCGTAGAGGATCGCGTGGGCGATGTCGTCGGCCTCGAGCACCTTGCCGGCCTGCTCGCGCATCTTGTCGATGGCCTCGAGGACCATCGGGTTCTGGTTGTGGCCCTGGAGCTCTGTGTCGACGAAGCCGGGCTCGACGACGGTGACCCGCACGCCGGCGTGCAGGACCTCCTGGCGCAGGCCCTCGGAGAACCCGTTGACCCCGAACTTGGTCAGGTTGTAGACCGCGCTGCCCATGTTCGCGTTGCGCCCGGCGACCGAGGACACGTTCACGATGTGCCCGCTGCCCTGCTCGCCCATGATGGGCAGCGCCGCGTGGGTGCAATACAACAGGCCGAGCAGGTTGACCTCGACCATCCGCCGCCATTCGCCGGTGTCGGCGCCGGCGACGGGCCCGAGGAGCATCACCCCGGCGTTGTTGATGAGGATGTCCAGGCGCCCGAGCTCGTCCTTGGTCCGCTGGACGAAGGCGCGCGCCTGCCCCTCGTCGACCACGTCGGTCGGGGTCGCGAGCGCCCGGCCGCCCTCGTCCTCGATGCGCTGCGCGAGCCCGGCGATGCGGTCCTCGCGGCGGGCGGCCAGCGACACGGCGGCGCCCTCGGCGACCAGCGCGAGCGCGGTGGCCTCGCCGATGCCCGACGACGCGCCGGTGATGGCCGCCACCTTCCCCTCGAGCCGGTTCGCCATGGGGCCGGATGCTAGCGGCGCCGGAGCGCCCACACATCCTGGTTGCCCTCGGCGCCACCGGGGCGAAAGAGCGCGACGGTCCAGTCCGCCGCCGTCTGCACGAGCATCCACTCCGGCGACACGAAGGCCGTTCCCCAGCCCGGGTCGCTGATTCCCCAGTCGCCGGTGGGGCCGAACTCCGGCGCGTACCAGTGCCCGCGGCGGTACAGCGACCACACGATCTCCTCGAGCCGCGATGCAGACCGGGTACCGACGCCGGCCTCGTGGGCTACCGAGGTCGCACCGTGGGTGGTCAGCACGAGCACCCCGCCCGGGCGCAGCGACCGTGCCATCTCGGCGAGCCAGGCGCGCGCCGGGTCGGGCGCGAAGTGCGACCAGATCGAGATCGCGCAGACGAGGTCGAAGGCCCGCTCCGGCCGGGGCAGGGGCGGCGCCTGGGGACTGGTGAAGAAGGTGACCGCCGGGAGGTTGTCGCTTGCCCACGTCACGGCGTCCTCGTTGGGGTCGCAGCCCTCCCAGCGATCCTCTGGCCACGCGGCCGCGAGCACCCGCACCACGCGCGCCGACGAGCAGCCGAAGTCGAGCCCTCTGGCCCCCTCGCCGAGCTGGAGGCCCGCCGCGCCGGCCGCCTCGGCGACGAGGTCCGCGTAGTAGTAGGCGCCGCCCGCCGCGAGCGGGCCGCGACCCATCGCGTGGACCTCGTCAGGCGGAGTGACCGGCGAGAGGCCGGTGGGCTCGAGGACCTCGGGGACCTCGTGATGCACGCCGAACGCGAACGTCAGCCAGCGACGCTCCTGCACCCCCGCGCGCTCCCACAGCGCCGCCTGCTCGACGTCGAGACGGCCGCGCACGGCGTCCGCCGCGTCCGGCGCGAGCCGCTGGTAGAGCCGATCCGTCGCAGGCGCGGCGGGTAGCACCGCCGGCGCGAGCTCGCGCGCGAAGGAGCGCGGCACAGCGGCACGGCGAAGGCGGTAGGGCACTCGCACGGCGCGGATCCTTGCGCGTCGGGCGGCTCGATGCGCCTGCTCCGATGAGTTCGGCGCGGCGCGCCGGTCTTAAGGTATGCCGACGTAACGAACGCCAAGGGAGTCACGATGCCCGACAAGATTGGAACTCGCGAGGAATGGCAGGCGGCTCGCGACGCGCTTGCCAAGCTCGAGGCCGAGCACGCTGAGCTCGACCAGAAGGTGACCGAGCAGCGGCGTCAGCTTCCCTGGGTTCCGGTGGAGAAGGAGTATCGGTTCGACACCGAAGACGGGAAGAAGACGCTCGCGGAGCTCTTCGACGGGCGCTCGCAGCTCCTCGCCTACAACATCATGTTCGGACCCGACTACGAGCGCGGCGCGTGCGCCGGATGCTCGAACCTGGGAGACGAGCTCGACGCCACGCGCGTGCATCTGAACCACCGCGACGTGACGCTGATCTGCTTCTCGCGCGCGCCGATCGACCGGCTCACCGCCTACAAGGAGCGGATGGGTTGGCAGTTCCCCTACGTCTCGACCTACGAGACGGAGTTTCCGTTCGACTTCGGGCTTGCCCTCACGCCCGAGCAGGCGCAGGAGATCCCCGAGGTCAAGGAGATGGTCGACAATCCCCCCGAGTGGCTCCAGGAATGGGGGCGCACGGTCGGAGCCAAGCTCGAGGACGGCCTGCGCGAGGGTCCGAGCTTCATCGCCTTCGCGCGCGAGAACGGAAGCGTGTTCCACACCTACACGGTGATGGCGCCCGATCCGTTCGTTGCGCCGTACAACTCGTTCCTGCTCAAGCGAACGCCGAAGGCCGGGTCCGCCGAGCCCCGCGCCTGGCGCAAGGACGAGTACCCGGACTGATCGCGCGACCGTGCTCTAACCGGGGTGCTCGGCCTCGGCTGCGACCGAGAGCGCTCCGAGCGAGACCGCGCCGAGGGCGGTGGCGGCCATCAGCGCTGCCGCCGGAGCGGGGACGGCGCCGCGGCGCCATTCCGTTGCGATCGCTACGAGATCGAGCGCGTCGACCGCCGTCTGGAGCCTCCACCACTGCGCCCGGTTGGCACCGGTCGCCGCATACATTCCGGCGGCAAGCGCCAGGTTGCGAATGCCCCACATGCGGCCGATCACCGGCAGCTGAGGATTGTCATCGGGATCCAGGAAGAACGCCTGGCCGGCGAGCCGTGGCGCAAGGAGCGTCGAGATGCCCAGGGCGGTTCGCGCGCCTAGCAGCCCAAGGCCCGTGGAAGTCGAAGGAAGTGGCATACGGCGAAGTCTGGCGGATCCGAAGCCGCGTGTGAACCGGCTCGACGTCACGGGTCGACAGACGGAGCGGCCTCGTACTCCTCGTCGCTGACGTGCTCGCCCCAAGCGGCCGCGTTGCCTTCGTCGTCGACCTGGTGCATCGCCAGATGGGTCATGAAGCGGTTGGACGCGGCGCCGTGCCAGTGGTCCTCCCCGGCTTCGAAGAACACGCGGTCACCGGGGCGGATCACCTCTATCGGCCCGCTACGGCGCTGGCACAGGCCAAGGCCCTCGGTCACGAAGATCGTCTGGCCGTTGGGGTGGGTGTGCCACGCGGTTCGAGCGCCTGGGGCGAAATGGACGCTGGCGCCCGCCACGCGGGAGGACCCTGACGGTGTGGCGACGGTGTCGATGTAGACGGCGCCGGTGAACCAGTCGCTCGGTCCGCGTGCGGTTTCGAGCGAGTTTCTGGTGAGCTCCATGTCGTTCTCCTTGGTTGCGAGGCGTGTCCTACGGCGTATGCACCACGGTCCGCGAGTCAGCTCACGAGCGTGACCACCCCGGCCACCACGAAGGCCCCGGCCCACAGCGCTTCGGTGTTCACCCACGCCGACGCGACACCGGCGCAGAGCGAGGTAGTCGGCGAGCGTGGTGGACGAAGGTCTAACACGAACGGCGCGTCCGTAGACTGAGCGCCATGGCGGCCGAGCTGCTCGCCCTGGTCAAGCACGATTGCCCGGTCTGTGACCAGCTGCTCCCGGCACTGGACGCCGCGGCGGGCGCCGGCGCGCCGGTGCGGATCCTTTCGCAGTCCGGCGCCGCCGCGACCGCGGAGCAGGCCCGGCGGGTCGGCCTGCAGGCGGTGCCGGAGCTCGACGAAGAGCTCGAGACCTCCGCGCGCTTCGACCCCGACGCAGTGCCCGCGTTGATCCTGCTCGAGGACGGCGAGGAGCGCGATCGGGTCGAGGGTCTTCACCGCGAGCGCATCGCCCGCCTGGCGCAGCGGGCCGGTGCGCAGCTCTCCCTTGACGGCCTGCCCGATCAGCGGCCCGGGTGCGCGAGCGCAACGCGCGACCCGGAGGTCGCGGCGCGGCTCGCCGCGCGCAGTGCGCGCGACCAGGGCCGCATCCGGTCGCGCGTCCTGACCGTCGGCGTGCTCGAGGACCCGAT
>JBBQNQ010000040.1:0-26487 GCA_038330095.1 Solirubrobacterales bacterium
TACTCCCGCCGCCTACTGCTCACCATCCCCTTCCTCCGCAACTCCCAAGACTTCACCTTCGACAGCGAACTCATCATGCAAGCCGTCCACTTCAACCTCGCAATCCAAGAAGTCCCCGCCACCTGCCGCTACTTCGAAGACGCCTCCTCCGTCGGCCTGCAAGCCAGCACCATCTACGGCACCAAAACCCTCTGGGCCGCCACCCGCCTCCTCCTCCACCGCCACCACATCCTCCCCTCCCGCAAATACCAACACCCCGGACCAGGCGAAAGCTGAGCGTTCGCGGGTCGATGCCTGGCCGCCGCGAGCGGTGGAGCTCGCCGTGGGCCGCCGCCCTGGCCGTCGGCGTCATCACCCTGGCCGGCCTGCTCCTGAGGCTGCCCTCGTTCGACGACTCGCTGTACGGCGACGAGCTCTCCACCTACTTCATCGTCACCGGACACAGCCTGGGCCGCGTCGTCGAGCTCCTGCAGGGCAACTCCGTCGACCTCAACCCTCCGCTGTTCATGGCGGCCGCCTGGACGACGAAGGGACTCGCCGATCCGGCGCAGTCTGTGCGGCTGGTCTCGCTGGCCGCCGGCACGGTCGCCATCCCCCTGACCTACCTGGTGGGGTCGCGGACCGTGGGCCGCCCCGCCGGCCTCGTCGGCGCGGCGCTCGTGGCGCTGAGCCCGTTCCTGATCTTCTACACCACCGAGGCTCGGGCCTACGGCCTGCTGCTGGCGCTCGTCGCGCTCTGCAACCTGCTCCTGCTTCAGGCGCTGGACACCGGACGCCCCGCCTGGTGGGTGGCCTACGCAGCCTGCTCGGCCGCGCTCCTGTACACCCACTACACGCCGGTGTTCCTGCTCGCCGCCCAGTTCGCCTGGGCGTTCGCGACCCACCCCGAGGCGCGTCGCCGGCTGGTCGCCGCCAACCTCGCCGCGGCGGTCGCCTACCTCCCGTGGCTGCCGACAGTGCTCGACAACACCCGCTCCCCCGGCAACAAGACCATCGGCATCCTGAACCCGTTCGGCTGGGAGGCGGTGAGAACCGACCTCGGGCGCTGGTCGCTCGGGCACCCCTACATCCCGCTGGCGACCGTGCCCGGCCGCCTCGCGCTCGCGACGATCGCGGCGGGGGTGGCCGCGGGGCTGGTGGGCCTGGCCGCGAAGGTGCTTCGGGCGGCGGAAGGGCGGCTCTCGGCCCGGCTGCCCGGACGGACGGTGCTGATCCTGGTGCTGGCCCTCGCCACACCGGTGAGCCTGGCGCTCTACAGCGAGTTCTCCGACACCGTCTGGGACACGCGCAACCTCACCGCGTCATGGCCGGGCCTCGCGCTCGCCGCCGGCGCGCTGGTGACCAGCGCCGGCAGGCCCCTGCGCATCCTCGCCACCGGCCTGCTGATCGGCGGGTTCGCGATCGGCGCGGTCAAGCTGCTGGACTCCAGCCACCAGCGCCCCGACTACGGCGCGGCGGTGAGCTTCATCGATCGCGTGGGCGCGCCGGGCGACCCCGTGGTCGAACTCCCCGCGCCCACCCCGGGACCGCTCACTCCGCTGGCCGACGTCGCGCGCGCGGGCCGCCCCTCCGCGCAGCGCCGCCCGGCATTTCGCCTCGGGATCCCGCTGCGCAGCGCGCTGGTCAACGCACCGCCCTATGCGAGCCTGCCCGCCCCGCCCCCGAGCGCCGTGGCACGCAGGGCCGCCGCCGTCGCCGGGAGCGGAAAGCTGTTCCTGGTGGCGCCCGGCTCCGCGCCGCTCGGCGCCCTTCGCAGTGCCAACGGCGTCACAGCGCGGGCCGCGGGGCTCGAGCCGGCAACCGGCTCCGGCCCGACCGCGGCACTGCTCACCGCGGCGCTGCGGCCGATCGCGCCCTTCCTCCGCGCGCTGCCGCCCGACCTGAGCCTCATCGAGACAAGGACGTTCCCCGGCTTCCTTCCCATATCGGTGTACGTGTTCCAGGCCGGGCCTGCCCGGCCCCGAGGGGGCGCGTAGCGGCGAAGCTCGGGGGCGCCTGGTCGAGGTACCACCCGAAGGAGCGGTCGATCAGGCGCTGGGAGCCGACGACCCGCAGGGCAAGCGTGAGCAGCCGCGGCGGCAGCGCGGGGATCAGCCGCTGAAGGCGCAGCGCGAGCCCGAACGCCCGCGCGTGGCCGGCGCTGAAGGCGCCGTAGCGCTCCAGCGCCTCCTCGGGGGTGCGCTCGCCGGAGAGCACGCCGCCGATCTCCCGGCCGGCCGCGATCCCGAAGTAGAAAGCGGTGCGGATGCCCTCGCCCGAGAGCGGGAAGCAGTGCCCGGCGCTGTCCCCCACGAAGAACACGCCGTCCTGGGCGGCGGGGCGCAGGCGGTGCGGGAACCAGTTGCCCTGGTAGCGGACGGCGTCGACCTCCAGCCGCTGCGCGAGGTCGACCGTCGGCTCCTTGACGTGCTGGCGCGGATCGTAGGAGCCCACCCCGACGCGGGCCTCCCCGCCGGCCGGCACCCGCCAGCCGTAGCCCCTCCGAACCAGCGAGCGCTCGATCCACACGTCGAGCGCGTCGTCGGCGCCGTCTACGTGCGGGTGGACCTCGAGGCCGCGCGAGAGAGGCGCGTCGGGGGGCTGGTAGTGGGGCGAGGACAGGACGCGGCGCCAGCCCAGCGCGTCGATCACCAGCGGCGCACAGACGGTCCCGCGGTCGGTCCGCACGCCGACCTCGCCGGCGCGCGACCCGCCCGGCTCGCGCCCCTCGACCTTCGCGGTCTCAAAGCGCGCGTCGCCGCACTGGTCCCACAGCAGCTCGCACAGCCGCCGGTAGTCAAAGGCCGACCAGCTCCAGGGCAGCCGATAGCGCACGCTCCCGTGCGGGGTGCTGAAGGTCATGTAGGGAAGCTCGGCGCGGATCGCCGCCTGCACGCCCATGGCGTTCAGCCACGGCGTCGGCGCGGCGCACGCGGACGTCGCGCGCTCGCCGATCTCGTAGCGGTCGAGCACGAGCACCTCGGCGCCCGTGCCCGCCAGCTCGCGGGCCACCGCGAGCCCGGCGAAGCTCGCCCCGCACACCAGCACGCCTGCGCGGGTCCCGTCCAGCGACGTGCGCCGGACGCCCCGCTTGGTGGCGCGGACGGTCATCGCCAGACCCCCCGCACCGCGGCCGGCGCAATCTCCCACGGCGCGAGGCCCGTGCGGCGGCCGAGGACGTCGAAGCCGATCCGCTCCACCCGGTCCAGGACGCTCAGGTACACCGCGCGGGCCATGCGCATACCCGGCCGCGCCTGGGGCAGCGCGCCGTCCACCGCGACCGCGGTCTCGGCGAACAGCGCACGCGCGCGGCCGACCTCCTCGGCCAGCAGCGCCCGCAGGCCCGGGCTGGCCGGACCGGCCGCGAGCTCGCCCTCGCCGACCTCGAAGCGCTCGCGGTCGGCCCGCGGGAGGTACACGCGGTCCAGCGTGAAGTCCTCGCGTACGTCGCGGATGAAGTTGGTCAGCTGGAAGGCCACGCCCAGGCGGACGAAGGACTCGTGCAGCTCGGCCGGCGCGCCGAGCAGCGGGGCCATTACGCGGCCCACCGAGCCGGCGCTCCCGCGCATGTAGCCCTCGAGCTCTGAGCGGGTCCCGATGCGAACGGGCCCGCAGTCGACGCGCATCGAGCCCATGTAGATCCGCAGCTCCTCCTCCAGCGGCAGGTCGTGGCGGCCGGCGGCGTCAACGAGCGCGGCGATGACCGGATGATCGGAGCCGCCGCCGGCCAGGCCGTCGTGCAGGGCGTCCTCCCAGCGGTCCAGCGCCTCGCGACGGGCCTCGGGCGTCGGCGGCCGGCGCGGGCCGTCGACGATCTCATCCGCGCCGCGGACGAACCCGTACAGAGCGTGCACGGCCGGCTGCAGCTCGCCGGGCAGCCGGCGGGTGGCCCAGTAGTAGGTCGGGTCGTGGCGTCGCTGCATCCTCCGGCACGCCCGATAGGCCTGCTCCAGCTGGGGCGTGCTCTTCGCAGTCATGGTCCTCAAGGGTTTGGGATGCTGGCAGGAAGGTCAAGGTGGTTGACGTCCCCGCGCTACTCGACAGGCAGATGATCTTCGTCACCGGCAAGGGTGGCGTCGGCAAGAGCACCGTCGCGAGCGCGCTCGGGATGGCTGCCGCCGCGCAGGGCCGTCGGACGATCGTCTGCGAGCTCGGCCAGGCGGGTCGCCTGGCCCGCGCCTTCGGGATCGAGGCCGTCCCCGGCGAGGAGACGCGGCTCACCGACCACCTGTGGTCGATCTCCATCGACCCCTACGAGGCTCTGGGCGAGTGGGTGACCAACCAGATCGGCTCGCGCGCCGTCGCCCGGCCGCTGATGGGCTCGAGCACCTTCCACTACTTCGTGGCCGCCGCGCCCGGTGCCAAGGAGGTGGTGAGCATGGCCAAGGTCTGGGAGCTCGTCCAGACCGAGCGCTGGCGCCGGCGCGCGACCGGCTATGACCTGGCGGTGGTCGACGCGCCGGCCTCCGGGCACGGCATCGGGATGCTCATGACCCCGAAGACCTTCGCCACGATCACCCGCGTCGGCCCGATCGCGACCCAGGCCAACCGCGTCCGCGAGTTACTGGAGAGCCGGCAGCGCTCCTGCTATGTCGCCGTCGCGCTCGCCGAGGAGATGCCGGTGACCGAGACGCTCGAGCTCCAGGGCCGTCTGCGCCGCCAGCTCGGGCGCGAGCTCGAGCTCGTGGTGGTCAACGGCCTATACCCGCGCCGCTTCTCCAAGGCCGACGTCGAGCGGATG
The DNA here is from genome assembly GCA_038330095.1 of Solirubrobacterales bacterium. Classification (GTDB taxonomy): domain Bacteria; phylum Actinomycetota; class Thermoleophilia; order Solirubrobacterales; family Solirubrobacteraceae; genus JBBPZA01. The sequence goes on from JBBQNQ010000040.1 coordinate 4,721, forward strand.
GACGAGGTCGCCGCGCTCGACGGCGCCATCGCGCGGGCGGCGGCCCGCGCCGCCCGCTTCGAGTGGCGCCAGGCCAACGGCCAACAGGCCCAGCTGCGCCGCCTGCGCAAGGAGGCCGAGGGAGAGCTCCTCACGCTGCCCTACCTCTTCGAGCCCCAGCTCGAGCTCTCAGACCTCGAGCGCCTGTCCGCGGCGCTGGGCGCCAAGCTGTAGCGACGCTCAGTCGAAGGCGATCACGCTGCGGATGCCGTCGTGGGCCTCCATCAGCTCGAACCCGCGATTGACGTCCTCGAGGGCGATCCGGTGGGAGATGAAGTCCTCGACGTCGATCTCGCCCTCCAGCGCCCGGCGGACGAGCAGTGGGACGTCCTCGCGCCCCTTCAGCCCACCGAACGAGGATCCGCAGACGCGCCGGCCGGTGATGAGCAGGCGCGGGACGACGTCGAGCGTCTCGCCCTTGCCGGCGACTCCGCACATCGTCGCCAGGCCCCAGCCCATGCGCGCGGCCTCGACCGCCTGGCGCATCACGCCGACCAGGCCCGTCGCCTCGAAGGTGTAGTCGGCGCCCATCCCGCCGGTGCTCGCCACGATCTCCTCGACCGCGCCCTCGCCACCGGCCATGGTCTCGGTGGCACCGTGGCGGGTCGCCTGGTCGCGGCGCTGCACCGACGGGTCGACCGCCACGATCCGCTCGGCGCCCTGTAGCCGGCAGCCGACCACGGCCCCCAACCCGACCATCCCGCACCCGAAGACCACGCACGTGGCGCCGGGCTCGACCCGCGCGGTCTTCATAGCCGCCCCGATCCCCGTGCTCAGGCCGCAGGCGAACAGCGCCGCGTGCTCGAGCGGCGCGGCGGGATCGACCTTCGCCAGTGCGATCTCGGGCATGACCGTGTACTGCGCGAAGGTGCTCGTCCCCATGAAGTGGCGGATTCGCTCGCCGTCGCGGTGAAGGCGGGTGGAGCCGTCGGGGAGGAAGCCCTTGTTCTGCTGCTCGCGGATGGCCATGCACAGGTTCGTCTTGGGGCTGACGCAGTGAACGCACTCGCCGCACTGCGGCGAGAAGAGCGTGACCACGTGGTCGCCCTCGGCGAGCAGCCCCACGCGCTCGCCGACCCGCTCGACAACTCCCGCGCCCTCGTGGCCGAGCACGGTCGGCGCGTAGCCAGACGGGTCCACCCCCGAGGCGGTGTACATGTCGGTGTGGCACACCCCGCAGGCCACGAGCCGCACGAGCACCTCGCCGGGGCCGGGCCCGTCGAGCTCGAGCTCCTGCACCTCGAGCGGCTTGCCGAACTCCTCGAGCACCGCCGCGCGCATCCTCACGCGAGCGCCTCCTCCCGGGCCGCGAGGCCCATCGACGCCAGGGCTTCCGCCGCCGCGCGCTCGCCCGAGCGCACGGCGCCGTCCATGTAGCCGTTCCACACCGTCGCGGTCTCGGCGCCGGCCCAGTGCAGGACGCCGATCGGCGCCCTCAACGACGGGCCGAACGCCGTCCAACCGCCGGGCGCGAACGAGCAGCCGTAGCACCCGCGCGTCCACTCCTCGTCGGCCCAGCTGCGTTCGATGTAGCGGTCGGGCCGAGCGGCGCGAGGGCCGAACAGGCGGGCGAACGAGCCGAGCACGGCCTCGCGGCGCTCCCGCGCTGTGCTCCTTCCCCACTCGCGGGCTCCGGCGCCCTCGAGGAAGCCGACGAGCGCGCCGGGCGACCCGTCGGGCGGCGAGTTGTCGAAGGCGATGCGAACCGGTCCCATGTCGCTGGTCGCCTGGCCGCTCAGCCCCTCGTCGCGCCAGAAGGGCCGGTCGTAGACCGCCACGCACTTGGTGACCGTGCCCTGCGCCATGCGCTGCGTGAGCTGGTCGCGATGGCCGGGCAGCGGCGGGTCGTAGGCGATGCGCGCGGTCATGACCGGGGGCATCGCGACGATCGCCCTGCGAGCCCGCACGGTGCACCCGTCGGCCTCCACCGTGACGCCCTGCTCGCCGTGCTCGATGCGGCGCACGGGCGCACCGAGAGCGACCGCATCGCCCAGCCGCTCGGCGAGCCGCAGCGCGAGGAGCTGCGAGCCGCCCACGAAGCGGCGGTCCTGAGCGCCGCCCTCCGCGTCCAGCAGCTGCTCCAGGCGGCCCGCCGAGTGGATGTAGAACAGGACGTGCAGCAGCGACACGTCGGCGGAGGGCACCGCCCACACCGCCTCGATGGCGATCTCGAGCAGGTCGCGCGCGCCCCGCGAGGGGACGTTGCGGCGCATCCACGACCAGAACGTCTCGCGATCCCAGCGCGCCGCCCGCGGGGCTTCCCACGGCGCGGCGAGCGGCACCTTGCGTGCCATGGCGTTCAGCCGCGCCTGGGTCGCTCCGATGATCGCGAGCGCCCTAGGGTCGATGCGCGGGATGGTGCCCCGGTAGCGGCGCACCGAGCCGCGCCACTCGATCAGGTTCTCGCCCTCGCTGTAGGTGGGGAACGTCGCGACGCCGAGGTCCTGCGCCAGCTCGAGCAGCCGCCGCTGCGTCGGCCCGACCCACTGGCCCCCGACCTCCACGACCTTGCCGTCGCCCAGATCCTCGTTCAGCACCCGTCCGCCGACGCGGTCGCGCGCCTCGAGCACGACCGCGCTGCTCCCGCTCGCGAGCACGTCACGCGCCGCAACGAGACCCGAGAGCCCGGCGCCGACGACCGCTACGTCGACGTCGAGCTGGTCAGGCACCGGCCTCCGTGTCGCGCAGCTCGGCGAGGCCCTCGGCGCGCGTCTTGACCGGCGCGTAGCCGAGCTCGTTGCGGGCCTTGGAGATGTCGATCGTGCACTCCTGGGAAGAGACCCACGCGGCGAAGCGCGTCAGCGGCGGCTCGCCCTCGCGACCGGTCCGGCGCCACACCGCCTCGGCGACCACCGCCGCCGCGCGCGCCACCGGGGTCGGGACACTCTCCTCGGGCGGCTCTACGCCCTGGGTGCGCAGCAGCTCGCCGACGAACTCGCGGAAGACCACCGGCTCGCCGTCGGTGACGAAGTAGGCGTCGCCCGACCGTCCCCGCCGGGCGCCCAGGAGCAGGCCCTCGATGACGTTGTCGACGTGCGTTATGGCGGTCAGATGGCGCCCGCCGCCGACCCAGCGGAAGCGTCCGGCGCGCACCATGGAGACGATGCTCGGCAGCAGCGTCGCGTCGCCGGCGCCCCACACGAAGCGCGGGCGCACGACGACGGTCTGAAGCCCGTCGGCGGCCTGGCGGACGGCCTGCTCGGCCCGGGCCTTGGTCGCCGGGTAGGGAGCCGGCGAGTCCGGGCGCAGCGGAGCGCGCTCGTCGACGTTCACCAGCGGCTGGCCGACCATCAGCGCGGCCTCGGTGCCTACGTGTACGAAGCGGCGCACGCCCGCCCCGCGCGCAGCGGCGAGGGCGTTGTGGGTTCCGACGACGTTGCCGCGCACGAAGTCCTCCCACGGCCCCCACGCCTCGACCGTCGCCGCCGCGTGGAACAGCAGCTCGCAGCCCTCGGCGCCCGCGCGCATCGTGCCGGTGTCCTCGAGGTCGCCGCGCACCGCCTCGGCGCCGGCCGCGCGCACCTTGTCCTCCGAGGCGGGCGAGCGCGCGAGCGCGCGAACCGTCCAGCCTTCGCCCGCCAGCCGGCGGATCAGCCGCCCGCCGATGAACCCGGAGCCGCCGGTGACGAACGCAGAGCCAGCCATCGCTCGACCCTACTCAATCCCGATACGGTCGAGAAGCGCGTCGTCGGCTCGCCAGCGCCGGCGCACCCGCACCGACAGGTCGAGGTGGACCCGGCGGCCCAGGTCCTTCTCGAGCTCCTGGCGGGCCGCCACCCCGATGGCCTTGACCATCCGACCGCGGGCGCCGATCACGATGCCCTTCTGCGACTCGGTCTCCGTCCACACGCTCGCGTGCACGTAGGCGACGTCCTCCCGGTCCTCGTCAACCTCGTCGACCTCGACCTCAACCGCGTGGGGCAGCTCCTGGAAGGTGCGCCGCAGGACCTGCTCGCGGATCAGCTCGGCCAGCTGCACGGCTCGCGGGAGGTCTGAGTGCTCCTCGGGGGGATAGAGGAAAGGGCTCTCGGGAAGCCGGGCCACCAGGTGGTCGACAAGCGCCGGGACGCCGGTTCCGCGCCGCGCCGAGATCGGGAAGAGCTCTGCGTCCACGTCCGCCGCCTCGGCCATGTCGGCGGCGGCCTGCAGAGCCGCGGCGACCTGTGCTCGGCCGAGCCGGTCGACCTTGTTGACGGCCACGGTGACCGGCACCGGCGAGCCCGTCAACGCGCCGGCGATGAAGCGGTCGCCCGGACCGATCCCCTGCTCGCCGTTGACCACCAGCAGCGCCGCGTCGGAATCGGCGAGCTCCTGCTCCACGCGGCGCTGCATGCGGGCGGTGAGCTCGTCCCGCGGACGCTGGACCCCGGGCAGGTCGACGAGCACGAGCTGCCAGTCGCGCGCGGCGGCCACCCCGCGGATCGCACGACGGGTGGTCTGCGGCTTGTCGGAGACGATCGCGACCTTCGCGCCGACTATGGCGTTGACCAGCGTGGACTTGCCGACGTTGGGACGGCCGGCCAGGGCGACGAAGCCCGCGCGGGTGCTCACCGGGGGCGCCAGCCGAGGAGCTCGCGCTGGAGCGCGAGCATCTCGCCGTCGTCGGCCTCGTGGTCCATCCCGGCCAGGTGGAGCGCTCCGTGCAGCACCGCCTCGCGCTCATCGGCGGTGTGCTCGGGACATACGAGCACGTCGCCCAGCTCGCGGGGCCCGGAGGAATCGTCCCGGGCTCCGTCGATCGGGAAGGAGAGGACGTCGGTGGGCGCGTCGATCGCGCGGTGCTCGCGGTTCACCGCCCGCATGCGCTCGGCGTCGACGAACTCGACCGCGAGGTGACCATCCTGGACGCCGGCCGACGCGAGAGCCAGTGCGCACAGCTCCTGGATCTCCGCTTCCCCCAGCCCGTCGTGCGCCCGCTCGAGGCCGATGACCTCGACCTCAAGCACGGCGCGGCGGCGCGGCGCGCAGCCCGGGGGCGGTGCGCTGCCCGTGCTCGCCGTAGGCGGCGACGATGCGCTGGACGAGCTTGTGGCGCACGACGTCCTCACCGCCAAAGCGGATGAACTCGATGTCGTCGAGGCTGTCGAGGATGTCGGCGACGACCACGAGGCCCGAGCTCTGCTCGCCGGGCAGGTCGATCTGGGTGATGTCGCCTGTCACCACCATCTTGGAGCCGAAGCCCAGGCGGGTGAGGAACATCTTCATCTGCTCGGGCGAGGTGTTCTGGGCCTCGTCGAGGATCACGAACGAGTCGTTGAGGGTGTTGTGAGTGACAAGGAAGTCGTCGGTGACGTAGAGCGAGTCGGCTGCTGCCACCTGGATGCAGGCTGTCTCCTGCTCTCCTACCGGCTCGATGTCGTGTACGAAGCGCATCGGCCGGCCTGCGCCATCGCGCGCGTAGCGCGCGCGCTTGCGCTGGAGCCTGAACGGCTCGATCCCGCTCGGCAGGCGGATGTCGAGCACAAACGCGTCCGTCCGGTGATGCACCGGCCGACCGCCGGCGAGTCCCGGGCGCCTTCCCGCAGCTACGCGCCGGCGCGCGTGGACGACGCCTCCCAGCGAGCGAACGAGGAAGGTGACGTCGTCGCGTAGGCGCTCGGAGCACGTTGAGTACTGGACCCGGCAGCTTCGCCCGCGCTGGGCGACAGGACCGCCGTCTGTGTCGAGGAGGCCCTGCAGCACGGCGAGCCGAACCGCAGACTGGTTGTACAAGTACGCCTCGGGGACGAACTTAGTCCCCGATGTCGTGCCGGCCAAGCCGAGTTCGCGGAGCGCGACGGTGGCGGGGTTGGACACGATCACGCCGCCACGATGGCCATCAGCATGCCGGAGGACGTACTCGATGCGACCCTTCGGGCGCAGCTCGATGCCGTCGAGCGCGTCTTCGAGCGCAACAGCCAATTCTGGATCCGCCGTCGTGAAGCTCGGCGTCGTCTTCGTCGTCAGGCAGCCGTCGCCGACCAGCAGACCGAGTGCATAGGGATCGATCCGCACCTCCCGGGGAACGAACTCGGCCGGTGCCGACAGGAGCGGCAGCTCGAAGCGATGCTGGTGCGCCGTCCGCAGCCGCCCGATCATCTCCCCTGTCTCGACCACCCGCCCTGGTCTTCCTCGGCGGCGGTCGTCCGGCGTCCGGACGCGCCACAGATGCTCCGAGCAGCAGAGCGTGGTGGCACCGTCCTGCGCTCTCAGCCGGAAGACCTGCTTGCGACCCTGCGGATAGACGCCGAGCACGGACGTCGGAAGTCCGTCGGACCCGACGACGAGGTCGCCGACCTCCAGGCTGCCCAACGGTCGGAAGCCTGACGGCGTGAGCACCGGACTGGAGAGCGGCTGAGCACGACCACGCATGAAGGCCAGCGGCGCCACCTCGATCACCCCACGGTCGAGGTGCTGGTTGACACGCTCGGGGTCGAGCATGTCGCGCAGGGCGTCGAAGAGCGGGCGCAGGTAGGGGTCGACCTTGGCCATCACGTCGCCGGGGAGGAAGCCCAGACGCTCGCCTGCCTCCACCGCCGGGCGGGTGAGGATGATCCGGTTGACCTCCCGGCGCGAGAGGGCGGCGGCGGCCATCGCCACGGCGAGGAAGGTCTTGCCGGTGCCTGCGGGGCCGATCCCGAAGGTGATCGTGTTGCGCCGGATGGAGTCGACGTAGCGCTTCTGGTTGACGGTCTTGGGCGCGACCTTGATGTTGCGGTGGCGCCACACCACGTCCTCGAGGATCTCGGCCGGTGAGCGGTGGGCGTCCAGAGCCCCCGCCACCGCCTGGATCGTGCCCGGGGCGATGGTGTGGCCCTGGGCGACCAGGTCAGCGAGCTCGCGCACGACCTGCTCGCCGGCGCGCACGCCCTCCTCCTCGCCGTCGAGGGTCACCACGTTGCCGCGCAGGTACACGCGCGCCCCGTCGAGGTGACCCTCCAGGGTGCGCAGCACCGAGTCCTGGCTGCCGGCGAGCTCAGCGGCGACGTCGTTGGCGAGCTCGAGCTGCCTGCGCATGTTCAGCGCAGCGCCTCGCGGACCTTCGCCGAGACGCGCTTGCCGTCGGCGCGAGAGCCGACTTCCCCCATCACGCGGCCAATGACCCTGCCCATGTCCTTGGGCTCCGCCGCCCCGGTCTCCCGGACGGCCTCGGCGACGGCGCGGTCGAGCTCGGCGTCCGAGAGCTCCGCGGGCAGGTAGGAGGTGATCATCCCCGCCTCGCGCTCCTCCTGGTCCGCGAGCTCGGGCCGGCCCCCGTCGCGAAACGCGCTCGCCGCGTCCTGGCGGCGCTTGCGCTCGCGGCGCAGCACGGTGAGCTCGTCGTCAGCGCCCTCCTTCGCGGCCTGCTGGAGGGAGGAAAGCACCATGCGCAGGGCCTGGACGCGGTCGCGCTCGCCGGCCTTCATGGCGGCGGTGATGTCGGACTTGACGCGATCGGCGATCGGCACGCGTCAGAGAAGCATAGGCGCGCGCGCCAACCCTCCCTCGGCAGTGCCGGGCGTCACCCCTGGACCGCTGTGGCGCACTGATTGTCGAGCGCCTTCAACTGCGCCACGGCCTCCTTGGCGCCGGACTTCGCGTTCGCAGCCTTGAAGAACAGGTCGAGCGAGTCCAGCGCCCCTCGTGCGCACGCTGCGGTGAGGTCCTGCTGCTGGCGGGCGGCATCGAGCTGGGCCCGGACCCTCCCAGCAGCCGTCTTTGCGTTCGCGACGTTCTGCTGTGCACGTACGTACTGAGCTTGCTGGGTGTTCACCTCGGCGCGAAGCTGCGCCGTCGTCTTGTCGCTGCGGAGGAGCTTGCGCCGGGTCACCCGGTACTGCGCCGCAACCTGCTGGCCGAACTTCTGCTCGCCCGCCAAGGTGTCCGCCGACGTGGCGCGCTGCTGGGCGAGCTCGGTCTTCTGCCGATCGATCGTCGCATTGGCGTCATCGAGGTCGGACTGCTTCGCGAACGCCCAGATGCCGAGGCCGATCGCGGCCGCCGCGCACAGGGCCGCGACGCCGATGGCGATGTTGAGGCGCTTTCGTCCGCCGTCGTCCCGCAGGTCAGGTTCCATCTGTTCCCTCCTTGGAAGCAAGTCTCGGCGGCGAGCGTACCCGAGGACGGCGTCGCCGTCCGGCTCGCGATCCGACATCGGACCGCACACTCACCCGAGTACCCTCAAACGCGTGGCGCGGGTCCTGCTCGCTGAGGACGACGAGGGGATCAGGGTTCCCGTCGTCCGCGCGCTCGAGCGCGAGGGTCACGCGGTGGAGCCTTTCGCGAGCGGTTCGGAGGCGGCGCTCGCCGGCGTCGACGGGGACCACGACCTGCTGCTGCTCGACATCGCGCTGCCGGGCCTCGATGGTCTGGAGGTCTGCCGTCGAGTCCGCGATGCGCGCCCGTCGGTACCGATCATCTTCTTGACGGCCCAGGACGGTGAGATGAACGCGGTGGCGGGCCTCGACGCAGGCGCAGACGACTACGTCACCAAGCCGTTCGGCGTCGCCGAGCTGCTCGCCCGGGTTCGCGCGCAGCTTCGCCGCGCCGGCCCCGGCCGGTTCCAGGCAGCCGACGTGACCGTCGACATGGCGGCGCACAGGGCGTGGCGCGCCGACGCGGAGCTCGACCTGTCGCCCAAGGAGTTCGCACTGCTTGCCCTGCTCGTGCGGGAGGCCGGCCGGGTGGTCACGCGCGAGCGGATCATGGCCGAGGTCTGGGACGAGAACTGGTTCGGCTCGACCAAGACGCTCGACATGCACGTGTCCTGGCTTCGCCGCAAGCTCGACGATGCCGCCGAGGCTCCCCAGCGGCTGGTCACCGTCCGCGGCGTCGGCTTTCGGTTCGAGCCCTAGGGCTGCGGGTCCTCTCGTGCGCCGGCGACTCATCGGCTCCACCGGCCTGATCGCCCTCGCGGCCGTGATCGTGCTCGGCGTGCCGCTCGGCCTCGTTGAGACCGCGCGCGTGCGCGAGGACACGACCGCCCGGTTGGAGCGCGAGGCAGACGGCGTCGCCGGGGTGATCGACGACCGCCTTGAGGCCCGCGCCGCCATCCGTCCGAGGCAGCTGGCGACGATCGTCCGCCCGGGGCACCGGATCATCGTCATGACGCGTGAGGGCCGGCGAATCGTGGTCGGCGACCGGTTCACCGGGCCCGCCCTACGAGCCCGTGCCGGCTCGGCCCTGGGCGCCACAGTCATCGCCGAGGCGCCGATGGCCGAGCTCGACCGCCGCACCAACCGGGTCTGGCTGTTCATCCTCCTCCTCGGGGCCGGCGGGGTGGCGACGGCCGTCGCGCTCGCCGCCATCCAGGCGCGACGTCTGGGGCGGCCACTCGAGGCGGTCGCCCGCCGGTCGGCGCAGCTCGGCGACGGGGACTTCTCGGTGCGCGCCGGGCACTTCGGCGTCCCCGAGATCGACGCGATCGCGCAGGGCCTGGACTCGAGCGCCGAGCGCATCGCCGCGCTCGTGGCGCGCGAGCGCGAGTTCTCGTCGAACGTCTCCCATCAGCTGCGCACGCCGTTGACCGCACTCCGGCTGCGCCTCGAGGAGTCACGTGCCACCGACGACGACGCAATCCGGGCGGCCGAGCTCGACGCGGCGCTGGCGGAGACAGACCGGCTCGAGGCGACGATCTCCGACCTTCTCGCCCACGCGCGGCGGGCTCAGGTGGGAGAGCTCGTGTCCCTGAACCTCGGCGCCGTGGCCCACGAGCACGCCGGGATCTGGCGGCCGGTCTTCGACCGCGCCGGACGCCGGCTCGACGTGGCGAGCGACCACAACGTCGTGGTCCGGGTCTCGCCGGGGACCGCGGGCCAAGTGCTCGACGTAATGCTCGACAACGCCCTGCAGCACGGCACGGGGACGGTGCAGGTCGAGGCGAGGCGCGACGGTCGTGCCGGGGTGCTCGCGGTTGCCGATTCCGGGGACGGCGTCGCGGAGCAGGACCGCGATCGCATCTTCGAGCGCGGCGCGTCCCGGACCGGCGGGACGGGCATCGGGCTGCACCTCGCGCGCGCCCTGGCGCAGGCCGACGGCGGCGCACTGCGCGTCGCCGCGGGCTCCGGGAGCCGCTTCGAGCTGCACCTGCGCCTGCCCGGCGACACCGACTAGGCGCTCACCGCCGGCCGGCGCCGGTGACGAGCGCGAGCGCTAGCTTCGGGCACGTGTCGGCCGCCCGCCGGGCGTGGGCGAGCAGGTCTTCGGGAATCGGACCCCCGTCGATGATCGGATACCCCCAGTCGTCGAGCTCGATCCACTCCGGGAGGAGCTCGGCACACAACCCGTGGCCTGTGCAGGCGATGGGATCGATGCGTAGGTGCTCGCTCATGCCGCCGCCAGCCGTTCCTCGGGGGGCACCGCGAGCATCGTCGGTCGGGGGCACGCCCGACACGGCCCGTGGCGCCGGTGGGCCTCCCACTCGGCGGCGAACTCGCGCAGGCCGCTGGCGACGAAGCGGACGGCGCCGTCAGGGAGGTTGCAGGCGCCGCGACGGGCCACGTCGCGGCTCCAGCGGGCCACCAGCTCCTCGGCGCCGGGGGGCGCCACCCCGGCCGCCATCGCGCCCAGCTGGTCGGCGATGCCGGGCAGGCCATTCCTGCAGGGTCCGCACTGCCCCGCGCTCTCGCCGGCGAGCCACCCCAGGACTTGGGCGGTCTCCTGCACCGGGCACGCCGAAGCGCCGAGGGCGACGATCACCCCTGCCGCGAGGCTCGCGTGGGAGGCGGCCAGGCTGCGATCGTCGAGCTTGATCAGGTCCCGGTCGCCTGGTAGCCAGGTCCCGTGGTAGCCGCCGATCAGGACGGCGCGCAGCGGCTCGGTGACGCCCCCTACCGTCGTCAGGACATCGGCGAGCGTCGCTCCGCAGGCGATCTCGCAGACCCCCGGGCGGCCGACCGCTCCAGAGACAGTGACTAGCGCCGATCCGGGCTGCTCGGCCGTTCCGACGTCCCGGAACCATGTGGGGCCGTGGCGGGCGATGAGCGCCAGGTGCGCGAGGGTCTCAACGTTTTGGACGAGGGTTGGACGTCGCTTCAGGCCGCGCTCGAACGGGCGGGGCGGCACGACAGTGGGCAGCAGAGGACCGCCGTTGAGATGGCGGATCAGTGCGCTCTCCTCACCCGCGAGGTAGGCCACCGGCACCCGGACGACGCTGACCCGTCGAGCATCGTGGCGCTCGGCGAGCGCCCGGCGCACCGCGGTCCAGGCGAATTCCGCGTCGGCGGGGACGGCGACGACCACGCGCGCGCCGCCGATGGCGTCGGCCGCCGCGAGCGCCCCATCGAGGACGAGGTGGGGCGCGAGCTCTAGCAGGGTGCTGTCCTTGGCGCTCATCGGCTCGCCCTCGGCGCCGTTGGCGAGCACGAACCGCGGCCCGCGCTGGTCGGCGACCGCGCGCAACTTGACCGCCGTCGGGAACGACGCTCCTCCCCGACCGGTGAGGCCGGCGAGACGCGTGGCCTCGACGAGCTCGGCGCCCCCGCGCGGCAGGGGCCCGTGCAACGCGATGTGCTCGTCCAGCGAGGCCGCCCGGTCGTGCCCGGCGGCCGCGAGCAGGCGTGGGAGCGTCACCCTGCGCCCCCTCTGACCGGTGTGCCCGTAGCCGTTCCCGTCACGGTGCTGGCCCCCAGCGAGAGGTCCAGGCGAAGCAGCACGGCCCGACCGTCGCGCGACCCGACGAGCGCCCGTATGAGGTTGTCCTGGAGCAGCTCGATCCGGCCGCGGTACTCGCCCGGCCGCGACGGCGGCCCGAGGGTGACCGCGCTCCGCTGCATCTGAAGCCCGCCCGCCGGAAGGGCCTGGCCGCCGATCCGGACGCGGAGCCTGCCCCCTGGCCCTCGGAGTCGCAACCGCAGGTCGACGACGGACATCCCGGACGCGCTCGATCCGCTCGTGATCACGCCGTCCACGGACGTCGCGAACGTTCTGCCCAGCCGGTCGTCTGGCGGGGCCTGCCTCCTCCGCGTCGCGCGAGCGGCAGGACGCGGAGAGAACGCGGCGAGCACCTTCGCGGGCGTCCCGGCGCGGTGCGCCCAACCCCTGGCCGTCGGGCCCTGGAGGAGCCACACGGCGAAGGCGGTCGTCCCCAGCACGGACGCGCCGGCGACGATGCCGCGGGTCGCGGGGCGGACGTCGTCGCCGAACAGGCGGCCGGTGACGGCGACCATGACCGCCGCCAGGCAGGCGAGGGTCAGGGACAGCATCCACGTCGTGTTCGCATCCGAGCCCGTCCCGAGGCCGTGGAGGAGCGCGACGGGCCAGCACGCATAGGCGAGCCAGTGCACGCCGCGCCATGCCCGATATCCGAGCCGGCGACGGACCACACTGGTGAGGGCGATCGCGAGGAGCAGGTCGAAGGCGACGCTGCCGAGGCCGAGCCACAGCGGCCGGTAGGAGGACGAGAAGGGAATCACCGCGGCCGTGAGCCCGATCGGTGGGAAGGGATCGAGCAGCGTCGTGACGATGTGCAGCGTCAGGAACGCCAGCGCGAGCAGCGAGACAGTCCGGTGGACGATCGCAACGCCGAAGCGCGGGGCACCGGCCGGCTGCCACCCTCGGGTCTCGGCGATCCCGACGACGACGCTCGTGGTGAGAAGGACGAGCGTCACCGCACCCGCGCCGCGGGTGGCGTACCAGAGGACCGACGGGCCATGCACGGCAGCGACGATCACGCGGCGACGTGCTCCTCGGGCCAGCCGGCGACCATCAGCACCTTGCCACGATGGTCGACGAGCCGGCCCGGCAGCCGGTGTTCGTCGAGCCATGCGGCGGCTCGCGCACCCAGGATGAGCGCCGCGGTGCTCGCGGTGTTGGCGTCGACGCATGACGCCGCTGCCACGCTGACGGTCCTCCAGCAACCGTCGGCCGGCCGTCCCGTCGCCGGGTCGATGATGTGGTGGCGGCCGGGGCCCCAGCGGCGCGTAGTCGAGCTCGACGTCGCAAGACCGCCGGTGCGCGACACGATCACGGATTGCCCGGGAGCGCCGGGCGCGTCGAGGTGGCCGTCGGCCAGGCGGACCCTCCAGCCCTGAGGGGGAGGCCTTCCTGCGATCGAGACGTCGCCGCCGAGGTTCACGAGCGCTCCGCCGCCGCCCGCGGCCTCGGCCGCCGCGGCGGCCGCACGGTCGGCGGCCAGCGCCTTGGCAGTGGCGCCGAGGTCCAGGCTGACTCCGGGCTCCAGCCTGATTCGGCGCCGCTCGCGATCGACCGAGATCGCGCGCCATCCCGGGACTCGGACGGTGCGGAGGGGGCCGGTGGCGGGCCGCAGCGCCTGAAAATCGCGATCGTAGCCAGCGAGGATCAGCGCTTCGCCGACGGTCGGATCGACGACACCGCCTGTCAGCTGGGCCGCGCGGAGCCCCGCCTCGACGGCCTCGAGGAGCAGCGGGCCCACGGTGAGCGCCCGGCCTTGCGCCGTGTTGAGGCGCGAGAGCTCCGAGTCCTCACGGAAGCGGCTGCACGCGCAGTCGATCGCCTCGAGCTCGGCGTCGACGGCGGCTCGCGCCGCGGCGAGCGCCTGAGTGTCAACCATGAGCAGCTGCGCGGTCGTCCCGAGCGCGCGCCAGGATGCGCCGGCCGGCGCCCTCGCGCTCATGACCCCCCGGACACGGCCTCCGGTGTCGGGGCGGGCTGGGGCGCCTGCGCGGGAGCGGCGGTCGGCGGCTCGGACGGGGGCGCCAGCGGCGCTGGGTCATTCTCAATGGCCGGGACGCGCTCCGGCCCCGGCACCGAGATGCGACGCCTGTGGTGCGCCGGCGCCCGCACGGCGGCAAGCGACCTGCCGTCGTGGCCCTTGAACGCGTTTGCGGCGACGACCGAGCACCCCGCCGTGAGCCCGGCAGCGCCGAGTCCGAGCCCCCATACGAGCACTCGCACCCTGCGCAGGGCACGGTCGCGTCGGTGAGGGGCAAAGGAACCGAGACCAGGCATCTTCTCCATGGTGAAGCGAGGAGGGTCAAGGTCCGGCAAAGACGCCGCGAGCCGTCTGCGAGGACGGTGCGCGGTAGTCGATCCAGCCGCTTCGCCGACGCGGTACGCCGACTGTCGGCCTAGCTCACGTCCCGGCGACCTCGTGCTCGAGACCCGGCGCCGTCGGGGCGGCGCCGTCTTCCCCCGTCCCGCCGGCGCTGCGCGCCTCGAGCGCCTCGGACTCCAGTGTGGGCGGGTGGCCTAGCTGGCCGAGCTCGGAGGCATCGCGGCTGAACAGCAGGCCAGCCGTCCAGTCGGTGAGCAGGCGCGCCTTGCGCTTGGTGCCGGGCATCTGGGAGACGTGGTAGGTGCGCGCCAGCCACCACGCGGGAAAGCCCTTCCAGCGGATGCCCAGCGTGCTGGCCACCGCCTGGTGGCGACCCATGTCGACGAACACGCCCAACGTCCGGTAGCGAAACGGCCGCTTGCGGCCCGAGCCCAGGGCCGCGGCGACGTTTCTCGCGACGCGCTTGCCCTGCCGCAGGACGTGCTGGGCGGTGGGCGGAGAGGCGTGGCCCTTGCGGGCAGGATCGGGCACTGCGGCGGCGTCCCCGATGGCCCACACGTCCTCGAAGCCCTGCACCTGCATGAAGCGGTCGGTGACGATGCGGCCCTGCTCGCCCAGGGGGAGGCCCAGCTTGGCCACCACGGGGTGAGGGCGCACGCCCGCGGTCCAGGCCAGCGTGCGGGTCGGCACGGTCTCCGAGCCGGCCGGCCCGCTGATGACGACATGGTCCTCGGCCACGCGGTCGACCTGGGTGCGCGTGCGGATCTCGATCCCCCGCCCGCGCAGCTCGCGCTCGGCGAAGGCAGCCAGGCTCGGGGAGATCTCGGGCATCACCCGCTCGCCCTTCTCCACGAGCAGCCAGCGCATTCCCTGGACGCGGCAGCGCGGGTAGAGGTCGATCACGTCGGCCGCGAAGTCCTGCAGCTCGGCGCATCCCTCCAGGCCCGCGTAGCCCGCCCCGACGAAGACGAAGCTCAGGTACTGCGCCCGCTGCGCCGGATCGTCCAGCGACTCCGCGATCTCCAGGCACACGATCAACTGGTTGCGCAGAGCGATCGCCTCCGACAGGGTCTTGAAGCCGATCGCGTGCTCGGCGAGCCCCGGGATCGGCAGCGTCCGCGACACCGACCCCAGCGCGACTATGAGCTGGTCGTAGGCAAGCTGCACGCTGCGCCCGTCGACGAGGTCGACGTCGAGCACCTTGCGCGCGGGCTGTGCACCCGTCACGCGGCCGACGCGCAGGTCGGTGTCCTTCAGCTCCTCGCGCAGCGGGACGACCACGTGGCGCGGCTCGAGCGTCCCGGCCGCCGCCCCGGGAAGCAGCGGCGTGTAGAGCATGAAGTTGACGTCATTGACCAGCGTGATGCGCGCGCTGTGCTTGGGCAGCACTCGCTCGAGGGTGCGGGCGGCGAACAGGCCTCCATACCCACCCCCCGCGATGACCACGTTCCAGCCCACGGCGGCCAAAGGTACGCCCTGCGCCGCGATGAGGCCAACGTCACAAACCTGTCACAAGGTCCTCGATCACCGCCCGGGCGGCGAGGTAGCCCGGCGCGCCGGTGACCGCGCCCCCCGGGTGGGCACCCGAGCCGGCGAGGTAGAGGCCCTCGACCCCGCCGAAGCGGCGGGCGCCCGGCCGGCGGTCGAGCGTCTGGCCGGGCAGCATCTCGCCGTGGAAGATGTGACCCCCGGTGAGCCCGAAGCGGGCCTCGAGCTCGCGCGGGCCCAGCGCGAGCCGGTCCTCGATGGCATCCGTGAGGCCGGGACAGACCTGCTCGAAGCGTGCGATCGCGGTGTCTGCCGCCGCATCGGGATCGACGCCCGCGGGGAAGCACTGGCAGAACAGCGAGAGCACGTGGCGGTCGCCGTCGACGAGCGTCGGGTCGGCGGCCGTCTGGCACGCCGCCTCGATCCAGGGCCGCTCGGCGGGGCGGCCCGCGCGGGCGTCCTGCGCCGCGGCCTGGAGCTCCTCGAGGCTGAAGCCGATGTCGATCGCGCCCTGCCAGGGCTCGCGTCCGGGCCACGAGGGGAAGTCGGGCAGCCTGCTCAGCAGGAGCATGACCTTGACCACCGGACCCTCCTGGCGCCACCCTCGGAGCGGGCACGCCGGCGAGGCGGGCGGTACGCAGCGGATCGGCGCCCGAAAGCACCGCTCGCGCGCGAAGCTCGCGGCCGTCGGCCAGCGCCACGCCGACCGCGCCGTCCTCAACGAGCACCGCCTCGACCTCCGCGCCGAGCGACACCTGCGCGCCCGCCGCCTCCGCCGCCGAGCGCAGGG
Source organism: Solirubrobacterales bacterium (assembly GCA_038330095.1). Lineage (GTDB taxonomy): Bacteria > Actinomycetota > Thermoleophilia > Solirubrobacterales > Solirubrobacteraceae > JBBPZA01. The sequence continues at coordinate 20,971 of JBBQNQ010000040.1, forward strand.
CGCCGGTCACCGCCCCCATCCCGCCACGCGCATAACCCCACGCTCCGAGGACCCCGGCGGCTTCGCCGAGCTCGTGGTAGAAGGCGACGAACGCGGTGCCCGGGTCCTGCGGGCCGGCCAGCGTTCCGATCAGCCCCTGCAGGGCGAACGGCACGCGCACTTCAGGCGACGGGATGCCCTCCAGGGCGCCCGCGATCGAGCCCTCCAGGAGCTGCTCGCCGACCGCGTCTAGCCAGCGCGGGCGGTCGGCGGGCTCGAGCAGCAGCGGGCGGGCGCGCTTGGCGGCGGCCGCCCAGCGATCCGACCACGCCGCGTAGCCGCTCGCGTCGGCGGCGCCCCAGTCGCGCTCCAGCTGATCGATCGTGCGCTCGCGGTCAGACCAGGTGACGACCTTGCGCCCGTCGGGGAAGGGCGCGAAGAGGTAGGGCTCGTGGGCCTCGACGTGCAGCCCGTGCGCCACCAGGTCCAGCTCGCGGACGATCTGCGGGCGCAGCAGCGAGAACGTGTACGCGCCCGGCGAGGCGCGCACGCCGGGCCACAGCTCCTCGGTCACGCACGCGCCGCCCACGACGTCCCGCCGCTCGAGGACCTGCACCGACAGACCGCCGCGCGCCAGGTAGGCCGCCGCGACCAGGCCGTTGTGGCCGGCCCCGATGACGATCGCGTCAGGCAGCAGGCCCTCGCAGCAGCAGGGCGGCCCAATCGCCTTCGTCCAGGCGCCGCTCCTCGTGCAGGCCGTGCGCTGCGAAGGCAGCCGCCACCTCGCCGGCCTCGTGACCCAGCAGGCCGCCGGCGACGAGCGCGCGCGGCCGCGGCGCGGGCAGGCGGTGCGCGAGCTCCAGGAGCAGCGGACGCAGGAGGTTGGCGAGGATCACGGGGGCGGCGGGCACGGGCCCGCTGCGCAGGTCGATCCTGCGAACCTCGACGTCGACACGGTTGACCCGCGCGTTCTCCGCCGTCGCCTCGACGCTCAGCGGGTCGTGGTCGAGGGCCACGACGGGCGACCAGCCGAGCTTCGCGGCGGCGATGGCCAGCACCCCCGACCCGCAACCGACGTCGACCAGCGGCCCGCCGGCCTGGAGCCCGAGCATCAGCTCGAGGCACAGCCGCGTCGTCGGGTGGGCGCCGGTGCCGAACGCGCGGCCGGGGTCGACGACAACCTCCGGGATCCCCTGCAGTGCGGGCGCCCACGGCGGGCGGACCCGCAGGCGCCCCTCCCCGACCGTCACCGGGGCATGGAACATCCGCCAGCGGTCCGCCCAGTCGTCGGCGACCTGCGAGGAGCTGACCTCGACCAGCGCCTCACCCGCGGCCGCCCGCAGGTCGGGCAGCTCGGGGAGCTCGCCCGGCGCGCCGTAGATCGCGTACTCCACCCGGTCACCGAGGTCGCGCTCCTCCACCCCGCCGGGCGCCAGGGTCAGCAGCTCCGCGAGGGCGAGCTCGGCGTGCTCGCGCCGAACCCGGACCGCGAGGCGGATCACCAGACTACGACGCGCCGAGCGCGCGTTTGAGGCGCGAGAAGACGCCCTCCTCGCTGCGGACGTTGTCCTCGGTGATCGTGTCGGCGAGCTCCTCGAGCAGCCGCCGCTGATCGCTTGTGAGGCGGCGGGGGATGACGACGTTGACCACCACGCGCAGGTTTCCGCGCCGGCCGCCGCGCAGGTGAGGCATGCCGCCCCCGCGGATCACGTGGACGTCGCCGGGCTGCGTGCCCGGCGGCAGCTCGACCACCCGCTCGCCGTCGAGCGCCGGAACGCTCTCGGTGGTCCCCAGCGCGGCGCGCGGCGCGGCGATGTCGACCACCGTCACCAGATCGCTGCCGTCGCGGACGAAGCGCTCGTCCTCACGCACTCCGATGAGCACGTAGAGATCGCCGGGCGGGCCGCCGCGCTCGCCGGCGTGCCCGCGGCCGGCGAGCCGGATGCGCTGGCCGTTCTCGATCCCCGCGGGCACGTCGACCTGCACGCGGCGCTCGGCGGCCAGGCGGCCACGCCCGCGGCAGCGCGAGCACGGCTGGTCGGGAACCTTGCCCTCGCCACCGCACTGGTCGCACACCACGCTGCGCATCACCTGGCCGAACGGGCTGCGGGTGACCGACTGCAGCTGGCCGTGCCCGTCGCAGCGCGGGCAGGTCTCGATCGGGGTGCCCGGCTCCGCTCCGTTGCCGTTGCAGCGCTCGCAGCGCGCGATCGCCTCGTAGGTCACGTCCACCGACGCTCCGGCTGCTGCCTCGGGCAGGTCGACCTCGACCGCGACCGCGACGTCTCCGCCCTGCGCCGCTCCACCGCGACCTCCGAACGGGCTGCCGGCGCCGGCGCCGAAGAACGCGTCGAAGATGTCGCCGAACGAGCCGAAGCCATCAAAGCTCGGGTTGTAGCCTCCCGTGCGCAGGCCCTCGCGGCCGTAGCGGTCGTAGATCCTCCGGCGCTCGGGGTCGGAGAGCACCTCGTAGGCCTCGGCGGCCTCCTTGAACTTGCCCTCGGCCTCGGGGTCGTGGTCGTTGACGTCGGGATGCAGCTCGCGCGCTAGCCGGCGAAAGGCCTTCTTGATGTCCGTCTCGCTGGCGTCGCGGCCGACGCCGAGGAGCTCGTAGTAGTCCGTGGCCACCGCGGGGGCCTCAGGCGCCCTCGTAGACGTCTTCGACGAAGCGCGAGAGCGACAGCGCGGCACCGCGCACCGAACGGATCGCCGTCGCGTAGTCCATGCGCACCGGGCCGATCACCGACACCGTTCCCAGGCTGCGCTGGGGAAGCCCGTAGCTCGCGGCGACGACCGCGAGCGAGCGCAGGGCCGGGTCCTCGTTCTCCTCGCCGATGCGGATGTAGACGTCGCGCTCCGTCAGGGCGGCGCGCAGCACGCCGAGCAGCGACACCCGCCGCTCGAGCATCCCCATCAGCTCGTTGAGCTGGGAGAGGTCGCTCCAGCGGTGGTCGGCGAGCAGGTGTGCGGCGCCGTCGACATACAGCTCGTGGTCACCGGTGGCGGCGAGCTCGGTGAACGCGGGGGCGAGGCCTTCCAGGAAGCTGCGCTCGCTCGCCGGAAGCGAGGCGTCGGCGAGGCGCGAGTGCAGCATCCGCGCTCCGAGGCCCATCCCGGTCAGGCGCTCGTTCAGATAGCTCGAGGCCCAGTCGGCCAGTCCGGGGTCCACCGGCGAGTCGAAGGTGAAGATGCGCTTGGAGACCCCGCCGGTGGAGGTGATGATCACGACCATCAGGACCTGGGGCTGCAGGACCAGGACCTCGACGTGGCGGATCGTCGCCGATTCGATCGGGGGCGCCGACACGATCGCCAGCAGGTTGTTGATCTGCGAGAGCTTCTCGGTGGTCAGGCGCATGGCCTCGTCGACCTCGCGGCGCATGAGCTCGACCTCGAGCGCCCGGCTCTCCTCGGGGCGAAGCTCTCCCAGCAGACGATCCACGAAGTAGCGGTAGCCCGCGTCGGTGGGCACGCGGCCTGCGGAGGTGTGCGGGTGCGCGAGCAGGCCGCGCTCCTCGAGATTGGCGAGCTCGTTGCGGACCGTGCTGGGCCCCCAGCCGACGTCCTTCTCGCCCGCAAGTGACTTGGATCCGACGGGTTGCCCTGCGTCGAGGTAGCCCTCCACCACCTTCTTGAGGACCAGCTCCTGGCGGGGGGTAAGCATGGGCGGTTCGATTGTAGGAGCGGCGCCCGCGCCCGGGGATTTACCTAAACCTCAGCGGTTGCAGGCGCGTTATGTCTACGAGCTCTGCTAGCCTCGCCCACCGTCAAGACCAGCCGAATCCCTGCGTCCGCCAAAACGCAGGGAGCGGGGGACCCAAGCAGCACGGGGCGAGTCGTCGTCATCGCACGACGTAGCGCGAGCTTTCCGCGCAAGCCCGTCAGCTAACTCCGCAGGCGCTCGAAAAGCAAAGGAGTCTCGGTGTCCGCTCTGCGTACCCGTCCTTCCGTTGACAAGGCAGTTCGAAGCAGGGATCTATCCGCCCCCGACCTGTGGGAGCGTTCGCTGCGCCGTTCCCGCGAGCGTCGCCGCGTTGCCGAGATCCATCGCCGCACGGCCCCGCGCCGCAAGGGCATCTCGATCGCCGTGAGCGCAGCCCTGCTCGCCGCGCCCATCGTCCCGCGCTTCGCGGCGGCGAGCCCGAGCCCGGGCGGCGCAACCACCGAGGACGCGACGGGCACGAGCGCCGGCACGCCGCCGCAGCTCCTTCGCCGCGGAGACACAGGCTCGGCGGTCACCAAGGTCCAGCGCGAGCTCGGCGTCACCGCCGACGGCATCTACGGCCCCATCACCGAGGCGGCGGTGAAGGCCTTCCAGGGCCACGAGGGCCTGCCCGTCACCGGTCGCGTCGACACTCAAACGTGGATGACGCTCTTCTCGAACGCGGTCACGGTGCTCGAAGCCGGAAGCGCACACGCAAGGGCTGTCCAGCAGGCGGCCGGCGACGAGCCGCTGCAGGCCGTGCCCGACGCCGTGGTGCGCGCAACGCTGAAGGAGCAGGCGAGCGTGCCCGCGACCACGCCGGCGGTCTTCGAGCCGGCTAGCTCGGGGGACGTGGCGGCCGCTGACGGGTCGGGGTCATCGTCGTCGTCCGACTCGTCTTCAGGGACGAGCGGTCAGAGCGACAGCTCCACCCAGAAGGACTCGGGCAGCAGCGGCTCGACCAAGGGCGGCAGCACCAAGGGCGGCACGCCCAAGAGCGACACGCCCAAGAGCGACACGCCCAAGAGCGACTCCGGCGGCAGCGGCTCGACCAAGCCGGACTCGACCACGGACAACTCCTCCTCGAGCAACACCTCCGGCGGAGGCGGCTCGTGCGGTTCGGGCCGGCTGCGCACGCCTGTCAGCGGTGCAACGGTGACCAGCACCTTCGGTGACTCGCGTGGTGGTGGTCGCACCCACACCGGCATCGACCTCGCCGTCCCGACGGGGACGCCGATCAGCGCCGCGACCTGCGGGACGATCACCACCCGCGAGTACGAGGGCGGCTACGGCAACATCATCTGCGTCCGCGCCAGCTCGAGCTTCACCACGTGCTACGCGCACCTCTCTCGCTATGGAGCCAGCTCCGGGGACTACGTGAAGATCGGGGAGGTCATCGGCTACGTCGGCACGACGGGCGACGCGACCGGCCCCCACGTGCACTTCGAGGTGCGGGTGAACGGCACCGCGGTCGACCCGGCGCCCTACCTCAGGGGCACGAAGCGCGGCCCCGTCGTGAAAGCGCGTCTCGCCGTGAAGTCCACGGACTCCACCGGCAAGACGCCGCAGGCCGTCACCGCGGTCCGCGAGGCGACCACGCGCCAGAAGTCGAACGCCGCCGCAACGGCGCCCGCGATCCTCCAGGCCGCCGACCAGGCGACCGCCGCCCAGACACCGGGGGCCGCCAAGACTCCGGCCACGACGGACGGGGCCACCGCCGTGACGGACCCCGCGGCTCAGGCGCCGGCCCAGACCACGCCGGGTGACCCCGCCGCCCCCGCGGCGACCACGCCCGCCGGCACCACCACGAACCAGGACCCGGCCGCCGCCGCTGACAC
>JBBQNQ010000041.1:0-26377 GCA_038330095.1 Solirubrobacterales bacterium
AACCACCGCGCCGCGCTCACTCGCGATTCCTCGCTCCGCGAGCTGGTCTCGCAGCCGCAACAGGGCCAGGTCCTTGGCCTTGGCCTCGAGCATGATGTCGAAGCGCAGGCCGCGCGCCGTCTCGCGCACGAAGTGCTCGAAGCCGATCGGGTCGATCAGGTCAGCGTGGGCTCGGAGCTGGGGCAGCGCGAGCGAGCGCTCGACGCGACGCCCCACCTTGCGCCGCTTCTCCTCGACCGCGGTCTTGGGCGAGGAGTAGTGGATCTTGGCTGTCACCCCGTCCGGCCAGCTCGCCAGCGCGCCCTCGAGCGCCTCGCGGTCTGACATCCCCGCCGGGTCGTGGCAGTGGTGGTGCAGGATGTCCCAGACCACCGGGATGCCCGCCCGCCGCGAGACCTCGAGCACGTCGCACACTCCGAACACGCGGTCGTCGTTCTCGACCACGAGGCGCCCCCGGGCGCGCTCGGAGAGCCGGTCGAACCCCGCAAGGAAGCGCTCTATGCCCGCGTCCACACCTCCGGCGGCCGAGCCGACATGGAGCACGACCACCGACTCCGGCCCCAGCCCCATCGCATCGAAGAGCTCGGCGTGCAGCTCGAGGTCGCGAACTGCGGCCTCGCGCACGCGCTCCTCCTCGGAGTTGAGCACGACGTACTGGCTGGGGTGCGAGGTCAGCCGCAGCCCCAGCGCGCGCGCCCGTGTTCCCAGCGACGCCAGCCGCCCGGCGCACTGCTCGACCTGGCCGCGGAACTGCGGCAGGTCGGGATGGGTCGCGTAGGGCACGAGCGAGGAGACCATCCGGTAGAAGGCGATCTCGCTGTCCGCGCAGTACTCGACGATCGCGTCGAGCCGGTCGAGCGAGACCGACAGGTGGGGTCCCGACTGCCAGCGACGCGTGTCGTGGGAGGGGAGCCCGCCCGCCCCGAGGACCTTCACGGCGAAGCCCAGACGGTGCGTTCGCCGGATCGGCACGTCGGCGTCCATGCCTGGGCATACGCGCCTGCGAGTGCGCTCGATCGCCCGGGCGCGCTGCGGGCGCTGCGCCGGGCTGAACGGCGGGCGACGAGGGGGGAGGAGGGTGGGGCGATTTCCGGTCGCTATGCGTCCGTCACTCGACCCACCCCCGCCTCAGGTCCATCCTCTCCCTAGCCCGACCAGCGAACCGACACCCCCGGCCCGCGCGCACGCGGCGCAACCGCCGGAATAGAGGGCCCTCGCCGGGCTGCCGGTCGCCTACCCGCCCCGGCGGCAGGCCGATTCGGCGGTCTTGCGCGCGGACGAGTTGGGGATCGACTCGGCGGCGTTGAGGCACTCCTTGATCGCGGCGTCCTTCACGTCCTGACCGTTGCCCTTGCCCTTGACCGCGTTGCAGGCCTTCTCGGCGGTCGTGCGGGCGCTGGCGTTGTTGATCTTGGCCGCCTCGTCGCGACACTTCTGGACCGCCTGGGTCGTGTTGGCCGGAGTGTCGTTCTTGCTGTCGCCGCATCCGGCGGCGAGCAGGCCGCAGGCGCAGATCAGCAGGGCGAAGGCGTTGAAGCGGGCGAGCATTGGTCCTCCGTGGCCGTGGGGTCCGGGCGACCCTATCCGAGCGGCCACTACGCTGCCGGGATCGCCGCGTCACCCCCCCGATCCGCTCAGCCCGACGAGGACGTCACCGCCGTCGCGTGGGACCTCGCGCCGCTGCTCGACGGTGAGGGGAACGGCGGGGACGGCGTGCAGCGCCTGCTCGACGAGGCGACGGAGCGCGCGCAGGCCTTCGCCGATCGCTACGCCGGGCGCCTCGCCGAGCTCGACGGTCCCGGGCTCGCCGACGCCATGGCCGAGCTCGGCGAGATCCAGGAGGCTGTCGGGCGCGCGGGAACCTACGCCGCCCTGAGCTTCTCCACCGACACTGCCGACCCCGCCCGCGGGGCGCTGCTGCAGAGCGTGCAGGAACGGGGCACGGCGATCGAGACCAAGCTGATCTTCGCCGAGCTGGAATGGGCGGCACTCGACGACGAGCGCGTGGACGAGCTGCTCGCCTACGACGGGCTGGACTTCTGCCGCCACTACCTGCGCACCCAGCGCCGCTACCGCCCGCACCTGCTCTCAGAGCCAGAAGAGCGCCTGATGACCGAGAAGGCGGTCAGCGGGCGCAGCGCCTGGACGCGGCTGTTCACCGAGCTGACCTCCGCGATGCGCGTGACCGTTGGGCAGGAGGAGACGACGCTGGACGCCGCCCTTGCCCGTCTTGTCTCGCCTGAGCGCGGCGAGCGAAAGGCGGTCGCCGAGGGGGTGACGACGGCGCTGGAACCCGGGCTGCGCACGCGAGCGTTCGTCTACAACACGTTGCTGGCGGACAAGGCGACCGACGACCGCCTGCGCCACTACCCGAGCTGGCTGGCGAGCCGTAACCTCTCCAACGAGGCTTCCGACGAGTCCGTGCAGGCCCTGCTGGAGGCTGTGCGCTCGCGCTACGACCTTCCCCAGCGCTGGTATCGCCTCAAGGCGCGCCTGCTCGGCCTGGACCGCCTGGCCGACTACGACCGTGCCGCTGCCGTCACCGGAGAGCCGGAGGAGATCGGCTGGGCGCAGGGGCGTGACCTCGTCATGGAGTCCTACGCGTCCTTCTCGCCCGAGCTCGCGCGTGTCGCCGGGCGCTTCTTCGAGGAGCGCTGGATCGATGCCCCCGTGCGGCCCGACAAGCGCGGCGGCGCCTTCTGCGCGTACGCGGTGCCCTCCGTGCACCCCTACGTGATGCTCAACTGGACCTCCAAGCGCCGTGACGTGCTCACGCTCGCACACGAGCTCGGCCACGGCGTGCACGCCGCACTGGCCGCCCGGCAGGGCATCTTTCACCAGGGCACGCCGCTGACCCTGGCCGAGACCGCGTCGGTGTTCGGCGAGGCCGTGACCTTCGGGCGGCTGCTCGAGCAGGCCTCGACCCCGGAGTCGCGGCTCTCGCTGCTGGCCGAGAGCATCGAGGGCTCGATCGCAACGGTGTTCCGGCAGACGGCGATGAACCGCTTCGAGGACCTCGCCCACACCGCGCGCCGAGAGGAGGGCGAGCTCGCGCCCGACCGCTTCGGCGAGCTCTGGGCCCAGAGCCAGTCAGAGCTCTTCGGCGATAGCGTCGAGCTCACCGAGGACTACCGGCTGTGGTGGTCCTACGTACCCCACTTCATCTCGACGCCGGGCTACGTCTATGCCTACGCCTACGGCCAGCTGCTCGCGCTCTCGGTCTACGAGCGCTACCGCCAGGAGGGCGCAAGCTTCGTGCCCCGTTATCTCGAGCTGTTGTCAGCGGGCGGCTCGCGCTCGCCCGAGGAGCTGGGCGCGATCGTCGGCGTGGATCTCGCCGACCCGGGCTTCTGGACCAGCGGCCTCAGGCTCGTGGAGGAGCAGCTGGAGGCCGCGGAGGGCGCGGCTCAGGAGGTCCTCGCCGGGCGCGAGAGTCCGTAGGCCGCTCGTCAGCGGCTGACGCTGCGCGTGAAGTTCTCCAACACGGACAGGTCCTTGTTGGAGGGCCGAGTGGTCACGGCGGACCGGCGCGGGAGCGCCGCGCTACGGCGCTGTACGGCGGCAGTCGCCGTGCGCCTGCGCTGTCCGGCGGTATGGCGGTGCGCCCCACCGGTCCGGCTGTCCATCTCGCCCCCCACTCCGGCCGCGCCCGTGTCGCCCCTCGCCCTTCTCGGAGCCGCGTCCTCGCCGGGCTTGCTGTGGCCACGGGTTCGCGTGGAAGCGGCCACGTGGATGCCGGCTCCCGCCGTGACCTTGGGCTGGCGCTTGGTGGAAGACCCCACGTGGATGCCGGCTCCCGCCGTGACCTTGGGCTGGCGGTTGGTGGAAGACCCCACGTGGATTCCGGCTCCTGCCTTGATCTTGGGCTGGCGGTTGGTGGAAGAGCCGACGTCGATTCCGGCTCCCGCCTCGACCTTGGGACCGCCCTCGGTGCCCTCGGTTCCCGTGCCCTTGCCGGTGCCGTCGATGAGCTCGCCCTTACCGCCGGCGCCGCTCTTGCCGGTGTCCGTGCCGGACTTGGTCTTGCCGGTGTCCTTGGTCTTGGTCTTGCCGGTGCTCTTGGTCTTGGTCTTGCCGGAGTCTTTGGTCTTCGTCTTGGTCTTGCCGGAGCCCTCGGTCGGCGGGGTGCTGGTACCGACGCCCGCGTCCGTCGGCTGCGGCTCGGGCTTCGGCTTCGGCTTGGGCTTGGGCTTCGGCTTGGGCTTGGGCTTGGGCTTCGACTTCGGCTTGGGCTTCGCCTTCGTGCTCTTGGGCTTGGTGCTCTGGGTGGGCTCGGTCGTCGTGCCGGTGCCCGCCGTGGCCTCTCCGCCGGTGTCCTCAGCAGGCTTCTGAGGTGAGGGGGTGGTGTTGGCGGGCGCGGGCGTCGGCACCGTCCGCGGCGTCGCGGGCAGCTTGGGCGCTACGGGCGCCGGTGTCGCGGGCGGGATCGTGACCGGGGGGCCCTGTGGCTTGGTGACCGGGGGCCGCGTTGGCTTGGCACGCTCGACGCCCGAGCCCGCGATGCACGCCCGATTGGTTCGTATCCATGACTGCAGCGACAGGTAGGCGGCGTCGGGCCGGCCGAGGCGGTCGATGATGCTCATGTCCCAGATGCCGGGCCACTTGTCGGGGTTCTCGAACAAGCCGTACTGCGCCATCTGCTTGACGCCCGGCTCGTCGCAGGCTCGCTGGAAGGCCTGAACGAGCCATGCGGCACGGACCGACTCGGGCAGGTTCAGCTTCAGGGGCGTGCCCTCTTTGCCACGACTGAAATATCCGAACTCGTCGAGGTACAGGGGCAGCGTGCCGCCCGAGGGGGTGGAGAGCCGGCCGGCCGCCCGACCTTCGCTGAGCGCGCGCGTTATCTCGTCGATGCGCCCGATACCGATCTGGTAGTTGTCCGCCTCGCGGGTCATCGGCGAGCTGGTGAACTGGTAGGGGTGATAGGCGAAGCCGTCCGCCGTCAGCTTCTCGCACTTGCCGATGGGCCGGCCCTGGTCGTCGAGGCATAGCAGCGCGCGGATGAACATCGCGCCCTTGCCCGGCGCCAGATCGCTCATCAGGAGCCGAGCTGAGGGATCGGCCGCGCGCGCCGCGCGATAGCCGGCGAGATAGAACTCACGGTAGGCCGCCGCCTTCCAGGCCAGGGGCATGTCCGGGAACCAGCCGGTGACGTTGGGCTCGTTGTAGAGCCCGTAGAGGCCCACCTGGCCTCTGTAGCGGCTGACCACCTCGGTCACGAACGCAGCGAACCGGTCGGGTCGCCACAGGTCGGGACGCGTCCTCGGCCCAAGCGTGACGGTGATCTGCGGCTTCAGCCCGTGCGCCCTGATGGCGGCGATCGCGGCGTCGAAGTCGCCGAACCCGTCCTCGGACACCTTGCCCTCGGTCACCATGAGTCGCACCGATTTGGCTCCCAGGGCGACCGCGGCGCGAAGCGCCGGTTCCCGGCGGCCCTGCCAGTTCTCGACTATCGAGCCATCGTCCTCGACGACGACGTTCAGGGCGTCAGCGAGCGCGCTCGCGGGTCGGGCCAATAACCCGATAACCAGCAATATAAAAAAAGCGGCCTTCCTTGCGCCCACGGCACCCCTGCCCACGTAATGACGTAATTCGGGTGCACCATATGCGAAACGGCGCGCTTTGACCACCTATGTCACCCCAGCGCTGCGCAAAGCGGCCTATGGGCATGCTCGAGAGCGCGATTCGACAAACTCCATCGCCCCGAGACAAGGAAGACCCCATGCCGTCTGATCGCCTGACCCCGCTCGACGCTTCTTTCCTGCACTTCGAGGACGCGACCGGTCCGATGCACGTGGGTTGCGTGATGGTCTTCGCCGGAGAGGCGCCCTCCTACGAGGACTTCGTCGCCGAGGTCGAGGCGCGGCTGGCGCTCGTGCCCCGCTATCGCCAGCGGCTGGCCTTCGTGCCGCTCGGCCAGGGTCGCCCCAAGTGGGTCGACGATGAGAGCTTCGACGTGCGTTACCAGATCCGCACGACCAACCTGCCCGGTGCACGGTCCGACCACGAGCTGCGGGTGCTCGCGGGTCGCGTCTTCGGCCAGCGCCTGCGCCGCGACCGTCCCCTGTGGGAGCTGTGGCTCGTCGAGGCGCTGGCCCCCGCCCACGAAGGCGGCCCGGGGCGCTTCGCGGTGATCAGCAAGACCCACCACGCGATGGTGGACGGCATCTCCGGGCTTGACGTGCTCAGTGCCATCTTCGCGCCCGACGAGCAGGCGCGCCGCGGGTCGGAGGGCTGGCGTCCGCGGCCCGCTCCCTCCGGCGTCGGCCTGCTGGCCGAGGCGCTGGTCGAGCGCGCGCTGTCCCCGGCGGAGCTGGCGCGGCCGCTGCGTGCGGCGCTCCGCGGCCCGCGCAAGCTCGTTGAGGACGCGGCTTCCGCGCTCGCCGGCGTGGGAGCTCTGGCCTGGGCCGGGCTGCGCCCGTCGCCCCGCACGCCCTACAACCGCACGGTCGGCCCCGACCGCCGGGTGGCGTGGTACAGCGTCGCGCTCGACGACGTCAAGGCGATCAAGAACGAGCTCGGGGGCACCGTCAACGACGTTGTGCTGACGATCGTCGCGCGGGCGCTTCGCCGTGACCTCGAGCGTCGCGGGTCCGACGTCGGCTCGCTGCAGGCCTTCGTTCCGGTCAGCCTGGCGGGGGGGAAGAACCGCGCCGCCGAGCCAGGCAACGAGGTGACCGGGATGGTCGTGGACCTGCCGATCTCCTGCCCGGACCCGATCGAGTGCCTGCGGCGCATCCGCAGGACCACCGAGGAGATGAAGGACTCAGGCCAGGCGCTGGGCGCGCACGCGCTCACCGGACTGGGCGGGCTCGCCCCGCCGACCATCCTCAGCGCCGCCGCACGGCTGAGCGTGCGCCAGCGCTTCATCAACCTGGTGGTGACCAACGTCCCCGGACCGCAGAAGCCGCTCTACCTCGGGGACCGCGAGCTGCTCGAGATCCTGCCGATGGTCCCGATCGGCAACAACCTCGCGGTCAACGTCGCCGTGATCTCCTACAACGGGACGATGAGCTTCGGGCTGGTCGGCGACTTCGACGCCCTGCCCGACCTCGACCGGATCGTCGAGGACGTGCGCGCCGCGACCGAGGAGATCGCCGCTGCGGCCGGTGTGCAGCTGCAGCCCGCCGCCGAGCCGGCGGCGGCGGCGCAGGAGCCCGTCGACGACGACGTCGAGCCCCAGGCCGAGGCTAAGGTCGAGGTTGAGGTGGGCTCCGACGGCGACGAGCCGGACCCCGGGCCCGAGGAGGAGCTGGTCGCCGCCCTGGCCGATCCCGGCGCCGAGGACGGTGCCGGCCCGGAGCTCCACGTCGAGGAGCCGTGGCCGGACTACCGCGAGATGACGGCGCTCCAGATAACTAAGCGCCTGGCCGATGCGACGCCCGCAGAGGTTGCGGTCGTGCGCCTGTACGAGAGCGCGCACCGCAAGCGCCGCGACGTGCTGCGCGCGACGGAGAAGGCGCTGCGCTAGGCGCGGCTAGCCGATGACCCAGTCGATCGGGCCGAGCCCGTTGAAGTTCAAAGCGATCGAGGTCGCGCCCGTGAGGTCCCACTCGCGGCCCGTGATGTAGGGGCCGCGGTCGATCACCGGCACGCGCAGCGCCCTGCCGCCATAGCGGAAGGTCACCATCGTGCCGCAGGGCAGGTTCTTGTTGGCGACGCCGAACTGGTCGCGGCGCAGCCTGCCGCCGCAGGCCAGAGGGCCCCCGTAGTCGAAGTACACCGAGGCGACGCTCGTCTGCCAGCCGCTCAGCGCGTCGAGCTGACCCGCGGTGAGCTCGAACGCAGAGGAGTTCGCCGCGGGGTTGTCCTTGGCAGGCAGCGAGGCGTAGTACTGGCGCAGCTGGCGCAGCTGGGCGCGGATCTCGGCGTCGGATTCAGGCCGCGTCGCCGCCCGGTCGCCGCCCCTCTGCTTCGTGCTCGGCTTCGGGTCCGAGGTCGCGCTGCTGGGAACCCCTGCCTGAGGCTCGACCAGCGTCGGCCGCGGCTTGGGCAGCGGCCGGTAGGCCTCGGGGTCGTCTGGCTGCACGGGCTGCGCCGCCGCGGGTGCCTGCGCGACCTGCGTTTGCGCGGCCGGGCGCACGACCTTTCGCTGGCCAAGGGGGCGCTGGCCGGCGCTCGGGCCCGAGGTCGCGATCGCCACGGCCACCGCCGCCCCCCACACCACCGCGAACGCGCCGATCAGGACCAGCCGCTTCGGTCGCCCGCGCATCCTGGAAGTATGGCCCCCTCAGTGTCCGGCGTCAGAGGTAAGCGCCGCAGCCCGGCGCGCCTCGACCTCGTAGGGGTTGTGCTCGTAGCCGAGGTAGAGGTAGGACAGCCACATGGCCAGCCCGTCGCGCTGCACCTGCCACACGTGACAGAGCTCGTGGACGACCAGGTCGTCGGAGACCTCGGAAAGCGGGCGGCGCAGGAGGATCAGCGGGCCCAACGCGTAGCCGACGAAGCGCCGGAACCACGGGAGGCGAAAGACCCAGGGTACGTGGAGAATGCGCACGCGCCCGGTGCGCAGCGGGCGCGGCAGCGGGTGAAGACCGCGCAGGCGTACCACCGAGCGCGCGAGTACGGCCTGCTCGGCCGGGGTCCGGCGTAGAACTCCCATGGCGCGAAGGTAGCGCCCAGCCGGGCCGCGGGCCGCGGGCCGCGCATAGACTCGCCGCTGCCGTGCCGGTCCGTCCTCTTGCGCCTCTCATCCTCCTCGCCGGCGCGTCGCTGGCGGTGCCCGCTCCCGCCCTCGCGGAGCAGGAGGGCGGCGCTGCCAAGGTCGCCGGACGCAAGGCGGGGCGGCCGGGGCCCACGGTGGCTGCGCCTTCGCAATACCTGCGCGGGACGCTGAAGTCGGGCGGCGCCGCGCCCTTGGGAGCCGGCACGCCGCGAACCGCTCCGGGCCCGGCTGGGCGCGCGCCGGGCGTGGTCGTGCGGCGCCGCGGGGTCGCCTCGCGCGGCATCTTCGAACCATCGGACTCCACCGGCTCGGCCGGGCCCGGCGCGTACGTCGAGTTCACCAACGAGCGCGTCGCGGTCGCGCGCAAGCGCGACCTGAGGATGCTTCGCAGGCGCGGCTTCGACGCGTTCCTCGGCTCGCCTGGCGGCAACGTCGCCGACCCGCAGATCCAGTGGGACGAGCAGGGCGGGCGCTGGCTCTACGCCGCGATCCGCAGCAAGGGCGAGACGGGCTACCTCGAGTACGGTTGGTCGCAGACCGCCGACCCCGGCGACCTGCGCCGCGGCTGGTGTCACTTCACCGTGCGGACGGGCTCCAATGAGCCCGACTACCCCAAGCTCGGCCACAGCGACCGCTACCTCGTCGTGGGGGCCAATGTGTTCAAGGGCGGCGACTTCAAGACTGCGGCCCTGTACGTGGCGCGCAAGCCGGTGCCCGGCGAGCGCGGCTGCCGCTCGGGCCGCGTGGCGGTGTTCGGGACGCCCAAGCAGCCGCTGACAACCGCCGACGGCGATCCCGCCTTCACCCCGGAGCCGGTTAACCTCACCGAGCGCAGCGGGGCCGGCTATGTGGTGGCGGCCGACGACCCGTTCGTGAGCAGGAACGAGTTGGGCCACCAGCTGATGATCTGGCACGTGATCGAGCGGGCGGGGCGCACGGTCCTCGTGCAGAACGGCAACGTCGCGGTGCCGGACTACCGCGTGTCCCCCGACGTCCCCCAGCGCGGCAGCTCGTCGCGCCTGGACTCTGCCTCCTTCGCCGCCGCGCTCACCCAGGCGGTCGGTCGCAGCGACCCGGCGGCCGGCGGTCGGATGGCGATCTGGACCCAGCACACGGTTCGCAGCGGGAAGCGTTCGGCGGTGCGCTGGTACGAGCTCCTTCCCGGGGGGCGCCGCCCGCGGCAGACGGGGATCGTTCGGCTTCCCGGTCGCTACGTCTTCAACGGCGCGGTCTCTCCGGCTGGGGATGGGACGGGCGCGGCGCTCGTCTACAACTCGGGCAGCGCCCAGGCCCTGCCCGACGTCCGCGTGCAGCGGCGCAGCGGCGCGATGGCGCTGGGCCGGATGGGCGGTGAGCAGGTGGTCGCGCGCAGCACGGGCGCGCGCACGGGCTGCTCGCCCTCCTGCTCGTGGGGTGACTACGCAGCCGCCTCGCCGGACCCGCGCGACCTCAGCCTCGTATGGGGCTCCAGCCAGATCCAGGGTCGCCGGCGCGCCGACAACGGGCCCCAGTGGGTGACGGTCAACTTCGCGATCTCCACCGGCCCCGGGGCGGCGATCGGCGGGCTCGGCGCCCGCTCCCCGGCAGCGTCGTAGCGCGACCCCGCGGCCGGTAGCTTCTCGCGGGCATGCGCTCGCTCGCCGCCGCGATCATCTTCACCGTCGCGGGCACCGGCTCCGCGGGAAGCAGGGGAGACGGCGGGCCGGCGACCGACGCGCGGATCAGCCACCCGCGCGGGATCGACGTCGCCGCCGACGGCTCCTTCCTCTTTGCCCAGCCGTTTGCCAACTCGGTCCGTCTCGTCACCGCAGAGGGCAGGATCGCGACCGTGGCCGGCACGGGCGCCGCGGGCTTCGGCGGCGACGGCGGGCCCGCGACGCGGGCCACGCTGAACTTCGTGCACGGGGTCGCCTTCCTGCCGCGCGGGGGCTTCCTGCTCGCCGACACCCTCAACCAGCGCGTCCGCCGGGTCCTGCGCAGCGGCGCGATCCGCACGGTGGCGGGCACGGGGACCGCGGGCTTCAGCGGCGACGGCGGCCGGGCGACGGCCGCGCGCATCGCCACCCCGCGTGGCATCGCGGTCGAGCGCGTCCGGGGCGGTGGCTTCCTGATCCCCGACACCGACAACCGCCGCATCCGCCGGGTTCGCGACGGGGAGATCCGCACCGTCGCGGGCAACGGGCGGCCCGGCGCGCGGGCCGGCGACGGCGGTCGCGCGACCCGCGCCCGCATGAGCGGGCCGTTCGGGATCGGCTCGCGCAGCGACGGCGGCTTCTACATCGCGGACGCGGGCGCCGACGTGGTGCGCCTGGTCTCGCGCACGGGCCGCATCACCACCGTCGCGGGCACCGGCCGCCCGGGCTACTCGGGCGACGGTGGCCCCGCCACCCGCGCGCGCCTCGCCGGCCCGCACAGCGTCTACGCCCTCGACGACGGCGGCGTGCTGATCGCCGACACGCTCAACCACCGCGTGCGCCGCGTCCTGCCCGACGGGCGGATCGTCACCGTCGCCGGGACCGGGCGACGGGGCTATCGAGGTGACGGCGGGCGCGCCACCCTCGCGCGACTTGACCAGCCCAAGGCGGTGGCCGTCACCCCTGACGGCGGGATCCTCGTCGGCGACGCCGAGAACGACGTTGTGCGCTGGATCGCCCCCGAAGCTCCGCGGCGACTCGCGGTGGCGATCCGCGGCGGGGGGGTCCGCGCCCGCCGCGGACGCTCGATCGCGGTCAAGGTGATCAGCACGCTGCGCGCCTCGGTACGGGTCATCGTGCGCTCGACGTCTGGAGCGACGGTCCGCGAGGCCACCGGCGACGCCCGGCAGGGCGCCACCACGATCACCCTTGCCGAGGGCCTGAGCCGCGGGCGCCGCGTGCTGCGGGTGCGGGCCCGTACGCCGGACGGGCAGTTGTCGAGCGCGCGCGCGGACCTGGTCGTGCGCTAGGAGCGCCGCACCACGGGGCGCCGGCGCTACAGTGCCCGCCCTCCCGGCCCGGGCGGGCGTGCGGACCGCTTCAAACCACCTCGCCTCGTGTTGGGTCTTTCGTATGCGCACCCTTCCCCTCGCCGTCCTGTTACTCGTGCTTGCGCTGCCCGCGGCGAGCCTTGCCGCCGACGACACCGGCGGGACCTCGCCCAGCTCCAACCAGGCGAGCAATCCCTGCGTCGGGCCGTTCGCGTTCGGTCTGCGCTGCCCGAACCTCGTGATGGGCACGCCAGAGGACCTCTACGCGCAGATCGGCCGCAAGCGCACGCTGCTGCGGGCCGCCAACAGCATCCAGAACATCGGGACCGGCCCGATGGAGCTGCGCGGCAAGCGCAAGCGGCCCAGGCGCGCGTTTCGCATGAGCGTGCTGCAGGCGATCAAGAAGGTTGGCATCGGCCACGCCTACCGGCGCACCGGCGGCGAGCTGTTCTTCAAGCCGATTCCCGGCCAGTACCGCTACTGGAAGTTCGTCGATGCCGCGTCGCTGGAGATCTGGTCGCTGGGCCCCGACGGCAAGCCCCTCAAGCGCCTGCGGCGCAGCCCCAAGCAGGTCTACTGCCTGCGCGACCTGATCCAGATGGACATCCCGCCGCTGGGCTCGCCCCCGGGCCGCGTCTACCCGGCCTGCAACCAGAACCCGGACAAGACGAAGGTCACCCTGGGAACCTCCGTGGGATGGGTCGACCGCTACCCCGCCCAGTACTACCAGCAGTACGTCAACGTGACCGGGCTCAAGGGCCGCTACGCCTACGTGATGACGGCGGACCCCAAGGGCCGCCTCGCCGAGTCCAACGAGAGCGACAACACCTCCTACGTGACCGTGACGCTCCCACCCAAGGAGGAGGGGTACCTCCCCGGCTATTAGCAGTGACCGCCGGCCTGGCCCTCCTCTTCCTGCTCGGCGGACCCCTCGTACCGCTCGCACGCGCGCAGGGCGAAACCGACCCGGGCGCGCTCGCCGACCGCATCGCCGCGACGTGGCCGGCCCGCCAGACGCGCGGCGGCCTGTTCGTCGACCCCGTGACCGGCAAGACCGCGCGCGGCTACGGGGCGATCATGCTCGGCTACGGACTTCTGTGGGCCGGGGTGCGCCGCGGCGAGGAGCGGCTGGTCCGCTCCGGCGTACGCGCGGTCAGCACGGCGCTGGCCAAGCCCCCGGGACAGCGAGGGGTGTTCGATGCGCTGGGAGTAGCCGCGGCCTATGACCTCGCGCGCCGCCGGCTCGGAGACGACCCGGCCTTCAGGCGCACGCGGCGCGCCTGGGCGGCCTACCTGCGGACGACCGGTCCTCCGGCGCTGGATCCGGGCATCGCCGCCTGCATCTCCTCGCCCGGCTGCTTCCACAACCACGAGGCGGTGGAGGCGGCGGGCGACCTCGCGCTGCTGCGCACGCGCCTGCGCTCGACCGTCCCGGGTTCCAAGCTCGACGCGCGCGCGGCCACCCGCGGCGCCGCGGTCCGGCTCGCCGGCGTCGAGGCCCCGGGCGCCCTGCGGCCGACCGGGCGCTCGACCGGCCCCGGCCCGCGCCGCGGGCTCGGCCTGATCTCCGACGCCAACACCTACCCGCTCGCCTACCACGCCCTGTCCGCGGCGATGATCGGCGAGGTGGTCCTCGGGCTGGGCGGCGGCGCGCCGCCCGCCGGCCTGCGGCTCCTGCGCCGGGCCGTCGAGGCCCAGGCCGCGTTCGCCGGACCGGACGGCGACCTCGCCTTCATCGGCCGTCGCCAGGAGCAGTCCTGGCCACTGGCCGCGACGGCCTACGCCGCGACGGCCGCGGCCGCGGCCTTCGCCGAGGACCGGGGCTCCGCCGCTCGCTACCGGGCGCTCGCCGCGCGCGCGCTCGACCGCCTCGAGCGCGTCCATGGTGTCTCCAGGGAGGGGATCGCGGTCGTCCCGCGCTTCCGCGGCCGGGCGCGCGGAGGCTTCGCCGGACTTGACTTCAGCAACACGGTCGTGTGGAACGGGCTGACCGTCTTCCTGCTGGACCGCGCAGCGGAGGTCGCCCGCCGCGAACCGTCCGCCGCTCCCGCCGCAGGGGCCGGGTTGACCGCCGATGGCGATGGCGCGTTCGTCGACGCGGCGGGCGCGGGCTTTGCGACGGTGCGCCGAGGCGGCGTGTGGTTCGCGGTAAACGGCCGGCCGCTGCAGCCGGACCTGCGCTATGACGCGGGCCTCGTCGCGCTCAAGCGCCGGTCGCCCGACGGCACGTGGCGCGACCTGCTTCGTCCGCGCCCGATGACCCTCGGGCGCCCGCCCAGCTCGGCCGGCCCGGTGCTCGTCTCAGGCGGCCGCGAGTGGTTTCCCTACGGGCGCGACGTGCGGGTCGGGCGCCGCGGCGTCGTGACCCTGCGCGCCGCCTTCGCCGACAGCTCCGGCGCGCCCCTCGGACGCACGCTCGCGATCCGCTACACGCCGCTGCCCGGCGGCGTGCGGGTCTCCTTCCCACTTCGCGCGGGTGATGGGGTCCGGCTTCGCACCTTCCTCCCCGCGCGCAGCGCGAGGCGCACCCGGGCGGGCGCTGTCCGCGACCGCGACGCGGTGGCCACGCTGCGCCCGCGGCCCTCGCGCGTCACCTTCCAGCGGGGCTTCGCTTCGTGCTGTGATGCCCGCCTGGTCGAGGCCACCATGGACCTGACCACGTCACGCCCGCGCGTCGTGACCTACACGGTGCTCGACCGCCGCCGGGCGACCGGGCGCGCCGCAGGCGCCGGGGTGGGGATGCTGGCGCGCGGGTAGCCAGCAGACGATGAGCAGCGTTCCCAGAGTCCGGGCTCGCGGCCTGCACGCCACAGTGGAGCACGACGGCGTGCTCGACGAGGTGGCGGTCGAGGAGCCGCTCGAGATCCGCGTGGACGGCGCGCCGCTGACCGTGACGATGCGCACGCCTGGCCACGACGAGGAGCTCGCGGTTGGGTTCCTGTTCGGCGAAGGCCTGATCGAGCGCGCTGTGGCCGTCGGCCCGAGTGCGGACCTCGCGGCCAACACGGTCGAGGTCGCAGGCCCGCTGATGCGCGACCCGGGGGCCAGGCGCTTCTACACGACCTCCTCGTGCGGGGTGTGCGGCAAAGGCGCGCTGGAGGAGGTCGCGGTGCACGCGCCCCGGCTCCCGCCGGGCCCGGTGGTCGAGCGCGCGCTGCTGGCCGACCTTCCTTCCCGGCTCGTGCAGCCGGGCTTCGAGCGCACCGGCGGACTGCACGCGACGGGACTGTTCGGGGTCGATGGTGCCCTTCTGCTGGTGCGCGAGGACGTTGGTCGCCACAACGCGATGGACAAGGTCGTCGGGCGCATGGTGCTCGACGGCGGCGTTCCCCTGCGCGATCGGCTGCTGTGCGTGAGCGGAAGGGTCTCCTTCGAGCTCGTGCAGAAGGCGGTCGTGGCCGGGGCCGCGGTGCTCGTGGGGGTCGGCGCGCCGACCTCGCTCGCCGTGCGGCTGGCGGCCGACCGCGGCCTCACCCTGTGCGCCTTCGCCCGCCACGGGCGCGTCAACGTCTACGCCGGCACCGAGCGGGCCCGCTAGGAAGCGGTTGGACCCGCGACCGGTAGATACCCCGCGCGGGTATGATGCGACCGCATGGCCGGAGTGGCAGACACGATCGCGGACGGGCTCTGGAACGCCGTCCTCATGGCCTGGGAGGTGTGGTGGGCGCTCGTCCTCGGCTTCCTGATCTCCGCGATCGTGCAGGCCTGGGTTCCGCGGGAGGCCATCGAGCGCCGGCTGAGCGGCTCAGGACCGCGCCCAGTCGCGTGGGCGACCGGCCTGGGCGCCGCCTCGTCGTCGTGCTCCTATGCCGCCGTGGCCATCGGCAAGTCGGTGTTCCAGAAGGGGGCCTCGGCCGCTTCGACGCTCGCGTTCCAGTTCGCCTCGACCAACCTCGTCTGGGAGCTCGGCCTTGTCCTGTGGGTGCTCATCGGGTGGCAGTTCGCGGTCGCGGAGTACGTGGGCGGGATCGTGATGATCGTCCTGATGGCCGCTGCGCTGCGGATCTTCGTCTCACCACGCGTTGAGGCGCGCGCGCGCGAGCACGCGCGCAAGGCGGACACCGGCCACCAGCACCACTCCGTCGCCTCGCAGGGCTCGTGGCGCAAGCGCGTCACCTCCGCCTCGGCGTGGTCCGACGTGGCGCACAACTTCCGGGGCGACTGGCGCATGCTCTACCGGGAGATCGGGCTGGGCTTCGTGCTCGCCGGCTTCGTCGCGCTGCTGGACCCCGAAGTGTTCAACACCCTCTTTGTCTCCGACGCGCCCGCCGGCGTGCGCACCGTTGAGAACGTCCTTGCCGGCCCGCTCATCGCCGTGCTCAGCTTCGTGTGCTCGGTGGGCAACGTGCCGCTGGCGGCGGTCCTGTGGGCCAACGGGATCTCCTTCGCGGGCGTCATGGCCTTCATCTTCGCCGACCTGATCGTGCTGCCGATCCTCGTCATCTACCGCAAGTACTACGGCTGGGCTTTCGCGGTTCGCATCACGCTGCTGATGCTCGCGACCATGATCATCGCTGCGCTGCTCGTCGACGGGCTCTTCTCGGCGGCGGGGCTGATCCCGAGTGAGCGACCGAGCGCCGACGACGTCTTCGGCTCGATCGGCGTGGACTACAAGCTCGCCCTCAACCTCGTGGCGACGGCGATCTTCCTCGCGCTGATCGGGCTGACCCTTCGCCGCGGCGCGCGCGACCCGGTCTGCGGTATGACGGTGGATCGCAGCAAGGCGCTGCGCGAGCGTCACGCGGAGACGACGTACTTCTTCTGCTCGGGGCACTGCAAGGCGCTGTTCGACGCCGACCCCGCCCGCTACGCCGCCCGTTGAGGCGGGCGGCGATAGAGTGCGAGTGGACCTGCATGGCGGTAACGGACGACTCGAGGGGGAGGTCCCTCATGCCGGCGGCGCTTGGCCCTCGTGGCGCACGCCTGGCTGAGGCTGACCTATGGCGCCGGCGCGACGCGGGCGACGAGGGGGCGCGCGAGGCGCTGGTGCACCGCTACCTGTCGCTCGCCCGCCAGCTCGCGGCGCGCTACGCCGGGCGCGGGCGCCCACTCGACGATCTCGTGCAGGTCGCCAACCTCGGCCTGGTCAAGGCCGTCGACCGCTACGACCCCAACCGGGGGGCCGCCTTCTCGAGCTATGCCGTGCCGACCATCGTCGGCGAGCTGCGCCGTCACTTCCGCGACGCGGGCTGGGCGGTCCACGTGCCGCGCAGCGTCCAGGAGCGCGTGCTGACGATCGGCAAGGCGGTCGACCGCCTCTCGGCGCACACCGGCCGCACCCCGACGGTGGCTGAGCTGGCGCGAGCGACGGGGGAGAACCCGGAGGACGTCGTCGACGCCCTCTCCGCCGGCCACGCCTACGAGGCCGACTCGCTGGACGAGCCCACGGGCAGCGACAGCGAGGCCTCGCGCGGCGAGCGCGTGGGGGAGGAAGACCCCAACTTCGAGCGCGTCGACGACTGGCAGGCGATCGCTCCGGCCCTGGACACCCTGTCCGAGCGCGATCGCACGGTCCTGCGCCTGCGCTTCGTCGAGGATCTCACCCAGAGCCAGATCGCCGAGCGGGTCGGCGTCTCGCAGATGCAGGTGTCGCGCATCCTGCGCCGGACGATCGCGCGCATCCAGGTTCTCGCCCGCGAGGGGGTGGGCGAACAGGGAGCGCGCCTCGCCGACGAAGAGGCGCTCCGCGTGCGCCGCGCCGCGGCCGGCTAGGGGCGCCGCCCGGCCTCGCCCGTCCGTCCGGCCGTAGCTCCCTCACCGCCGCCCCCTCTCACCCAACATGAAGCTCGCCACCTTCTCACCGCCCGCCTCCCGCGCGCCCGTCGCCGGCGAAGTGCGCGATGGGCGCGCGGTGGCGTTCTCGGACGGAGCGCCGGTGCTCGAACGCCTGTCGAATGGCGACCGGACGCCGGCGGACGGCGAGGACTGGGCGCTGGAGGAGGTCACGCTGCTCGCGCCCGTGCCCGAGCCTCGTGCGATCTACGGCATCGGCCTGAACTACGCCGCCCACGCCGCCGAGACCGGCGCCCAGCGTCCCGACGCGCCGATCGTCTTCTCCATGGTCCCCACCTCCTCCGCGCCGCCCGGCGCCCCCGTCCGCTGCCCTGAGGTGGTGCATCGCCTGGACTACGAGGGCGAGCTGGTGGCGGTCATGGGCGCCGGCGGTGACATCGGGGGGTATGCGGTCGGCGACGACGTCAGCGGCCGCGACCTGCAGCGCCGCGAGTCACAGTGGGCGCGCGCGAAGGGAGCTGACGGCTTCTGCCCGTGGGGACCGTGGATCACCACCGTCGACGAGGTCGCGGACCCTCACGCCCTGCGCCTGCAGACCTGGGTCAACGGCGAGCTGCGCCAGGACGCCTCGACCGCGGACATGCTCTTCCGCGTCGACGAGCTCGTCGCCTTCCTGGCCGAGACCTGCACGTTGCGCCCCGGCGACCTCATCTTCACGGGCACGCCCGAAGGAGTCGGGATGGCTCTCGATCCGCCGCGCTTCCTCAGCTCCGCCGACGTCGTGCGCATCGAGATCGACGGCCTCGGGGCCATCGAGCACCCCGTCGCCTGACGGCTAGTGCGAGTCGATGACCCGGTCGATGAGGCCGTACTCGACGGCCTGGTCGGCCTTGAAGAAGCGGTCGCGCTCCATGTCGTGGTGCACCTGCTCGACCGGCTGGCCGGTGTGGTGCGCGTAGATCCGGTCGATGCGCGCGCGCATGTCGAGGATCTCTCGCGCGTGGATCTCGATGTCGGTCGACTGGCCCTCGAAGCCGGCCGAGGGCTGGTGGATCAGCACACGTGAGTTGGGCAGCGCGAGGCGCTTGCCCTTGGCGCCGCCGGTGAGCAGCAGCGACCCCATGGACATCGCGATCCCGAAGCAGATGGTCGTCACGTCGGGCTTGATGAACTGGATCGTGTCGTAGATCGCCAGGCCCGAGTACACGTCCCCGCCCGGGGAGTTGATGTAGACGGCGATGTCCTTGTCGGGGTCGTCTGACTCCAGGTGAAGGAGCTGGGCGATGACCAGGTTGGCGACCTGGTCGAAGATCGGAGTGCCGATGAAGACGATCCGCTCGGCGAGCAGGCGCGAATAGATGTCGTACTCGCGGTCCCCGCGGGAGTTGCGCTCGACGACGACGGGGATCAGGGGCATGGCGGCGCATACTAGCCTCGAGCTCGTGAACGCCCTGGAGCTTCGTGGCCTGACCAAGCGCTACGACGACGGTCTGCTCGCGCTCGAGGGCCTCGACCTCGTCGTGCCCGCCGGCGAGTTCTTCGGACTGGTGGGGCCCAACGGCGCCGGGAAGACCACGCTGATCAGCGCGGTCTGCAATCTGATCCGCGTCACCGCCGGGGAGATCCGCGTGTTCGGCCACGCCCACGCCTCCAACGCGGCCCGGCGGCTGGTGGGCGTGGCCGAGCAGGACATCAACCTCGACCGCTTCCTCGACGTGGAGGAGACGCTCGTCTACCACGGCGGCTACTACGGCATGAGCCGTCGCGACGCGCGGGCCCGGGCGGCCGAGATGATGGAGGTCTTCGACCTGAGCGGGAAGGCCGGCGTGCGCGCGCCCAAGCTCTCGGGCGGTATGCGCCGGCGCCTGCTGCTCGCGCGGGCGCTCATGCACGAGCCCCGGCTGGTGATCCTCGACGAGCCCACCGCCGGCGTCGACTTCGAGCTGCGCCTGGAGCTGTGGCGCTACATCCGCCGCCTGCACAGCGAGGGCACGACGATCCTCCTCACCACGCACTACCTCGAGGAGGCCGAGGAGCTGTGCGAGGAGATCGCGCTGATCCGTGGCGGGCGGCTGCTGGCCCGCGACTCCGCCGCCGGCCTGCGCGACGCCTACCAGGCCGACTCGCTGGCCGACGTCTACGTGAAGGCGATGGCGCGGTGATCGAGCGTCACCGCCCGCTCGGCTGGCTCGTCGCGCGCGAGATACTGCGCATCTTCAAGCTGTGGACGCAGACCGTCGCCGCGCCGGTGCTGAGCGCCTTCCTGTTCATCCTCGTGTTCGGCCTGTCGCTGGGCGGCCGCATCAAGCAGGTCGACGGCTTTGACTACGACATCTTCATCGTCCCCGGGCTGTTCACCATGGCGATGGCCCAGGCCGCCTACTCCAACAACAGCTCCTCGATTTTCCAGGCCCGCTTCGACCGCTACCTCAACGACGTGCTGGCGGCGCCGATGCGCTCCTGGGAGGTCAACCTCGGCTTCTCGCTCGGCGGCGCGATCCGCGCGCTGGCGATCGGCGCCGGGCTGCTGGCCCTCGCGCTGCCGGTGACCGGCGCGCCGGTGCGCGAGCCGTTCGTGCTCGCGCCGGCGGTCGTGCTCGTGCTCGTGCTCTTCTCCTGCCTCGGGGTGATCGTCGGCCTGTTTGCAGAGACCTTCGACCACCACACCTTCGTCAACAACATCGTGATCCTGCCGCTGGCCTTCCTCGGCGGCGTCTTCTACTCGGTGGACAGCCTGGCCTCGCCGTGGCAGGAGGTGACCCACCTCAACCCGGTCTTCTACGTGGTGAGCGCCGTCCGCTACGGCTTCCTCGGGACGGCTGACACGAGCATCGTCCTCGCTCTCGGGGTGACCGCCGCCCTGGCCGCCGGCGCGGTCGCCTGGAGCTCGTGGCTGTTCGCGACGGGGCGCAGAATCAAGCCCTGACGGTCGTGTCGCGTGTACCGTTGGGCGTCGCATGGTTCCCCTGAATGTCCCCAACGTGCTCACCGTGCTGCGCATCCTTGCGGTGCCGGTGCTGGTGGTCGCGCTGCTCGACCGTACCCCCAACGGCGACCTGCTCGCGGCGCTCGTCTTCGCCGTCGCCTCGCTGACCGACGCGGTCGACGGCTATCTCGCCCGTTCGCGCAACTGGGTGACCACGTTCGGCAAGCTCATGGACCCCATCGCCGACAAGCTGCTGATCATCGCCGCGCTGGTGGCGCTGGTCTCGCTCAACCGGGTGGCGGCGTGGGTGGCGATGGTGATCATCGCCCGCGAGTTCGCGGTCACCGTGCTGCGCATGGCCGCCGCCCAGCAGGGCGTGGTCGTCGCCGCGGGCATGTTCGGCAAGACCAAGACCGTCGTCCAGGTCGCGGCGATCTTCGCGCTGATCGCCTCGGGCGACGCTGCCCCGCTGTGGGTCGAGCTGCTCGTCTATCTGGCGGTCGCCGTGACCGTGCTCTCCGGCGTGGACTACGTGTTCGGGATCCGCCGGCGCCTCAACGAGGTCAAGCAGCGGCGGGCCGAGCCGGCCTGAGGCCGGCGGCCGCGCCTGCGCTCAGTCGGCCCCCGCGAGCCACTCCTCCATCGTGGTGTGGCGCTCGGCGTGCTCGCCGGTGTTGAGCTCGCTGCGCAGCTCGCCGAGCAGCCCGAAGCGCTCGGCCACGACGTTGTGCTGGTGGATGGTCTCGAGGTTCTCCTGGCGGGCGAGGACGAACACGGGATCGTTGAGCTGCGGGAACGTGGCGATCACGCCCGCGATCATCTCGCGGACGCAGTCCTCGACGAAGCGCGGGCGCCGGTGGGCCTTCTCGACCACCGCGCGCTCGTCGGAGCGCTTCATGAGCTCGTAGATCTCCGAGGACATCGACTCCTCGACGATCCGCACGAGGTCGGGCGCGTCGATGTCGTCGTCGCAGGCCTCGGTGCAGCCGATGTAGAGGGTGCCGAGCCCGCGCTGGTTGTGCGTCGCGACGGGGACGTCCTCGAGGATCTGCTCGATGTCGGCGTCGGAGAAGCCGTGGGCGGCGAGTCGCTCGCGGGCCTTGCCGGCCACCAGCCCCTGAGCGCATGGGCAGGCCGTCATTCCCTGGGCGGCGATGCCCGTCATGCGGCGCGTCCCGCGCGCACTCGAGACCGCGACGCCGAAGAGCTCGTAGATCTCCTGGGTGAGGATGCCGGACACGGGAGCGGGCTTGTGCTCGGGGAAGCGTGCGGCGATCCGCACCTCGGCGCGCCGGGCCTCCTGGCGGTCGCGCACCAGCTCGGCCACACGCTGGGCGAGCCACTCGGCGCGGAAGCCCGACTCGCCGAGCAGCACCTCGCCGATCGCGTCGTTGACGACCTCCTCGAAACGCGACATGTGAGCGCCCTTCTGGCGCGGGCCGAGGTCGATCACGCATTCCAGGCGTGCGTGGAAGAGCTGCTCGCCGCCGGCGGCCGCGGGCATGCGGATGACCTTCTCGACGCCGGTCACCCCGACGCGCGAGAGGCTCACGTGAAGGGTCGGAAGCTGCGCCTGGACGTCTGGCGCGGAGAGCGAGGTGGCGGTGTCGTCGGCCATGGTCGATCCGGGGGTCGGCGACTAGCGTAGCGGCGCCTTCGCGGGATGAACCTGCGTGTGGTATGACTCCGGACGGTCGGCTGGAAGCCCCTCCCGATGATAACGGAGAGGACACAAGGCTCAGCCCCTTCGCGACGAGCGTCGCGACCTGTCGGGTCACATAGCCAGGGGGATGGCGGGGGACGCACAACGCGTCCTGACTACGTCTCGATAGGACGAGGTGTGAGAACCAAGACCGCAGACGTACTGCTCACCGACGAGGCTCCGATCACGGAGGCCGACGAGTTCCGGACACTCATCACCGAGGCCCACGAGCGCGGCTTCCTGACGTTCGAGGAGATCTCGGCGCGGTTGGAGGAGGTCGAGGTCACCAAGGAGCAGCTGCGCGAGCTGCACGAGTACCTCGACGAGCAGGGCATCGACGTGGTCAGCGCCGACGGCGCGCCGGCGACCTCCGAAGGAGGGCGGGTCGAGGCGGCCGCCGCCGAGCGCGAGCGCCCGCGGCCCGACCAGCCCAAGAAGCCCGAGATCGACCTGACCGTCGAGCCGAGCCTCGACTCGCTGCGCCTCTATCTGCGCTCGATCGGCAAGGTCGAGCTGCTGACAGCCGGCCAGGAGGTGTCGCTGGCCAAGCGCATCGAGCGCGGCGACATGATGGCCAAGCAGCAGATGGTCGAGGCCAACCTGCGGCTCGTGGTATCGATCGCCAAGGGCTACCTGGGGCGGGGCCTGACCTTCCTGGACCTGATCCAGGAGGGCTCGCTGGGCCTCATCCGCGCGGTCGAGAAGTTCGACTACCGCCGGGGCTACAAGTTCTCGACCTACGCGACGTGGTGGATCCGCCAGGCCGTCACGCGGGCTATCGCCGACAAGGGGCGGACGATTCGCATCCCCGTGCACATGGTCGAGAAGCTGAACAAGGTCGTCCACATCGAGCGCCAGCTCGTCCAGCAGCTCGGTCGCGAGCCGGTTCCCGCCGAGATCGCACGCGAGCTGGAGTGCAGCGTCCGCGAGGTGCGCGACATCCTGCGCATGGCCCAGCAGCCGGTGTCCCTGGAGAAGCCGATCGGCGAGGAGGAGGAGTCCGAGCTGGGCGACTTCGTCGAGGACCAGACGGCCGAGTCCCCGTTCGAGCTGGCGTCGGAGAACCTGCGCCGCGAGAACGTGCGGCGGGCGCTGTCCGCGCTGCCGGTGCGCGAGCGCGAGGTGATCGAGATGCGCTTCGGCCTCACCGGGGACCGTCCGCGGACCCTGGAGGAGGTCGGCCGAGCCTTCAACGTGACCCGCGAGCGAATCCGCCAGATCGAGAACCACACGCTCAAGAAGCTCGAGGCCCTGCCCGAGGCGCAGCGCCTCAGAGACGCGTCATAGGGCCGTTCCAAGCGCTTCGGATCAGTAGCCGCTCTTGACGATGTTGCGCAGCGGCTCGCCGCGCCCGTAGCGGCGCAGCTGCTCGGCCACGAGGCGGTAGGCGCGGCGCTCGGCCTCGGGCGTGTCGCCCGCGAGGTGGGGAGTGATGAGCACTCCGGGGGCGCGCCACAGCGGATGATCGGGCGGCAGCGGCTCGGGATCGGTTACGTCGAGCGCCGCGCGGATCCGTTGTGCGAGCAGAGCCTCGAGCAGTGCGGCGGTGTCGACCACCGCCCCGCGCGCGGCGTTCACCAGCAGTGCGCCGGGTTTCATGGCGGCGAGGAGTCGGCGGTCGAACAGCCCGCGAGTCTGCGAGGTGAGCGGGACGAGGACGATGACCATGTCGGCGTCGCCCAGCAGCTCCCCGAGCACGTCGTCGGCGTGCACTCCCGGGCGCGCCGAGCGGGCCACGCGCTCGACCGTGACGCCGAGCGCCACGAGCCGCGACTCGACGGCCGCGCCGATCGAGCCGTAGCCGACGATCAGCGCCCGCCGCCCCGCGACCTCGCCCAGCTCGAGCTCGCTCCACTCGCCGCGCTGCTGGTGCTCGTGGAAGGCGGCGAGGCGCTTGGCGTCCGCCAGGACGACCGCCACCACCAACTCCGCGACGGCCACGTCTCGCGCGCCGCGCGCGCTGCACAGCGCTACGCCCTCCGGCACCCACGGCAAGATCCAGTCGACGCCCGCAGAGGTCGTCTGGATCACGCGAAGCGCCCTCATCCGCGCGATCGCCTCCAGGAGCTCTCGTGAAGGGTCGGCGGGGACGAGGAAGTCGACCTCCTCCACGCCGTCGGGCAATCCGCCGCCGGGCTCCACGACGGTCACCTCGAATGCGTCCGGCAGGCGACCGAGATGCACGCGGCTCACCCGGTCGGCAACCCATACCTTCATCGCTCAACCCTTGCAGGTCCGCCGCTAGACTCAGCGCCGCTCCGGGGGGATGCCCGAGCGGTCAAAGGGACGTGGCTGTAAACCACGCGGCTCAGCCTTCGGAGGTTCGAATCCTCCTCCCCCCATACTGGCTCGCCGACGAACGGCATCGGGCGAGGGAGAGGGAGGTGCGCCTCCCGTCCGTGTGGTCAAGGGACCTCTCGTGCCTCTCAGAGGGTCGAGGTGGCGTTTGACCACAGGTGGGATGACGAAGTGCCCGCTCGCCGGCCGGCCGCGCCGGCTGGACGGAAGGTAGGTGCGCGAGGCCGTACTAGCTGCGGCTGGGGATTCCCTGCTCGTAGTCGAAGAGCCCGTCGGGGTCGTAGCGGCGCTTGACCTCGACTAGGCGATCGAAGTTCTCGCCGTAGTAGGCACGCTGCCAGTCGGGCTGGCCGCGGTCGATGAAGTTCTGGTAGGCCGACCCGCTCACGTGGGGCCGTAGCTGCTCGGCGAGCGAGTCGAGCCACTCCACGTTGGCCCTGACCGTGCTCTCGCTGTCCCGCTCGGTCCACGTGGACTCCGTGGCGAGGATCCCGAACTGGCTCCGGTGGACGAACGCGGTCGCGGTCGCGGGAACCCGGTTGATCGCTCCACCGGAGGCAAAGATCGCCGCACCGGCGCCGTCGTCGTTGGAGCTTCCGGGCCAGCGGTCGACCGACGCCAAGAGCTTCGCGATGCCCTGATCCCCGAGCGGCTCGTCCAGGTAGTCAGACTTGACCGCGTAGGCCGTGTGGGGCACGTTGGCGTAGAAGTAGTCCTTGGCCTTCCAGAAGGTTCGCCGCTCGATCAACTTGCTCTTGACCTTGCCCGCCTTCATCGCCGGCTCCAGGAGGTCGAGGAGGTCTCGCTTCGGGCCGAAGAACTGGCCAAGGGCCGAGACGACGGGTGGGCCCGCTCCGGCCGTGCGCTCGACACCCGGTCGGCCGACCCCGATCCGGGCAGAGAAATCGTCGGGTGCTCCGCGCATGACCCGCTGGAACGCGGAGAGCACGGCAGGCGCGTCGTCCCATTCCCAGGCGATGTCATAGATGGTCACGTCATCGACCGGCCTGGTCTCGAAGGTGTACGACGTGCAGACCCCGAAGTTCCCGCTTCCACCACCGCGCAACGCCCAGAAGAGATCGCGGTTCTCGGCCTCGCTGCACCGCAAGTGCTTGCCGGCCGCGGTCACGATCCTCGCTTCGGCCAGATGGTCACAGGTGAGGCCGAGCCGCCGCGAGCTGAAGCCGATTCCGCCCCCCAGGACCAGTCCTCCGACGGCGACGGTGGGGCAGCGACCCGCGGAGATCGCAACCCCGTGAGGCTGGAGCCCGTCGTAGATCATCGTGTTCCTGGCGCCGGGCTGGGCGGTGACGAGCCTTGACCCATCGCTGACGTCGATCTCGCGCATGCCCCCAACGTTGATGACCAGGCCCGGACCGGTCGAGTAGCCGGCGTAGTTGTGGCCTCCCGATCGCACAGCGACGGGAAGTCCGCTCTCGCGTGCCCAGACGACCGACTCGCGGACGTCGTCGGCCGATGCGCACAACGAGACTCCCTGGGGCCGGATGGAGGCGTAGCGCCCGTTCAGCGGCCTGCTGATCTGCGTGTACGAGCGATCGCCCGGCCTCACAAGGCGACCCTGGAGGCGCTTCGCGAGCCCCTGCCAGTCGTGCGCTGGACCGCCGCCGCCGCACCCGGCCAGCCAGCCGACCTGGGTGCCGATCGCGGCCGACGCGGCGACACCTGCGCCCGCACGTAGGAACTCCCGTCGACTCAGATCCGCCATTTGGCTTCCCGCGAGCGGATGCCAGCCACCCTATGGCCGGGCGGCGGGTTTGAGGCCTGGACTGGACCCATGTTCCGGCCTCCGCCATCCCTGCGGTTTGCTGACGGTCAGCGCTGGTAGAGGCGTAGGTAGTCGACCTGCATGCGGATCGCCCCGCCCATCGCCTTCTTGAACAGGTCGAGCTGGATCGTCGGATGCTTTGCGACGTCGGTGATGAAGTTGCAGTCGCCGTCCGCGCAGTTGGAGTCGTCCTGCTGGCCGATGACCGGCTTGCCGTCGACGTACAAGCCCACGAGCCCGCCGAGCTCGGGCCACCAGTCCGCGACGACCTCGTGCCACTGCGTCCCGTTGAGCGGATCGCG
>JBBQNQ010000042.1:0-25761 GCA_038330095.1 Solirubrobacterales bacterium
GGCGGCGGCGGCCGGGCCCCCGCCCGCTGCGGGTCGCCCGGCCGTTGGTCGCAGCCGGCTGCTTCGCGCGCTCGGCCAGCACCTGCTCGTAGGCCGCATTGAGCTCGACCATGCGCCCGAGCGCATTGGCCTCGCCGCGCAGGTCGGGATGCCACTCCTTGGCCAGCCGCTTCCACGCCGCGGCAACCTCGTCGGTCGACGCCTCGCGGGTCAGGCCAAGGACGGCGTAGGGATCGTCCACCCCGTCATTGTGGCGGCCCCCTCACCCCGGACCCCTAGCTGTAGGTCGCAGTCTTCGCCGTCCCGCCCTTGATCCAGAAGATTCGTGCTTGGCTGCCCACCGTCGACGAGGCGCCCACCGCGTCTCCGGCATCGCGGGCCAGCGAGTCGGACTCGATGTCGGAACCCGAGTCGATCACGCGATCGCCCTGGCGGTTGAACACGTGCACGGTGCACGTCGGCGTGCACGATCCGTTCGGTGCCTGGTCGATCCAGGCGAGGTAGCCGTTGTAGGCGAGCAGCGGGCGCACGAAGGCGGAGCCCACCGAGACGGTGCGCACCACGCGCCCCGAGCCCAGCGACATCTGACGGATCTCGTTGCGGGTCGGGCTCGAGCCCGTGCCGGTCACGCTGACCACCCAGGCGACCGTTCCGACCGTTCCCCGTGAGAGGTCAGGGGCCATGATGCGGCGCAGGAAGGTGGGCGAGGTGTCGTCGCTCAGCCCCGAGAGGTCGAGGCCGAGGTAGAAGGTGCGCCCCGTGGCGGCGTTGCAGGCGTAGACCTTCTGACGCCGATAGTCGCCGCTGGTTCCGGCGTCGACGGCGTAGACCCGCCCGCCGACCGTGCGGACCAGCGTGCGCGAGGGTCCATCGGTCGTGCAGGCGTATCGGTCAGGCGTGCTCGTCGTGGTCACGGCGGCGTAGGCGAACGGCGCTGCGCCTACACCGGCGACCGCCAGGATGATGAGGAGACGTTTGCGTGGCATGCTCAGTAAACGCGCGGCGCGCCGCGAGGGTGCGAAATTGTTCACAGCGACGGGAGCGACGACATGGCGAAGGTTCTCTACACCGCGGAGGCGAGCGTCGAGGGGGGTCGCGCCCACGGCCATGGGAGGACCTCTGACGGCACGCTCGAGGTCGACCTGCGCCCGCCGCGCGAGCTCGGGGGCGACGGCGCCGGAACCAACCCCGAGCAGCTCTTCGCGATCGGCTTCGCGTCGTGCTTCGAGAGCGCGGTCAGCCTGGTGGCACGGCGCCAGAAGCTCGACGCAGACGACGCGCGCATCGACTCCAAGGTGATGCTCCTGCCCACCGAGGAACGCGGCTTCAAGCTCGCTGTCCAGCTCGACGTCACCCTCCCCTCGGTGCAGGACGCCGACACTGCCGCGCGGATCGTCGCGACCGCCCATAAGGTCTGCCCCTATTCCATGGCGACGCGCGGCAACATCGACGTGACGATCACCGCCAACGGCGAGCCGGTCGGCCACGGGGGCTGACGCCCCGGGAGACATAACCGCGCAGGGCGCTGGTGGACTCGCCCATACCCTGCTAGAAGCGGTGGCGCCGATGGCCCCGGTCCCGTCGCGCTGCCCGCGAAAACTCCTGCTCCTTGCGCTCACGGCGCTGCTCCTGGCGGCGGCGCTGGTCACCGCGCTGGCGCCCCTGCGCGCGGGCGCGGCCGGTTCTCCCGACAGCCTTCGCTCGCGGATCGCCGACCAGCGGGCGCGCGAGGGCTCGCTGGCCGCCGACGCCGCCAGCTTCGGGCGCCTGGAGCGCAAGTTCGCCCGTGACGTCGCGGTGATCCAGGGGCGCCTCGACGAGGTCCAGGGCGAGCTCGACAACCGGCTCGCGCTGCTGGCGACCACCCAGGCCCAGCTCGCCGCGCAGCGCCGCCGCCACGCCGGCCTCGTGCTGCGCCTGCTCCGCTCGCGCGAGATCCTCGCGCGGCGGCTCGCCGAGATCTACCGCGAGGGCAAGCCCGACCTCGCGTCCTTCATCCTCGGCGCCACCGACTTCGCCGACCTGCTCGAGCGCGCCGACTTCCTGCGCCGGGTAAACCGCCAGGACACGCGAGTCATCGATCTCGTGGTCAGCGCCCGCGACGACGCGCGCAGCTCGGCCGGCCGGCTGCGGGTTCTCGCCGTGCGCCGCCAGGACGCGGCCGATGCCGTCCAGCGCCAGCGCGACGGGCTGGCCAGCATGCGCGCGGGCCTGGCGGCCAAGCGCGACAGCTTCGGCCGCGCCCGGCGCGCGCGCGAGGCCGCGCTGCGCTCGACCCGCTCGGGGCGAAAGCGCCTGCAGGGAGAGCTCGACAAGCTGCTGGCCGAGCAATCGAGCGCCGGGTCGACGTCCGGGCCCAGCGGCTCGTGGGCGATCCCGTGGTCGGTCGTCCAGTGCGAGTCGGGCGGTCAGAACTTCCCGCCCAACTCGGCCGGTGCGTCGGGCTACTACCAGATCATCCCCAGCACCTGGCGGCTGTTCGGCGGGAGCGGGCCCGCCGCCTACCTCGCATCGCGGGGCGAGCAGGACCGTGTCGCCAGGGCGATCTGGAACGGCGGCGCGGGCGCGACGAACTGGGACTGCTTCAAGTTGCTGAACGGGATCCCGCTGGTCGGAGGCTGAGCGGGCGGTACCCCGGCCGGAGGTTGACGGCTCCTGGGCGTTTCGGTGAGCATCTGTCCGTGGGGGAGCAGGATCAGGAGCAGCTAGCGATCGTCCGCCGTGCCTTCGCGGCGTTCACGCGGCGCGACGCCGACGCGCTCGTGGGGCTCTCGGCCGACGACGTGGAGTTCGTCCTCGTGACCGCCCAGCGCACGCGCGGCGGAGCGCCCTACCGCGGGGCGGTGGGAGTGCGGGCGTACTTCACGGACGTCGCCGGCGTCTGGCGCGAGCTGCGGGCGATTCCCCAAGAGTTCCGTACCCGCGAGGGTGTCGTCCTGGCCCTCGGCCGGGTCTATGCCCGGGACTTCGAGGGCTCGCTGATCGACTCGCCCGCGGGGTGGCTGTGGCAGCTGCGCGACGGGCGCGTCGCCTATTGCCGGGTCTTCGACCGCCCCGAAGAGGCGGTGGAGGCCTTCCAGGCGGGCGGGCCGGTCACCCCGGTCGGTCGCGTACACGGATGACCAGTTGAAGCCCTGACCACGTCTCGTCGATGGCCGCGACCTTGTTGTCGACGAGGCCGAGGGGCAGCTCGACATCCCGAACCACGTCCTCGTCATGTCGGTGGGGACCTTGGAGGCCTTCTTGGGCCACGCGACCCACAGCCTCCCGGCCGGCTCGAGCGCGGCCTTCAGGGCCGGCAGCCGCCGCGCGAGCCGAGCGCGCTCCAGGGTGAAGAAGACGACGCAGCTCCCCGAGCGTCGCCGCGAAGCCCTCGGGCGCGCCGACCAGAGCGATCCGCGCACCCTCCTTGATCCCGAGCTTCTTGGGCAGGGGCGTCCCGGAGTACCCGATCGTTGGACTGTTCGGGCGTGCCCTGGTCACGCACACCGAGCCTACTCCCGCAGACGCGACAAGCCGGGGGACAGGGGCTCGACACAGAGCGCGGCGAACGGCATCGACGAGGGAGAGGACGAGGTCAACTTCGGCCGCCCGCGCGGACGCGGAGTAGAGAATGCCGGGAGGGGGTGGGTCTGGACCGGCCGGCGCTCCAGTCTCTGAAACGTGCAAGCTTGTGTCGGTCGAAGCCAAGGGAGGGCGCGGGGATGTGGGACTGGTTGACGTAGAGCGCGAGCTTTCGCGTCGTAGGTTTCTGGCCGTGGGCGGTGCGGTTGCGGCGGCCGGCACGGTCTCAAGGACGGTCCTGCTGGTTCTGTGCGCGTGCTTTGCGCTTGCGTTTGGGTTGGGGGTGTCGGGGGCCGCGGCGGCGATCACGCAGCCGTCTCAGCCGAGGTCCGGGCCGGGTGGCAGCGACTACCCCAGCGCCGACTGGCGCGTGACCGCCGGGGGTACCGGCGCCGATGCGTGGTACGTGTTCGAGCCGACCAAGCCGCGGCCGGCCAAGGCGCCGCTGGCGATCGTCATGCACGGCTACTACGAGTTCGCCGGGTACAACACGATGTACGAGCTCATCCGGCACACGGTCCGCAAGGGCAACGTGGTCATCTACCCGCGCTGGCAAACGGACATCGCGACTCCGTGCCCGGGCCCGTTTGACATCGAGCCGTGCATGAGCTCTGCGGTCAACGGCATCCGCGGCGCGCTCGCGTACCTGCGGGCGGGCTCCAAGCGGGTGCAGCCGCAGACGAAGCGGACGAGCTACTTCGGGTTCTCCTTCGGCGGCATCATCACCGCCAACCTCGCCAACCGCTACAAGGCGTTGAACCTGCCCAAGCCACGGGCGATCTTCCTCGACGACCCCGAAGACAGCGGCCTCAACGGCCCCGGCGAGCCGGCGCTGGACGACTCGCTGGCCGGCATCCCCCCGTCGGTAAAGCTGCAGTGCCACTCAGGCACCGACGGCGCCATAGCGGGAACCGGCGACGTGGCGCAGAAGACCTGCAACGCGGTGTTCCCCAAGCTGGGACAGATCCCGAGCAAGAACAAGGACCTCGTGCTCACGCGCACCGACAATCACGGCACCCCCGGCCTGTCGTCCGCGCACGGGGTGTGCGCGGGAGCGAAGGGCACGGCCGACGCGTACGACTGGAGCTTCTGCTGGAAGGTCTGGGACGCCCTGCGCAGCTGCGCGTACTACAAGACCGACTGCCGCTACGCACTCGGCAAGACACGCGCGCATCGCTTCCTGGGCAGATGGAGCGACGGCAAGGCGATCGCCCGACTGAAGGTCCAGCACACAGCGCCGATCCGCCCCTGACCAGGAGGGGTGCCGGAGCAGCCGGCGCTCATGCGGCCACCTCCGCGATCAGCCGTGACAGGCGGCCGCCCTGCCAGGCCAGCGGCGCGTGGCCCGGTTGCTCGCTGACAAGGCGGGCGCCCGGGATGGCGCCCGCGTAGGTCTCGGCGAGCGCGTAGGGATGGCCCGGGTCGGCCTCGTCGCGGCTGGCGACGACGATTGCCGGGGCCTCGATGCGCTCGAGCTCCCCAAGCGCAACGAAGGGCCGGGACCGCGGCACCGCACGCAGGGCGTCGGCCACGGCCGCTGGGTGCTCGTGGGCGGCCAGGCGCTGGCGGATCGCCTCGAGCACCGTATTGCGCCAGCGCTCGGGCACGGCGGGTTCGCCGTAGGCCGCGACAAAGCCCTCGACGCCGCCTTCGCGCAGGCCGTCGCTGAGGGCGTCCCAGCGCGCGAGGCCCTGCTCGTCGCCGCGGGCCTCCGGGTCGTAGCCGGGGGTGATCACGACCAGTCCGGCGACGCGAGCGGGGTTATCGAGCGCGAAGCGCAGAGCGGTGTGGGCGCCCATCGAGGCGCCCGCGACGACTGCGCGGTCCACCTGGGCGCGGTCGAGCACCGACGACAGGTCCCCCGCGAGGTCCTCGTAGCCATAGGCCTGCGGCGTCGGGGCGGGCTCTGAGGCACCGTGGCCGCGAGCGTCGTAGGCGACCACCCGGTGCCCGGAACGCTCGAGCGAGCGCGAGCCCATGACCACGTAGCGGCGGGTCGCGGTGAGGCCGTGGAGCAGCACGACCGCTACCCCCTCCCCCGCGACGTCGACGGCGAGCCGTGTCACCCGCCGAGTTCTACTCTGTTGGCAATGGTCATCGACGTCACCGACGCGACCTTCGAGACCGAGGTCGTTGCCCGCTCCCACGAGCTGCCCGTGGTGGTCGACTTCTGGGCGGAGTGGTGCGGACCCTGCCGCCAGCTCACTCCGGCCCTCGAAGCCGCCGCGGGCGCCCGCGAAGGCAAGGTCGTGCTGGCCAAGGTCGACACCGACGCCAACCAACGCATCGCGGCGAGCTTCGGCATCCAGGGCATCCCGGCCGTCAAGGCGTTCAAGGACGGGCGCGTCGTGGACGAGTTCGTCGGCGCCCGACCGCCCGCCGCCGTCGAGCAGTTCTTCGACGGGCTGGTGCCCTCCGAGAGTGACGCGCTGGTCGCCGCGGGCGACGAGGCCTCGCTGCGCCGAGCCGTCGAGCTCGAACCCGCGCGCGCCGACGCCCGTGTCGCGCTCGCCCGCCTCCTGCGCGATCAGGGGGAAGACGACGAGGCGCTCGAGCTGCTCGAAAGTGCGATCGGCGACTTCGCCGCGGAGGGGCTCGCCGCCCGGATCCGCCTCGAGCGCGACGACGCTCTGGACCTCGACGACGCCTTCGCTGCGCTGGACGCGGGCGACCACGACCGCGCCGTCGACCTTCTGATCGACGCAATCCCGTCGGCGGACGGAGCCAAGGACGACGTCAGGCGCGTCGTGGTCGCGATCCTCGACGAGCTCGGCGTCGAGCACCCGCTCGCGCGCGACGCGCGCCGCCGCCTGGCCGCCGCTCTGTATTAGCTTCGCTACGCGACGTCCGGCGCGGCCGCTACAGCGCGCTCGTCGACGTCGAACAGGAAGTCGTGGACGAGCTCGGCGGAGCGCTCGGGCCGCTCCCACCAGAACATGTGGCCGACGCCGTCGAGGAGCTCGAGCCGGGCACCGGGGATCGCCGCGGCGATGAGGCGGGCGTTGGCGACCGGGAGCATCCGGTCCGCGGTCCCGTGGATGACGAGCGTCGGGGCGCCGATCTGCGCGAGGCGCCCCGAGGTGTCGTGGCCGCCCACCGCCTGGAACTGGCGCATGATCACCGCGACCGGCGCCGGGTGCTCGAGCGCCGTCTGCTTGAAGCGCGCGAAGGCCGCCTCGTCGGCCGCGTAGGGCTCGGAGACGTTGACGCTCCAGCCCGCCCGGATGGCCGCGTCGCGGTCGCCGCTGAGCATCGGGCCGGCCAGCGTCTCGATCACGCTCTGGTCGGCCAGGGCGCTGCCCTCACCGCCGGCGTAGGTGCATCCGAGCACGAGGCCGCGGACTCGCTCGGGCTCGCTGAGCGCAAGCTCCTGGGCGATCATCCCTCCCATCGAGATCCCCATGACGTGCGCGGCGTCGAGGCCCAGCTCGGCCAGGACGCCGGCGGCGTCGCCGGCCATGTCGGCGATCGTGAAGTCGGCGTCGACCCAACCACTGCGGCCCATCCCCCGGTTGTCGAAGGCGATCACGTCGAAGTCGCGCTCGAGCCGCGAGAGGAACGGCTCGCCCCAGTGGGCGCTGTTGCCGCTGAGGCCCATGATCAGCAGCAGCGGCTCGCCGGACCCGCGCCGTTCGTAGTGGAAGCTGCGGCCGCCTACGTTGATTGAAGGCACAGCGACGAACCGTAGCGCCAGGGCTACGGCTGCGGCGCCGGCGCCTCGCTGGCCTCTGAGGCGAGCACGTGCGTCGTGGGAACCCCGCTCAGCCGGCGCACACGGTTGGGAAGGTCGAGCTTGAGCCACTTGGAGACGTGGGTGGGAAGCGTCGAGACGACGACCTCGTCGAACGGGCCGTCGAGGTTGATCGCGTCCTGGACCGCGGAGTAGGCGTCGGGATCGCCCACCTGGCCCTCGACTTCGAGGCCGGCTTCGCGCATGCGTTGGACGGCGGCGGCCATGTGGTGCTCGGCCTCCGGCGAGCCCGAGTGCATGTCGGCGGCCCAGGCCACGCCGTGGGCCGTCG
The DNA here is from genome assembly GCA_038330095.1 of Solirubrobacterales bacterium. GTDB lineage: Bacteria > Actinomycetota > Thermoleophilia > Solirubrobacterales > Solirubrobacteraceae > JBBPZA01. Next base: position 7,587 of record JBBQNQ010000042.1, read on the forward strand.
CCGGTACGAGGAGCGTGAAAGCGGCGCGGCCTCGCCCGGCGCGCTCGCGCAGCGCGGCAAGCAGCTCGTCGGACTCGGCGGTCCGGTTGGCGACGACGAGCACCTTCGCCTTCTCGGCCATGGCAGTCTCCTCTCGCTGTCGGTAAACCGAGGCTAGCGCGCTCAGAGGGGCAGCGCCAGCTGGTCGGCCCCCGCGGCGGCGGGCTCACTCTCGAAGCCTGCGACGCGCACGCCGAGCAGGCGCACGGGCCGCGGCGGCGCGTAGGCCCGGAGCAGGTCAACCGCGACACGGGCCACGCGCGCGACGTCGTCGGTCGCCTCGTCGAAGGTGCGCGCGCGGGTGACCGTGGTGAAGTCGTCGAGCCGGACCTTGATGGCGATCGTCCGACCACGCCGCTCGTGGCGGCGCAGCCCTGCGCACAGCTCGGTGGCGAGCTCGCGCAGCACGCGCTCCTGCTCGCCTAGGTCTGCGACGTCGTACGGGAACGTCGTCTCCCGAGACTCGGACACCGCCACGCGCTCGGAGCTGACCGGGGCGTCGTCCTGTAGCCGAGCGCGGTGACCCAGCCACGGACCCAGCCGCGGCCCGAAGCGCTCGCGCAGCGCCTCGGGGGGCGCGCCCGCGAGCGCCCTCACCGTCGCGAAGCCCATGCTCTCCAACCGCTGCGCGGTCTTGGGGCCGATCCCGGGCACGATCGCCGCAGGGCGCTCGGCGAAGCGCGCGAAGGCCTCCTCACGGGTGAGGACCACGAACCCGCCGGGCTTCTCGGCGTCCGAGGCCAGCTTGGCGACGAGCTTGCTCGGCCCGAGTCCCACAGAGCAGCCGATACCGGTCGCCTCGCGGATCTCGGCGATCAGTCGCCGCATGGCGGCGCGCGGGGCGAGATGCCCGGTCACGTCGAGGTACGCCTCGTCCAGGCCGAGCTGCTCAACCGCGTCGGCCGCCTCGCGCACCCTTGCCATGACCGCCCCCGACACCTCTCGGTAGGCCGTGAAGTCGGGGGCGATGAACACCGCGTCGGGGCACAGCCGGCGGGCGCGGGCGGCGGGCATCGCCGAGCCGATTCCGAAGCGCCGCGCCTCGTAGCTGGCCGTCGTCACCACCGCGCGGGGGCCGCTGCCGGCGACGACCACCGGCCGGCCGCGCAACTCGGGCCGGCGGTTGAGCTCGACGGTCGCGTAGAACGCGTCGCAGTCCAGGTGGGCGATCGTGCGCATGGCCTCCGGTCTGAGCGTAAGGCCCGGCCCGGAGGGACAGCGCCCTCTCCCGCGGGGCGGTGGAGCGCTAGGCGCGGTGCGTGTCGAACGGCATCGACGAGGGAGCGGGAGGGGTCACCTTGGGCGCCGGCGCGCTCGCCCTCACCCTCGTCGCCCCAGACCACGCCCCGTACCTCCAACCCGGCGCCGGGCTGGGCGCGCCCTACGCCGCGCGCCCTACCGCGTGACCCAGATCGTCCCGACGCCGTCGAAGCCCAGCTTGCGTGCGACCGCACCGGCGAGGTCGAACTCGCGGCCGCCGACGTAGGGGCCGCGGTCGCGAACCGTGGCCTGAACGCTGCGGCCGCGGTAGCGGATCGTGACCTTGGTTCCGCACGGCAGCGACTTGTGGGCGACGACCAGGGAGTCGTAGCCGAGCGTGCCGCCGCAGGCGAGCGGCCCGCCGTAGAGGTCGTAGCGTGACGCGAGCGACGGGCGATACACGCTCAGACGCCCGAGCTTGCGCTGGGTGGGCCGGTTGAGGGCGTCACCCGCGAAGCGGACGCGGACGCGCGCGCTGCCCGTGCGCTTGGACCTGACGGCGAGCTTGTAGCGGCCCGCCGCATCGGTGCCGTCGGCAGCCAGGCGCCGCCAGCGGCGACCGTCCTGGCGCTCGAGGAGCACCTTGCGACCGGCGCGCGCGGGCCGAAGCGTCCCGGTCACGACGGCGCGGGTGCCGCGAAGGACCTCGAGCTTGGTCGTGCGAGCGGTGATGACCGACGCCTTGCGCGCGGGCACGGCCGCCTGCACGGCCGGGGCCTGGACCTGGGCCGAGGCGATGTCGGTCGCTGGAAGAAGAAACGCGCCGGCGGCCGCGGGAACGGCGGCAAGGCGCAGCATGGACTGCGTTCTCACGGGGACTACCTCCTGATCGCGCGCCGACGGGGAAGCGACGCCACGGAGATCGGCTCCGCTACGTGACCGGCGCTGCGCCCGAACGCGGACGCATCGCTCAGCCGGTCTTCGCCCCCAACCCGCTCCGCGAAGCGCGGAACCGGCTCGGCTAATCGAACGAGTGTTCGACCAACCTAGCGATCAGGCAGCCCGCAAGTGTGACGGCGCGCACACACGACCGTGCGCTCCCGCGGCGCCCCGGACGGCGCAATGGTGGCCGCGTAGGGCGCCGAACGGCGCGACGAAGGAGGGGAAGGAGCGGACGAGAGTGCAATTGAGCCCGCCATAGGGGCCGAATGTCAGTCTCGCGGCCGAGCGGACGGCGAGACTGCAGTTGAACCGAATTATTCGGTCAAACGTCGACCTCGCGACGCCGACCGCCCACGCCGGCGCCGCCGGCTCCCTCCTCCTCCCTGACCCGACGCCGTTCAGGCCTCCGCGTCCGCTGGGAGGCCGATCAGGACACGGCCCTACGCGGCGGCGACGAGTGCGGGACTGCGCTGGCCGAGCCGGATGCGGCTCTTGGCTGTTCCGAGCGGCACGCCGGCGCGCCTCGCGATCTGCTCTGCGGTGAGCCCGCCCCAGTAGGCGAGGACGAGGGCCTCGCGCTGCGGGGGCGGCAGCCGGCGAAGGGCATCGCGGACCAGCTCGCGGTCATCCTCGCGCTCGACCGCGGGCGCCGGGCGATCGTCCACGCGTCCCTCGTCGCGGTCGACCACGAGCCTCACGCGATCGGTCGCACGGCCGAGGGCCTGGCCCTCGCGGTAAACGTCAAGTGCGCGGCTGCGGGCCATCAGCCTCAGGTAGCTCCCAAGCTCGCCGCGGGCGGCGTCGAAGCGCTCGGGCCGGCGCCACAGCCGCAGGAAGACGTCCTGGACGACGTCCTCGGCCTGTGCCGAGCTCCCGAGGATCCGGTAGGCGGCGGCGAAGACGCTGCGGTGGTGCTCGTCATAAACCCGCCCGAAGGCTTCGGGGCGGCCGAGGTCCGTGGTGACTGTCATGGCGTGCCTCCAATCATTGTGTAGCTAGTTTACACAAGTTGTTGAAGGTTGCATGCGTCCTCCTCCGGGGCAACAATCGGGGGATGGCGAACCGCGACCGGCTCAGCGGCCTCGACGCATCGTTTCTGCACCTCGAGCGCGCGGGCGCGCACATGCACGTCGCCTCGTGCATGACTTTCGCGGGCGCGCCGCCGAGCTACGACGAGCTGGTGCGCCAGACCGAGAGCCGGCTGCACCTCGTTCCCCGCTACCGCCAGCGCCTGGCGGACGTCCCCCTCCAGCAGGGGCGCCCGGTGTGGGTCGATGACCCGCACTTCAACATTCGCTACCACGTGCGCCACACGGCGCTGCCCGAGCCCGGCGGTCAGGCCGAGCTGCGCAGCCTGGCCGGGCGGGTGTTCTCACAGCGCCTGGACCGCTCCAAGCCGCTGTGGGAGATCTGGCTGGTCGAGTGCATGGAGGGCGACCAGTTCGCGCTGCTCGCCAAGACCCACCACGCGCTGGTCGACGGGGTCTCGGGAGTCGACATCGTCACCGTGATCTTCGACACCCGGCCCGACCCCGCGCCGGTGCCCGAGCCCGACCAGCCGTGGATCCCGCGACCGGTGCCCAGCGGAGCCCAGCTCCTCAGCGACGCGCTGCGTGAGCGCGCGACGGTCCCGGCCGAGATCGTGCGGGGAGCCCGTGCGCTCGCGCGCGGCCCGCGGCAGGTGGCCGGTCGGGTGGCGCATGACGTCTCGGCGCTGAGCGCGCAGGTGGCCGGCACGCGTGGCGTTCCCCCCTCCCCGTTCAACCGCAGGATCGGCCCGCACCGGCGCTTCGCGTGGGTCGAGGGGGACCTCGGCCAGTTCAAGGCGATCAAGAACGAGCTCGGGGGAACAGTCAACGACGTCGTGCTGGCCTCCGTCTCGCTCGCCCTGGGCGACTACCTGCGCGCCCACGGCCACGGTACGGACGAGCTCACGCTGACCGCGATGGTGCCCGTTTCGGTGCGCGCCGACGTCGAGCGCGGCGCGCTGGGCAACCGCGTGGCCGCCATGTATGCCCCGCTGCCCGTCCACGAGACCGATCCCCTGCGCACCCTGCGCGCGATCAGCGAGAGCATGGCCGGCATCAAGGCGTCGGGCCAGGCGGTGGGAGCTCAGGTCCTGACCCAGCTCACCGACTTCGCCCCGCCGACGATCCTCTCGCAGGCCGCGCGCCTGGCCAGCCGCCAGCTCGCCTTCAACCTGGTCGTGACCAACGTCCCGGGCCCGCAGTTCTCGCTCTACAGCCTGGGCCGGCGGCTGCAGGCGATCTACCCAATGGTGCCGCTGGCGGCGAACATGGGGCTCGGGATCGCGATCATGAGCTACGACGGGGCGATCAACTTCGGCCTCGTGGCCGACTACGACATCGTCCCCGACCTCGACGACCTCGCCGGCGGGCTGGCCGGCGCCATGGACGAGCTGGCCGCCGCGGCCGGCGTGGAGCCCGCGGCGTTGCGTGCGCCCTCGGAGGTCGGTCGCGGCGGGCCGCCGATGGGCTTCCCCCTCCCCCGCTCACGGCCCTACGGCCGCGGACGCCGGCACGCGCGCCAGCCGGGCTGAGTGGCGCGCGCCCTGCTGCTCGGGCTGGCCGGGCTGGTGCTCGTCGCCGGGGCCGTGGCCGCGTTGCTGCTCTTCTTCGCCGGCCGAGACGACGCCGGGGTCAGCGGGCCGCAGGGCCCCGGGCTCGTGCTGCCCGACCGCGGTGCCCGCCACATCTCCCCCGCCGAGCGCCGGTCGGTCCGTTATGACTCCGAGCCCCCGGTCAGCGGGCCGCACGTTCCCGTCGCGGTCCGCCGCGACGCCACCGCGCTCAGTGACGACCAGATCCTCCACGCGCTGGAGCTGGGCGACGTGGTGCTGGTGTACGGCACCCGCAAGCCGCCGGCGCCTCTGCGCGCGCTGGCGAACGACGTGGCCGGGCCGTTCGACCCGGCGCTCGCCCAGGCCGGCCAGGCGATGATCCTCGCGCGGCGCCCGGGCACGCGCGGAGTGCTCGCGCTCGCGTGGACGCGGCTGCTGCGCGTCTCCTCACCGGCCGACCCCAGCCTGCGCGTCTTCGCGGACGCGTGGCTGGGACGGGGCGCGCGGCGATAATGCCCGCAATGAGCGCTCCCGCGAGCCTGCGCGTCGCCCTTGCCCAGCTCGACGTCACCGTCGGGGACCTGGAGGGCAACGAACGCATGATCGGCGACGCGACCGCGCGCGCCCGCGAAGCCGGCGCACAGCTCGTGGTCTTCCCCGAGCTCGCGCTGACGGGCTACCCGCCCGAGGACCTCCTGCTCAAGGAGCACTTCCTGCGCGAGTCCGGGGCGGCGCTCGAGCGGCTCGCACGTGAAACGCGGGGGATCGTCGCGCTGGTCGGCTTCCCCGAGCGCGTCGAGGACGTCTACAACGCGGTCGCCGTGCTTGCCGAAGGGGCTGTGCAGGCGGTCTACCGCAAGGTCTACCTGCCCAACTACGGGGTGTTCGACGAGCAGCGCTACTTCCAGAGCGGTGAGGGCGGCGCGGTGATCGAGCTCGGCGGAGCACGGCTGGGGATGACCGTCTGCGAGGACATGTGGGAGCCCGGGCCCCCGGCCTCCGATGAGGCCCTCGCCGGCGCGACGGTGCTGGTCAACCTCTCCGCCTCCCCCTACCACGCCGGCAAGGGCCCCGAGCGCGAGCGGATGCTGATCCAGCGCGCCCGCGACAACATCGCGGCGGTCGTCTTCTGCAACCTCGTCGGCGGGCAGGACGAGCTGGTCTTCGACGGCCACTCGCTGGTCATCGACCACCAGGGCCGGGTGATCGCGCGGGCGCCGCAGTTCACCGAGGACCTGCTGGTCGCCGACCTCGACCTCCTGGGCCCGCGCGCGCTGCGCCTGCGCGACACCCGCCAGCGCCCGGCGGCCCGGCGGGTCGCGGTCCGCGTGCCCACGCTTGCGCACCTCGAGGCGCCCGGGAACGGCCCCTCCGGCACGCTCGGCGGCCCCGTCGCGCCGCTGCTCGACCCCTGCGCCGAGGTCTATGCCGCCCTGGTCCTCGGCCTGCGCGACTACGTCGGCAAGAACGGCTTCCGGCACGTCGTGCTCGGGCTGTCGGGCGGGATCGACTCCGCGCTCACCGCGTGCGTCGCCGTCGACGCGCTGGGGGCCGACCGGGTGACGGTCGCGATCATGCCCTCCCCCTACTCCTCCTCGCACACCCAGGACGACGCCCGCGCGCTTGCCGCCAACCTCGGCGTGGAGACCTTCGACCTCGACATCGCTCCGGTGATGCGGGCCTACGACGAGACGCTCGAGGACGCATTCGCGGGCCGCGAGCCCGACGTCACCGAGGAGAACCTCCAGGCGCGGGCGCGCGGGAACCTGCTGATGGCGCTCTCCAACAAGTTCGGCTGGCTGGTCCTGACCACCGGCAACAAGTCAGAGCTCTCGGTCGGCTACTCGACGCTCTACGGCGACCTCGCAGGCGGCTTCGGGGTGCTCAAGGACGTCCCCAAGACGCTCGTGTTCGAGCTCACGGGCCACCGCAACGCGCTTGACGGCGAGGGGCTGATCCCCGCCTCGATCATCGAGCGCCCGCCCAGCGCCGAGCTGCGCCCCGGCCAGCGCGACGAGGACTCGCTGCCCCCCTACGAGCGCCTGGACCCGATCCTCGAGGGTTACGTGGAGGAGGACCTGGGCCGTGAGGCGCTCGTCGCCCGCGGCCACGACCCCGACGACGTGGACGCGGTCATCCGGCTGGTGGACCTCGCCGAGTACAAGCGCCGCCAGGCGCCTCCAGGGGTCCGGATCTCCACGCGCGCGTTCGGGCGCGACCGCCGGATGCCGATCACCAACCGCTACGGGCGCCCGGCTCCTGCCGCGAAGGGCAGCCCGCGCGGGCAGGCCGAAGAGCTCGCGCGCGCGAGGAGCTCCTGACCCGGCGGCTCAGGCCGCCGGCCGTACCGCGACCGTCATGCGCGAGACCGCGACCAGCCGCTCGCGGTCGTCCGTGAAGCGCAGGTCCCAGATCCATGTCGTGCGTCCGCGGTGAAGCGGCCGACCGACGGCGGTCACGGTGCCCTCGGTGACGGGCCGCAGGAAGGTCGTGGAGTTCGACATGCCCAGCGCCTGGTTGCCGTCGTTCTCCACGCTGCGCCAGGTGCCGATCGAGGCCAGTGACTCGGCCATCGCCGCGTAGACGCCGCCGTGCACCAGACCGGCGGGCTGCTTGAGCTGGGGGCCAACGACGATCCGCCCGCGGACCTCGTCGGGCGACATGTCGAGGATCTGGAGCCCGTAGAGCTCGTCGAAGGAGTTGGGGGCGGTCACGGCCGGTGACGATAGCCGCCGACCGGCCCTACGCAGGCGGCCGCTCCAATACGCTTGCCCCGGCATGGCCACGCTCGACGATCTCCCCGACGACCAGCGCGCCGTCATCGCCCTCCTGCTCAAGCAGGGGCAGTCCTACGCGGGGATTGCCGACCTGCTCGACCTCGAGGCCGACACAATCCGCTCGCGCGCACACGCGGCGGTCGACGCGCTCGGCCCCGAGCGCGGGCGGCGGCTGGCGGCGGGCCGCCGCGCCGAGGTCGCCGACTTCCTTCTCGGCCAGCAGGACGCGGACGAGGACGAGGACACGCGTGAGTATCTCGCGCGCTCCGCCGCCGCGCGGGCGTGGGCGCGGGTGATCGTCGGCGAGCTGCGCCCGATGGGCGAAGACCGGCTCCCCGAGCTTCCCGGCGCAGGATCCGCGGCCCGGACGGCCGCGGCCGACGACGACGAACCTCGCGAGAGGGCACGGCCCCCGCGTCCGCGCGGCGCCGCACGGGTGAAGAAGCCCGAGCCCAAGCCCAAGCCCGACCGCGACGACGATGAGGCCGATGTCGAGCCTGGCGACGTCCGGGCAGGGCCGCCCCGGCCCAGCTCGCGGCTCGGAGGCGCGATCCTGATCGGCGTACTGGCACTCGTCGTCCTGGGAGCCGGAGCCTGGCTCATCTTCAAGGGCGGCGACGACAACAAGGGCTCGACCTCGAGCAGCGCCGTCTCCGCCCCGACCTCCACCCAGGCCCAGCCGACCCCGAAGGCCATCGCCCAGGTCAACCTGAAGGGCGCGGGCAAGGCGCTCGCCGTCGCCCAGATCCTACGATCGGGCACGCAGACGGCGATCGCCCTCGTGGGCCAGAACATCCCGCCCTCGACGGCCAAGGACGCCTACGCGGTCTGGCTGTACACCTCGCCCACCAAGGCCAAGCGCCTGGGCTACGCCCCTCCGGTGACCAAGAGCGGGCGCCTGCAGGGCGTCGCACCGCTGCCCGCGAATGCAGCGACCTACAAGGAGGTCGTGGTCACTCGTGAGCCGGCGGCGGGCCAGGCGGCGACAGCCACGCGCCCGGGGCCGATCGTCCTGCGCGGGCCGCTCAAGCTGCCGGCGCGCTAGCGCCGCGCTCCAGCAGCTTGCCCGGGTTCATGATGCCCTGCGGGTCCAGGCGCGCCTTGGCCGCGCGCAGGAGCTCGAGGCCGGTCTCCCCCACCTCGCCGGCCATCCACGGGGCGTGGTCGACGCCGATGGCGTGATGGTGGGTGATCGTCCCGCCGGCCGCGGCGATCGCGTCGGAGGCCGCGTGCTTGGCGGCCCGCCACTGCTCGAGCTCTGAGCCCTGCTGCTGGCGGGCGAGGAACGTGAAGTACAGCGAGGCGCCCGTCGGGTAGAGGTGCGAGACGTGACACATGACCAGCGGCGCCGCGCCGCGGGCGCCCAGCGCATCACGCAGCGCATCGCGCACCGCGTCGTGGAGGGCCGTGAGCCCAGACCACTGGCCCGCGGTCTCGAGCGTCTCGGCCATCACGCCGTGGTCGAGCAGCGCGTCGCGCAGGTAGGGCGCCCGGAAGCGGCCGCGCGCCCACGCCTCGCCCGGAGGCGATCCGAGCGCGACGGCGCCGTGCGCGCGCAGGATCCGGTTCGCGGCGGCGCGGGCCTGCGCGACCTCCGCCGGCTCCCCCGACCAGCCCACGATCACCAGGCAGCCCTGCGCGCGCCCGCGCACGCGCAGGTAGAGCCGCCCGGCGCGAGCGGCGAGGCCGCCGCTGCCGGCCAGCGCCAGCGACAGGCGGGTCTCCTCCTCGTCGGAGAGCCGCGCGACCGCCGGCGCGCAGCCGTGCTGCTCCAGCGCGCGCAGCGCCTCGACGCCCTCCTCGAACGAGCGGCAGGCCCAGCCCTCGTAGCGCCACGGCGCGACGGGGCGGACGCGCAGGTCGACCCGTGTGATGACCCCGAGCACGCCCTCGGACCCCGCGACGAGCTCGCGCAGCTGCGGGCCCGCGGCCGAGGGTGGCCGCGGTGGGAGCTCGAGCTCGCCGGCCGGCGCCGCGAGCCGCACGCCGACCAGAAGCTCGTCGATGCGCCCGAAGCCCGTCGAGGCCTGGCCCGCCGACCGCGTCGCGACGGCGCCGCCCAGCGAGACGTACTCATAGCTCTGGGGCAGGTGGCCGAGGGTGAGGCCGCGTGCGGCGAGCAGCGCGTCGGCGGCGGGACCCCGCAGCCCACCTTCGAAGGATGCGGTGAGCGAGCGTTCGTCGAGGGCGAGCAGCGCGTCCATGCGGCCGAGGTCCAGGGCGATGACCGCTGCGCAGTCCCCCCGCAACGCCTCGACCCCGCCCACCACGCTCGTGCCCCCGCCGAACGGAACGACCGCCACACGCTCCTGCGCGCAGGTCGACAGCAGCTCGACGACCTCCTCGTGCGAGCCCGGCCAGACGATCGCGTCGGGGGCGGTCTCAAGCGCCCCGGAGCGCAGCCGGACGAGGTCGGGATAGCCGCGCCCGGCGGCGTGTCGCACGCGGGCCTCGCGGTCGTCGCGCACGTGCTCCGCGCCGACGACGGCGGCGATACGCCCGCGCGCACGGTCGCCGAGGGCCACTGGCGGCAGCCGGACGTCGTCGAGCGCGACCGGCGAGCGCCGCACGTCCCCCGCCCCGATCGTCTCGCGCAGGAAGGCAAGCGCGTGCGGGGGAAGCTCGACGGCGTGCGCCTCCTCCCCCCACCCCCACCCCCGCCCGTCAGCCACTGATGCGCTCCAGGCCCTCCAGGGCCTCGTCGAGCTGGCGACGCGCGGCGCGACGGAACAGGAAGCCCCCCAGCTTCGACATGCCCCGCAGGCGGCGGCGAAGCTCGATGGTCACCCGCGTGCCGCCCTCCTCGGGCTTCAGGCTGACCTCGGTCACCGCCTCGTCGAGCAGCCGCGCGAACGGCGTGCCCTCGAGCTCCTGGGACCAGCGACGCACGCGCGGCGCCTCGGACTCCTCGACGCGCTGGTCGGCGCGCACCCCGCGACCCTTCTTGGTGTGCATCACCTCCGTCCAACCCGACCGCCCGACCGCCTCGACGCGCTCGATGCGCGGCCACCAGCGCGGAAGGTGGTAGGGGTCGGCGACGACCTCCCAGAGCCTGTCGGGCGGCGCATCGACCACGCGGCTGCGGCGGGTGGTCGGCACTACTCGGCGTCGTAGACGACGAGCGAGTGCACGTCGAAGGGCTCCAGGCGCTCGCGTCCGCGCAGGAAGGCGAGCTCGATGATGAACGCACAGCCGGCCACCTTCGCCCCGAGCTGCTCGACCAGGTCGCACAGCGCCCGCGCGGTGCCGCCCGTGGCCAGCAGGTCGTCGTGGATCAGCACGCGCCTTCCGTCCGCCAGCGCGTCGGCGTGCATCTCCAGCGCGTCCACCCCGTACTCGAGCAGGTACTCCGCCCTCACCTTCGGGTCGAAGGGCAGCTTGCCGGGCTTGCGGGCGGGCACGAAGCCGGCCCCGATGCGCTCGGCCAGCGCCGCGCCGAGGATGAACCCGCGCGCCTCGGCGGCGAGCACGAAGTCGACGTCCAGCGGGCGCGCGTAGTCCGCCAGCGCGTCGAGCGCCTCGGTCATGGCCGCCGGGTCGAGCAGCAGCGGGGTGATGTCCTTGAAGACGATTCCCGGCTTGGGGAAGCCCGGCACGTCGCGGATTCGCGACCGCAGGGCGGTGCTCATCCGGCGATCTTCCGCAGGTCCCGGATCAGCAGCAGGTGCTTGAGGTGGGAGGCGACGGCGGCGAGGTTCTCGAGCGTGTCGATCGCCTCGCGGCGGCGCTCGGGATTACGGGAGCGCAGGGCAGGCGCGAGGATCTGCTGGAGAAGCGCGGCCTCACGGTCGGCGGAGGTGCGAAAGACCTTGAGGTTGCGGCCCGCGACGCCGAAGCGGGCCAGCTCCCAGGCGGCCCTGATTATCTCGCGCTCGGTCTCGTCATAGCAGGTGACCCCGGCGCGGACCTCGCCCTTGATCACCCCGTACTCCTCGAGCTCGCGCACCAGCTTGGGGTCGGCTCCCGTCTCCTCGAGCACGTCCTCGAGCGGGTGCAGCGCGCCGCGGTCGCGCACCGTGATCCCCTGCCGGCGCAGGGCGCGCCCGTCGGCCGGCGCCACCAGGGGCCGCTCGGTGTCCTCGTCGGCGGTGCGGCCCGAGGACAGCTCCTGTCGGATCACCCTGAGGGGAAGGAACTCGTCGCGCTGCAGGCGCAGGATCGTCCGCAACCGGGCCAGGTCGGCGGCGCTGTAGAGCCGGTAACCGCCCGGCGTACGGCGCGGCGAGACGAGCTTCTGGTCCTCGAGGTAGCGCAGCTTGGAGATCGAGATGTCCGGGAACTCCTGCCCGAGGGCCTTGCACACGGCGCCGATGGTCATCGACTTCTGACGGGCCGTGGGCTCGCCGGCCGGGACGGGCTCGGGGAGCTCCAGCTCGGGAGGGACGGCGCCCGCGCTCACTTGGACCGGTAGGTGAGCTTGTACTTGCCGATCTGAAGCTCGTCGCCGTCCTCGAGGTGGTGGGACTCCACCCGCCGGCGGTTGACGTAGGTGCCGTTCAGCGAGCCGCAGTCGTCAAGCCAGTAGTCGGCGCCGCGGCGGACGAGGACCGCGTGGTCGCGCGAGACGGTGACGTCGTCCAGGAAGATCCCGGAGTCGGGCCGGCGGCCCACCGCGATGCGGTCGTCGGAGAGGCTGAAGCTCTCGCCCGTGCGCCCGCCGCCCGAGCGGATGACCAGCGCCGCGCCCGAGGCGACGACGTCCTCGAGCTCGACGGGCTCGATCTCCCCGGTCTCCCCGACGCGGTAGGTGGTCGTGGTGGTCTCGGCCGGGCGCTCGGTCGCCTCGAGGAAGGCCCCGCACTTGGAGCAGTAGCTCGCCCCATCCTGGTTGACGAAGCCGCACTCCGGGCAGTGGATGGCCATTTCCGCCGTCCGAGTCCGGGTGGGCGATCTACTCGTCGGCGCCGATCGGCACGCGGCCAAGGAGGATGTCGGTGAGCCGATCCACGTCGGCGCCCGAGATCACCGCCTCGCCTCCCTCGTGCTTCTTGCGCAGCCGGTTGACGAGCTCGGCGCGCAGGATGTCGATCTTGCCGTGGAGGATGCGCCGCTGGTAGGACACCTCCAGCTCCTCCTCGGTGTACTGCTGGATGAGTTCCTTGAGCTCCTGGTCGTCGAGTGACCCGAGGTCGGGAAAGGTCTCCATACGGTCCATGCTGTCTCCCTCTGCGCTCGCGGCGGTCCTGGCGATGTTGCGTCCTGCGGTCGGGCGGATTCGCGAGTATAGCCGTGCGGGCCCCTCGGGGGTCAAGCTCAGCTTGAGGGTCGTTCCCGGAGTTGGACGACACCGTCGCGCACGTACTGGGCGGTGGAGGCCAGCGTGAGGACGAGCCCCACGTAGAGGCCCAGCAGGGCGAGGAAGCGGACGTCGGCCAGGGCCCAGCCGGGTGCGGCGAGCGTCCACCAGATGCCGATGCGTCCGAACCAGTTGATCCGCAGCTCCAGGCCACGCTTCATCCCGAAGCGAGCAAGGGCGAGCATGAACAGCTCGCGCGCCATCAGGATCACGATCGCCCAGCGCGGCAGCGTGTCGAAGTAGAAGCAGACGGCGAGGCCGCTGACGACGAGGAAGCGGTCGACGAGCGGGTCGACGATCGCTCCCAGGCGGCTGTACTGGCCGGTGACCCGCGCGGCGATCCCGTCGGCGTAATCGCTCAGTGCGAGCGCGAGGTAGAGCCACGCCGCGGCCAGCGAGGTCCCGTCCCCCGAGCTGAAGGCGATCGCGAGGAAGACCGGGATCCCGGCCAGCCGCGCCGCGACGATCGCGTTGGGGATAGTCCAAGGATTGAGCGGGCGGCCGGCGAGCGTCTCGGGCGGCGGCGGGCCTGAGCGGTCCAGACCGAAGAGGCGGCGGAAGGTCAGAGGGCGGCGGGCCGCCTCCGGCCGCTCGCTCAGGGGAGCGTCCGCCACAGCGCCGCCACCGCCTCGGCGCCACCCTCCAGCGGCGCGGTCCGGGCCTCGCGCCCCCTTCGCAGCTGGAGCTCGAGCTCGCCCTGGGCCAGCGCGCGCCGGCCGACGGTGAGCCGCAGCGGGCAGCCGAGCAGCTCGGCGTCGGCGAACTTCTCGCCCGGGCCGGCGTCGCGGTCGTCGTAGAGGACGTCCAGGCCCGCCTCGCGGAGCTGGTCGTAGAGGCGCTCGGCAACCGCGAGCTCCTCGCTGCCCGCCCTACCCAGCCCGACCAGGTGGACGTCGAAGGGCGCGAGCGAGCGGGGCCATGCGATCCCCTTCTCGTCGGCCCCCTGCTCGATGGCCGCCGCGCAGATGCGCGCCGGCCCGATCCCGTAGGAGCCCATCCACACCAGCTGCTCGCGCCCTTGCTCGTCGAGGTAGGTGGCCCCCAGCGGCTCGGAGAAGCGGGTGCCGAGCTTGAAGATGTTCCCCACCTCGATCGCGGCCTCGATGCGGATCGCGTGGCCGTCCGCCCGGTCGCCCTCCTCCACCCGCCTCACGTCGACGGGCTCCGCGGCGAAGTCGCGGCCGGGAACCACTCCGCGAAGGTGCGTGTCGGGACGGTTGGCGCCGGTGACGTAGGCGCCGTCGGCGACCGCGCGGTCCAGCAGGATCTCCACCTCGGCGCCCACCGGCCCGATGAACCCCGCGGGGCCGACGCGCTTGCCGACCTCCTCGGGATGGGCCGGGCGAAAGGGCGAGCGCAGCGCGTTCTCGAGCTTGATCTCGTTGACGCGGTGATCGCCGCGCACGAGCACGAGGACCAGACCCCGCTCGTCGACCACCACCGGGTAAGCCTTGAGCAGCGCGCCGGGAGCGACGCCCAGTGACCCCGCCACCTGCTCGACCGTCGTCTGGCCGGGGGTGGAGACCTCCTCGGGCGCATCGGGACGCAGCCCGAGCTCGACGGGCTGCGCGTCGGCGCTGGCAACCTCGACGTTGGCGGCATACCCGGGCGCCAGCGCAACCTCGTTCTCACCCGCGGCGCACGGCGCCATGTACTCGTGGGCGCCGAAGCCGCCCATCATCCCCACGTCGGACTCGACCCGGTACCACTCCAGGCCGGCGCGGTCGAAGATGCGGTCGTAGGCCTCGACGTGGCGGTCATAGGAGGCCTGCAGGCCCTCGAGATCGCGATCGAAGGAGTAGGAGTCCTTCATTACGAACTCCCTCGTGCGCAGAACCCCCGCGCGCGGGCGCGGCTCGTCGCGCTCCTTGGTCTGGACGTGGTAGAGGATGAGGGGCAGGTCGCGATAGGAGCGCACGATCTGGGCGACGTGGCCGGTGACGATCTCCTCGTGGGTCATCGCCAGCACGAGGTCGGCCCCGCGCCGATCGGTCAGCTTGAAGAGCTCGTCGATTCCGTGGCGCCCCGTCTGCTGCCAGGGCTCGGCCGGGTTGAGGACGGGCATCGACATCTCCAGGCCGCCGATCCGGTCCATCTCCTCGCGCACGATCGCCGCGGCGCGCTGGTGCACGCGCCAACCCGCGGGCAGGTAGGTCCACAGCCCGGCGCCCACCTGGCGCACCAGGCCCGCGCGGACCATCAGCCGGTGGGAGATCGCCTCCGCATCGGCGGGCGGCTCGCGCTCGGTGGGCAGGAAGTAGGCGGAGAGCCGCGTCATAGACCGGAAGCCTACGTCCCTCCAGCGCCGCAGAGGCCCGGAGCGTGCGAACATCGACCCCTTGTCACCGGCCCGCCGCCTGCTGCTCCGTGACGCCGGTGGCTTCGTGCGCGTAGCCCTCGGGCCGGCCGCGGGGCGGCGCCTGGAGGCCGACCCGGACGTTCCGTTGACGGCCTACCTCGGCCTCTTCGAGTGGGAGCTGCACCGCCACGTCCGGGCGCTCTGCCGCCCGGGGACGCGGGCCTTCGACGTCGGCGGCTACAACGGGTATTACGCGCTCGCCTTCTCGCGGCTGTCGGGCGCACCGGTCATCTGCCTCGACAGCGACCACGCCGCGTGCGAGCGCATCCGGCGGACGTGCCGGGCCAACGGCGACGTCGGGGCTCGGGTCCAGGTGCGCGAGACCTACGCGGCGTGGGAGATCAACGAGGCGCAGAACTGCACGACGCTCGACGCGCTGGCGGCCGAGGCCGACGGGTTCGTGCCCGATCTGGTGAAGATCGACGTCGAAGGGGCCGAGCTGTCGGTGCTCGGAGGCATGCGCGGGCTGCTCGCGCAGCGCCGGCCGCACCTCATCGTCGAGGTCCACTCCGCGCCGCTGGAGCGCCAGTGCGGCGACCTGCTGCTCTCCCAGGGCTACGCCCCGCTGGTGGTCACCCAACGCCGCCGCGCCCGCCAGCGCGGTCGCGGCGAGCACAACCGGTGGCTGGTGGCACGCGGGCGGAGGGCGTAGCGACGCACCGTGTCAGAGCCCTATGACCCCCACAACCTGCTCGACCGGCTCTCGGATCCCCAGACCCTGGAGGTGCATTACCGCCAGGTCGAGCGGCGCGAGCGGGAGATCCTCGCTCGGCGGCTGGGCATCGCGTCCGGAGAGGTGCTCTCGGTGGGGTGTGGCTGGCGGCCCGGCCGCCACCTCTTCCCGGCCCCCGCGTGGCGGATGGTGGGCGTGGACGCCGATCCGGAGAAGGTTGCGGCGGTGCGCGAGCAGGGCCTCGTCGATGAGGCGCATGTCGGGCGAGCGGGTGAGCTCGAGCTTGCAGGCCGCGCCTTTGACGTCGTCCTCTACCGGCTCGTGCTCCACCACATCGCCTTTTCCCAGGCGCTCGCCCCTGTCCTGGCCGAGGCGGCGCGGCTGCTGCGCCCCGGTGGCGCGCTGGTCGTCGTGGAGCCCGGCCTGTGGCATCCGGTGGGAGGGGCGCTGGCTGCGGCCAACCGGGCCGGCCTGGGACCGTGGCTCCACGGGACGCCCGACGACGTCCCCCTCTCCCCCCGGCGGCTGCGCGCGGACACCCGCGCAGCCGGCCTGCGCCCCGAGCTGCACGCGGTCACCTTCACCTGGCGACGCCTCCCCCCTACTCTTCAGCGCGCTCTCGGAAGGCTGGACGCGCTGGGCTCGCGCCCGCGTCTCAGCGGACTGGGCCATACCCTGATGCTCATCGCCCGCCGCAACTCCACCCACCCGTGAGCGTTCAAGTGCAGACCATGCCCGCTCGCACGCTGCTCGCCGTCGCACTCGCGCTGCTGGCCGCGCTGGCCCTCGCGCCGGCCGCCGGCGCCGCGTCCTCGCTGGACTCGATCTTTCAAGACGACGCGGTGCTGGTCAACAACGAGGCCTCCCAGCCGGGCCTCGCGCGCACCAGCCTGGACGAGCTCCGCGGCCTGGGCGTGACCACCATCCACTCGCTGGTCGTGTGGGCGCAGGTCGCGCCGGATCGCTTCAAGGACAAGCCGCCGGCGGGCTTCGACGCGACCAATCCAGCGAGCTATCCCTCCGACAACTGGAAGAAGTACGACCGGCTTGTGCGCGAGGCGACGGCGCGAGGCTTCAGCCTCCTGCTCACGCCGACCCTTCCGGCCCCCAACTGGGCCGGGGCGTGCGCGGGCAACAGCACCGTTCAGCCGTGCGTCAACAAGCCCAGCGTCAAGCGCTACGGCGAGTTTGTGACGGCGCTCGCCAAGCGCTATTCGGGCGCCTACCCGGATCCCGACAACCCCGGCAGCACCCTGCCCGCCGTGCGCCGCTGGTCGCTGCTCAACGAGCCCAACCTCGGCGCGTGGCTCACACCGCAGTACACCACGGTCGGGGGCAAGGCGGTGCCCACCGGGGCGAGGATCGCCCGCAACCTGCTCTACGCGGGCATCGACGCGCTGCGGGCCAACGGCCACGCGGCGGACGACGTCTACATCGCGGAGACCGCCCCGGTCGGCTCCACCACCGGCAAGCTGAAGACGCGCAAGGACCCGCCGCGCTCCTTCCTGCGAGCGCTGTACTGCCTGACCCCG
Organism: Solirubrobacterales bacterium; assembly: GCA_038330095.1. GTDB lineage: Bacteria > Actinomycetota > Thermoleophilia > Solirubrobacterales > Solirubrobacteraceae > JBBPZA01. Next base: position 24,986 of record JBBQNQ010000042.1, read on the forward strand.
GCTGGTGGGAAGCTGGTCGACTCGCGCGTCGGCTGCGGCAAGAGCTTCCGCCGCCTCGACGTCACCGGCATCTCCCATCACCCGTACACGCTCGGAGCGGGAGGCCCGCCGTTCGCGCGCAGCGGCGCGAACGACATCACGATCGGGTTCCTCTCGCGCCTCACCCAGGTCGTCAACCAGGCCGCGTCGCGGGGGCGGATACCGAGCTCCGCCGCGCGCCGGATCTACTTCACGGAGTTCGGCTATCAGACCGACCCGCCCGACGACAACTTCGGCGTCTCCTGGGAGAAGCAGGCCCAGTACATCAACCAGGCCGACTACATCTCCTACCGCAACCGTCAGGTGCGCGGCGTCTCCCAGTACGAGCTCTTTGACGATCCCGCCAAGGCCAGCTTCAACACCGGCCTGCGGGTGTGCCGCGAGGGCGGCGACTGCGCGGGCAACAAGGCCGCCGGCTTGCGCAAGACGAGCTACGCGGCCTACCGGGTCCCGCTCTACGTGACCGTCGTTCGCAAGCGGCGCACCAGGGTGCGCGTGTTCGGCTGGATCCGCCCGGCCCGCAGCGCCCAGACGGTCGAGATCCGCGTCATCACCCGCAACAAGTCCGGCAATGGTGAGCGCGACCGGCTGGTGAAGACCGTGACCACCCGGTCCAACGGAATCCTCGACGTCGTGGTCGCGCGCGCCAAGGGCGCCCCCAAGTACCAGCTGCGCTGGACGAGCGGCACCACCACGTACAAGAGCCGCAAGGCGCGCGTCGCGCTGCGCTGAGCCTT
>JBBQNQ010000043.1:0-25355 GCA_038330095.1 Solirubrobacterales bacterium
CACCACCAGCCGGTCGGGATGCGCGAACTTCGCCGCGATCGCGTACGGCACGCCCGGGCCCATCGTGGCCAGCGTCCCCGACAGCGACGCCATCATCCCCTCGCGCAGCCGTACGTCCCTGGCGAACCAGTTCGCCGAGGAGCCCGAGTCCGAGGTCAGGATGGCGCGGTCGGGCAGCCGCTGGGAGAGCTCCCAGAACACGCGCTGTGGATTGATCGGGTCCGCGCTGTTGTGCGCCCGCGTCTCCATCAGCTTCCACCACTCGCCAACCTCGCGTGTGATCTTCTCCTGCCAGGAGTGGTCTGCCTTGCGCTCCAGCAAGGGGATCAGCGCGCGCAGGGTCTGGGCGCTGTCGCCGATCAGGTTGATCTGCATCGGGTAGCGGATCCCGAGCATCCGCCCGTCGAGGTCGATCTGCACGCCACGCGCCTGGCCCTCCTCGGGCAAGAACTCCGAGTACGGAAAGCTCGAGCCGACCATCAACAGCGTGTCGCAGCCCATCATCATGTCCCAGCTGGGTTTGGTGCCCAGCAGCCCGATCGAGCCCGTCACCCACGGCAGATCATCCGGCAGCACCGCCTTGCCCAGCAGCGCCTTGGCCACCCCGGCGCCCAGCACCTCGGCGACCTCGGCCACTTCACGCCCGGCATGCAGCGCGCCCTGGCCGACCAACATCGCGACACGCTCGCCCCGGTTGAGGATCTCGGCGGCGCGCTGCAGGTCGGTGTCCTCGGGGATCACGCGCGGCGGCCGGTAGCCGTCCCCGATCCCGGAGTGCAGCGTGCCGTGTGCGCGCGGCGGGTCCTCGACGGCGTCGGCCTCCTGGAGGTCGTTGGGCACGATCACGCAGGTGGGGGTGCGCTCGGCCGCGGCGATCCGCATCGCCCTGTCGATCAGATGCCGGATCTGAGCGGCGTCCATCGCCACGTGCACGTACTCATGGCAGACGTCCTTGAACAGCGTCGTGAGGTCGATCTCCTGCTGATAGTTGCCGCCCAGCCCCGCACGCGCCTGCTGGCCGACGATCGCCACCACCGGCTGATGATCGAGCTTGGCGTCATACAGGCCGTTGAGCAAATGCACCGCCCCGGGGCCCGAGGTCGCCATGCACACCCCGACCTCGCCGCTGAACTTCGCGTGCCCGCAGGCCATGAACGCCGCCATCTCCTCATGGCGCGCCTGCACGAACTCGAAGCGATCGCCGGCCCGGTTCAGCGCACCCAGCAGCCCGTTGATGCCGTCACCGGGGTAGCCGTAGATCCGGCGCACTCCCCAGCTGAAGAGGCGCTCGAGCAAGAAGTCCGCCACCGTCTTGGCCATCAAAGGTCCTTTCATCGCGACGTCAGGGGCCACGCGACGCCCCGAGCACCCGATTCAGCGAGGCGCCTTGACGGTGCACACCGGATCCGGGGGCAGCAATCGAGGCCGTGTGGTCCTAGTCTTCCCCGCGCACCGTCCGGGCCGGCGACCCCTGGTATGCCAGATGACGATTGGCGCGGCTTGCGGCGGATCGGAACTCGTGTTCTCTCGCCCGGCAGTGAGCCGGTATGCCGCAATACCGGCTCGCGGCTGGACCTTGGCCGATCGCGGTAGACATCGCCCGATGATGTTCCCAACAAGACACACATCGGGCGCTTCAGCGCGGGCGCGGACCACACCGACCACTGACAACCCTGCGGCGGCATGAGACGACGAACGTGAGCAACCGGAGCCTGATGCTCACGCTGGCCGTCACCGGGCTGCTCGTCGCCGGCTACCTCACGCTGGTCCAGCTCGGCCCGCTGGCCAGCGCGTGGGATCCCCTCTTCGGTGCTCACAGCACCCGCGCAGTGCTCGAGCTCACCCAGCCCGTGCCCGATGCCCTCGCCGGCGTGCTGGCCTACGCCACCGAAGTCGCGCTGCTGCTCGCGCGCCGCGGGCGGCTGTTGCTCGGGCTCGTGCTCACCGCCGGGGGAATCACGAGCCTCGCCCTGATCATCATCCAGCCCGCCGTGGTCGGCGCCTGGTGCGCGCTCTGCCTCGGCTCCGCCGCGCTGTCGCTCATGCTGCTGGGGCTCGGCCACCGGGAGGCCACAGACGCCCTCACGGCGCTACGCGAGCCCCGACACGGCTGCGCACCCGGTTCGCCCAGCTGACCGGGTAGACGCCGCTCACCGGTGCACCGCCAGAGGCCCGACCCGGGGCGAGCGGTCTCGAGAGGAACACGCGCTCGCCGCCACTCGGTCGTGGGCGCCTGTATGCCGGGTGACGGCGCGCCACCGCGGCCGTCGGAGGGAGGGGCTAGTCGCCTCGTTGCGTCCCATCATCGCCACCGCCGGGCTGACCGTCGTGCTCGGCAGCGCCTCGCTGCTCGTCGCCCGGGTCGGCTTCCTCCAGGCCTTCGAGCCGGGCATCGCGATGGCGGTTCTGATCGCGCTCGCCGTAGTGCCCGTTCATCCCCGGCGTGCTCAGCCTGGCCGGCGGCTGGCTGTTCTGGCCCACCCGCCCAGCGCCACGCCCGACCAACCACCGCCGTCACCGCCGGGATCACGTACGACGTGCCGATCGCCGCGGCCGTGCTGCTGATCTCGCTGGGCTCGAACTACAACGTCTTCCCCGTCGGGCGCATCTGGCAGGAAGCCGAGGGACGCTCCGTCCGCGCGGCGGGATCGTGCTTGGACTCTCCTTCGCGCTCCTGGCCATCGTCCCGATCCAGGCGTTCCGCGAGCTCGCTGTCTGCATGGCGGTCGGCGCCCTGCTCGACGCGTTCATCGTGCGCACGCTGCTCGTGCCCGCGCTGATCGCGCTCGTGGGCGAATGCAGTGCCTGGCCCGGGCGCGGCCTGCGGGCCAAGAGCCCCAGGACATAGCCGCCCCGGTTAGAGGCGCCCAGGCACCGGCCGCACACGCCAACTGGCCGCCGAGGGTGGTTCAACGAGTCAGGACAGCGGGGGCTGCCCTTCGCGGGAGCCGTCGCCGATGATCTCTCCGAGGCCGGGCGGGGGGCCGAGCAGCAGCCAGCCGCGCTCGCGGCGCCGGATATATCCGCCGTGCTCGAGCCGAGTGACCGCGGCCGACACCGACGGGCGGTGCGCGCCGACGAGATGGCTGATCAGCTCGTGCGTCAGGCCCACGTCGAGCCGCACGCCGTCGGGGCCGACGCGTCCGTAGCGGTCTGCGAGCTCCCAGAAGAGCAATCGCAAACGGTCCTCGAGCCGGTGATGCTGCGCGATCGCCAGCATCGACGCCAACCGTCGCGACCGCACCATCACCCGCCTCGTGAGCTCCGCCGTCACCTCGGGGAACGGCGCCATGCGGGCCATCCAGTCCAGGTCAAGGACCGCCAGGCGCAACGGCGCCAACACCCGCCAGGCGGCCTCAAATGGCAGCGTGACCTCCTCGCCATCGTGCTCGGAGGGCTGCAACACATCGCCGACGCTCAGCAACTCCGCGCCAAACCGCCCCTCCAGCCCAACCCGCCGCACCAGCATGCCTTCCACCACGAGCAAACCCAGACCGTCGCGTCCATACGCAGCGTCCTCCTTGGCGCGCCATACCCCCGCCTCGCGCCTGAGCACGATCGCCACACTCATCCGCTCGGCATGCGCACGACGAGCAGCGTTCAGCCGACTCGCAAGATCAGGATCGACATCCAGCACCGCGACGCGCTCCCTGCGCCCACCGCTGAACATGCTCGACGTCACCCACGGCAGCTTGTCACGCCCCATCGACACGTCCGAGAATGCCCTGAATAGGACGTATCGGGGTGGCGACGGATACCCTCTCTCGGGCATGAAGGTCTGCGCGCGAGGTGGAGTTCGTATTCGAACCGCAGGATGAGGGCGGCTACCACGTCTACGCGCCCGAACTGCCGGGGCTCCACACGCAGGGCGACAGCCTCGAAGAGGCCACCGAGAACGCGCGCGAGGCGCTGAGGCTCTACGTCGATGGCTTGCGCGAGGACGAACGGTCCTTGAGATGGGAATCGTCCGGCGCGACGGCGAGGGCGACGCCTACCCGTACTGCCAGCGCTGCGCACCGGCGCGACTGCCCCGCTATGGACGCGCGAACAGTCGCTCGATCCTACGTCCGTATGAACGCCGCATCGAGCAGTCGCGCCATCACGACACCGGCTCCCGAAGGCCCGAGGCGAGCAAACCTGCGGTGAAACGCATCTCGGCCCGTCGGGGCTACCCACGCGGAAAGGCGACCAGCCCGTATCGAAGCACCATGGGACTGCCGCATGCCGCCGTCGTTCTGCGCGATCGAAGGAAGCACCCGTATCCGTAGCCGAGAAAAGGTTGTCGCGGAAAGGGGGATACCGCTCGGAATGCGCCACCTTGCCCGTCGAGAGTTGAGGGCACACTGAGGTAACCATCGATCAGTCGATCACGAAGGCGACGGTGATGCGAGTGACGCGGCCCGTGGAGGCGTTGATGAAGAAGACGGTCACGCGGCGGCCGGCCAGCAGCTTGCCGCGCGTGCACGAGCGCCTGCCGCCTACCGTCTCGCACTTCAGCCCTGCGATCTTCTGACGCAGCCGGGTCTCGCTCGAGCCGACGTGGATGCCCTGCTTGGTCTGCTGCCCCTCTCCCGCGGTGCTGATCGCGCTGACGTTCTCGTTGCCCTGGAAGGTGACCCGCAGCTTGCCCTTGTAGCGCAGCTCGGTGTAGGTCCCGAAGTCGTTGGAGCCCGTCCTGGTCTTCGCGGGCTGGCCAAGGACGGCCTTCACCTCGGCCTGCGTGTCGGCGAGGCTGATGCCCGCCATGCCACGGCCCAGCCGGATGAGGTTGGGGTCCGGGGTCGCTGCCGAGGCGACGGGCACGAGGGCGAGCGCGACCGCGGCCGCGAGGGGAATGAGGGTTCGCGATCGCATGGCGCGCGACCCTAAAGGCTCAGGCGGCGGCCGACCACAGCTCCCCGGTGAGCGAGCGCTCGGCACGCACCCGCCACTCGAGTGCCAGGCGCCAGAGCTCGGCGGGGGCCCGCGGGCCCGGCAGGTCGCACACGGCGGCAACCTCGGCCACGGCGAGCACCCCCAGTTGGCGCAGCGCCTCCTCGACGCCGAGCGGCGGCTCGTTCACGGGCTCGGCACCCGCCGCCCGAGCGGCCGCGCGCAGGTCCTCGACCCCGGCGAAGCCGTAGACCCCGTGGGTCTCGCCGTCCTCGCCGCACAGCTCGATCGTCGGGAGGGGCACACGTCCCATGCCGGGATCGCTGGCCGGGGAGCGCAGGGCCGCGCCGGCCCGTACACGCGCCTGCGCGGCGCGGTCGAGATCTGCGCTGAAGCGCTCGACGATCCAGTTGGAGCCGAGGTCGATCCGAAAGCGCTCGATGTCCATCCCGGGCACCCCGCGCGCCTCCTCGACCAGTGCCTCGGCGGAATCGAGCTTGCGCCGGTGCGCGAGCAGGCCTTCGCGCACCCGCCGCAGGTACGGTCCGTCGAGCCCCTGCTCGCCGGCCGCCTTGACGGCCATACATGCGGGGAACGAGCTGCGCGGAGGCCCCTCCGCCCACAGGCGCGGGTCGACCGGCATCCCGCTGCGCTCGCCGGCGTCCAGCCACTCAAACACCCGCCCAGGATCCGCGCTCGCCTCACGCTCCAGCCCCCCCATGACGAGGGTCCGGGTGATGCGTCCGCCAAACTCCCTGTCAAATACTCGGAAAGCAGGCTCCATTGCCCAGGACCACGGGCACAGTGGATCGGTGAAGTAGGACGCATGGACGTCGGCCACGAGCGCAAAATAGGGACCAGAGCATGAGCACGCTCGACGGCATGCTGCTGAGCAACCGCTACCGCCTGGACGCCCAGGTCGGGACGGGCGGCATGTCGACGGTCTACCGAGCCTTCGACCAGACCCTCGAGCGCCAGGTCGCGATCAAGCTCATGCACCGCCAGATCGCCGACGACCCCGACCAGCTCGTGCGCTTCCGGCGCGAGGCGCGCGCCGTCGCCCAGCTGTCGCACCCGTACATCGTCACGGTGATCGACGCCGGGGAGGAGGATGGTCGGCCCTACATCGTCTTCGAGTACGTCGACGGGGAGACGCTGAAGGAGCGCATCCGGCGTGAGGGCCCGCTGCCGGTCGACGAGGCCGTCGCCTACGCGATCGAGATCGCTCGCGCGCTCGGCTACGCCCACGTGCGCAACATCGTGCACCGTGACGTCAAGCCCCAGAACGTCCTCCTCGACGAGGAGGGCTCGGCGAAGATCACCGACTTCGGGATCGCGCGGACGCTCGACGAGCAGGGGCTCACCGCCGACGGCCGCGTCCTCGGGACGACGGACTACGTGTCCCCCGAGCAGGCTCTCGGTCACCAGGTCGACGGGCAGTCGGACCTCTACTCGCTGGGCATCGTGCTCTTCGAGATGCTGACCGGCGACGTTCCGTTCAAGGGCGAGAACCAGATCGCGGTCGCCATGAAGCACGTGCGCGAGCCCATGCCCGACGTCCAGGCGCTGCGACCGGCGGTCTCGGCCACCCTCGCGGCCGTGCTGGACCGGGCGACGGCAAAGGAGCTCACCCAGCGCTTCGCGAACGACACCGAGCTCGTCAGCGACCTCGAGGACGCCCTCGCGCTCGAGACCGCCCGCTCAGCCCACGTCAGCCAGGAGGCGACGAGCGTGCTGCGCACCCTCCCGGCGAGCGCCCAGCGTCGCATCCCGCTTCGCCGGCGCCACCCCTGGTGGATCGTGGCGGCGCTCGTGGTCGCTGCGCTGATCGGCGCGGCGATCGCGGTCCTGGGAGCGGACAACACCCAACGGGGAACCGGCACGCAGGGAGCGCCGCGGGCGGCCGCGGGCCTCGAGCCGGTTTCCCTGCGCGCGGATGCCGCACGTTCCTATGACCCCCTGAGCGCCGACCAGAGCGAGCACGAGTTCGAGACCGCCTCCGCAGTCGACCGCGACAAGGCCACGGCGTGGAGCACCGAGACCTACCAGAACGGCGCGCTGACCAAGGTGGGCTCCGACAAGCCGGGAGTCGGCCTCTACATCGACGCGCAGCCTGCGTTCGCGGCCCGCGCGCTGACCATCAGGACGACGACGCCGGGCTGGACCGCCCAGATCTTCGGCGCCGCCGACAGGGTCCCGGCTGCGTGGCCCGACCCGGCCTGGAGGCCGCTCTCCCCGGTCCAGCAGATCGACCGCGAGAAGGTCCGCGTCACCCTCGATCCCGCCGGCCGGAGGTTTCGCTACTACCTGATCTGGATCACCGCCCTTCCGCCCGGCAAGCAGGACGCGACGATCTCCGAGGTCTACCTCTACAAGGCGAAGGGGAGCTGAGCGGCCGGTCGCTCAGAACCGGTACGCGCGCTGCGCCGCGTGGCGCTCGACCGCGATAGTGGCGAGGCGGTCGAGAAGCGCCACGTAGCCGACACCCGAGGCCTCCCACAGCTTCCCGAACACGCTGGTCCGGGTGAACCCCGGGATGGTGTTGAGCTCGTTGACCAGCACGTCGTCGCCCTCGACGAAGAAGTCGACGCGCGCCATCCCGCAGACGCCGGCGCGGGTGAACGCGTCGCGGGCAAGCGCACGCACCGTCTCGCGCGCCGTCGCCGATATGCGGGCGGGGACGACGAGCTCCATTCCGCCCTCCTCGTACTTGGCCTCGAAGTCGTACCACCCCTGGCCCCGCCGCAGGACGATCTCGCCGGGCTCGGAGGCCTCGGGTGAAGTGGGGTGCCCAAGCACCGAGCACTCGACCTCGAGGCCGGCGGCCGCCGCCTCGACGATCACCCGCCCCTCGTGCCCGAAGGCCTGCTCGAGCGCCGGCGCGACCTGCGCCTCGCTCTCCACCTTGACGATCCCGACCGAGGAGCCAAGCGACGCCGGCTTGACGAACACGGGCAGCCCGAGGGCGCCGACGGCACCCTCGACCGCGCCCCGATCGCTTCGCCAGCGCTCGTCGGTGACGCCCGCGTAGCGCACCTGCGGCAGGTCGGCGGCGTCCATCAGGTCCTTGAAGACCAGCTTGTCCATGCACACCGCGGACGCCAGCACGCCGGCTCCCACGTAGGCGACGTCCAGGCACTCGAGCAGCCCCTGGACCGTGCCGTCCTCGCCGAAGGGGCCGTGGAGCACGGGGAAGACGACCTCCGTGTCCAGCAGCCCGCGACCGGGGACAACCGAGAGCTCCTCGCCCTCGCAGTGCCACGTCCCGTCACGTGCGATGTGCACCGCGACCACCTCGTGACCACCGGACTCCAGGCCCTCGCGCACCGAGGCGCCGGAGGCCAGCGAGACGTCGTGCTCGGAAGAGCGGCCACCCGACAGGACGGCGACCCGCACGGGGTCTAGTCCTGCGGCGGCGTCGAGGTCCCGCCGGAGTCGGTCGTCGTCGTGTCGGGAGCCTTGAAGGTTCCCACCGTGATGGTCACCGTCGAGCCGCGATCAACCTGGCGCCCCGCTCCCGGGCTCTGGTCCTGCACGAGGCCGTCCTGTCCCTGGTCCTGCACCTCGACCGTGTCGGCGGTGACCTTCAGGCCGGCCCCGCGCAGCGCCGCCTTGGCCTTGCTCTTGGTTGAGCCGCCGACGTCGGGCACCGTGGTGGTCGGGATCGCCTTGGCAACCGTGATGGTCACCGTCGAGCCCTTCGCGACCAGCGCTCCCTCCTGGGGATTCTGCGCGAGCACGGAGTCGGCCGAGGCGGCGGATGTCTCCTTCGTCGTGATGTCGACCCGCAGGCCGACGCCCTCGATCTGTGAGACCGCGGAGTCCTTGTTCTTGCCGATCACGCCCGGGACGGTGACCTGGGTCGGCCCCGCCGAGAGGAAGACCGTCACCCGAGACCCCTTCTCGGCCGAGGCGCCGGGGGCGGGGACCGAGCGGATCGCGTTGCCCGCCGGCACGCTGTCCGAGGCCTCTTGGTCGAAGCGCACCCTGAAGCCCTGGTCCTTGAGCAGCGCCTTCGCCTCGTCACGCGGCTTGTTCGACACGTCGGGCACCGTCGCGGTGCCGGGCCCGGCGGAGACCGTCAGCGTCACGGTCGAGCCCTCCTTGACGCGCTGCTTGGGCTGGGGGTCCTGGCGCAGGACGCGGTCCCGGGGGGCCTTGTCGTCCTGCACGCGCTGGGGGTTCACCTTGAACCCGCGGTTCTGCAGGCTCGCCACCGCGGCCTTGAGTTGGATCCCGGTGACGTTCGGGACCTCGACGCGCTTGCCCGGGCGGGTGAGGGCGAAGACCAGGGCGGCAGCCGCCACCAGCACGACGAGCGCCACGGCGAGGATCCACGGCCACGTGCGGCGGTCGGGGTCCTCGACCAGGTCCTGCGCAGCCTCGTCGGGCGCGACCGGGGGCACCGCGCCGAAGGCAGCCGTTGCGTCGCCGGACGACGCCCCGCTCACGATCCGTTCCCGCACGACCTCCAGTGCCGCGATGAAGGCGTCGGCGTCGGCGAAGCGACGAGCGGGGTCCTTCTCCAGCGCGCACATGACCACCGCCTCGAGGTCGGGTGGCACCTCGGCGTAGCTCGACGGCGGCACGGGCTGCTCGGAGACGTGCTTGAGCGCGATGGTCACCGGGCTGTCGGCCTCGAAGGGCAGGCGCCCGCTCAGCATCTCGTAGAGCAGGATGCCGACGGAGTAGAGATCGGACTGAGCGCTGACCGCGTGGCCCTGCGCCTGCTCGGGCGAGAGGTACTGGGCGGTCCCCATGATCGAGCCGGTCTCCGTCATGTCCGACGCGCCGGCGCGCGCGATCCCGAAGTCCGTGACCTTCGCGCGGCCCTCCTCGTCGACGATCACGTTGTGGGGCTTGATGTCGCGGTGCACGATCCCTCGGCGGTGGGCGAAGCGCGCCGCGCGCAGGACCTGGGTGCAGATGTCGATGGCCCACACGGGATCGAGCGGCGCGTTGTCCTGCACGATTCGCTTGAGCGTGGAGCCCTCGAGGTACTCCATCGCGATGTAGTAGGTCCCGTCCCACTCGCTGCGGTCATAGACCCCGACCACGTTGGGGTGCTGCAGCCCGGCCGCCGCGGACGCCTCGCGCTTGAAGCGCTCGACGAACTCTGGGTCCTCGGCGAAGCGGCGGTGCAGGAGCTTGAGGGCGACGCGGCGGCCCAGCTGCTGGTCCTCGGCTGCCCAGACGTCGGCCATCCCGCCCGAGCCCAGGCGCTCTATCACGCGGTAGCGGCCGTCGAGCAGCTCGCCGCCCCTGAGCCCTCGCGGGCCTCCGCCGACGGTCACAGCAGCGCCTCCAGCACCTGCTTGGCGATCGGCCCGGCCACTTCGCCGCCCGTGCCGTCAGAGCGCTCCACGGTGACGGCGATCGCGATCTTGGGATTGTCGACCGGCGCGAAGGCGATGAACCACGGCTGATTGACCCCCGTCGCCGGGTTGATCTCGGCGGTGCCGGTCTTGCCCGCCACGTTGACCCCCTCGAGGGCGGCCGCCGTCCCGGTGCCCTCGCGCACCACGTTGGCCATCATCTGGCCGAGCTGGTCGGCGGACTCCTTGCTCATCACCCGCCCTCCCGAGCGGCCGGTGATCTTCTTGCTCGTGCGCCCGTCGGAGTCCAGGAAGCGGTCGCCGATGTGGGGCTTGACCAGCACGCCGCCGTTGGCGACCGTCGCCGCGACGATAGCCATCTGCAGCGGAGTGACCGAGAGCTTGTCCTGCCCGATGGCCATGCGGGCGACGTCGATCTTGTCGGACTCGGGATCGAGCAACTTCCCGTTCGTGCCGTACTCGCCGCTGGCCAGGCGCTCGCCGCGCGGCAGGTCGATCGGCGGATCCTTGTAGAAGCCGAAGCGCTTCATGTAGGTCGCCATGGTCTTCTTTCCAAGCGTCGTCCCGACCTGAGCCCAGACCGTGTTGATCGAGTTCGTGAGCGCGAAGGTGAGGTCCACTGGCCCGAAGTCCTCGCCACCGAAGTTGTTCAGCGGAACCCCACCGAACACCTTCCCGTTGGAGCCGTCGACCGTCGACTGCGGAGTGAACTTGCCGGAGTCCAGCGCCGCGGCGGCGGTGACCACCTTGAACGTCGAGCCGGGCGGATAGGTCGAGGCGATCGACCGGTTGATCAGCGGCCGGCCGGGCGTGGAGGTCAGCGCCTTGAAGCGCCGCGTGTTGTCCACGTCGTTGGGGTCATAGCCCGGCACGCTGACCATGACCTTCACGGCGCCGGTGCTCGGCTCGAGCGCCACGACGGAGCCGGCCCGGCCGGCCAGCGCGTTCTCGGCGACGCGCTGGGCCTTGGGGTCGAGCGTCGTGCGCAGGTCGTCGCCCTGCTGGCGGCGGCCCTCGAGCTGGTTGATGATCGAGCTGAACTCCCCCTTCCGACCCGCGAGGTCGTCGTTGTAGTACTGCTCCAGGCCGGCGCGGCCGCGCGTGAGGAAGGAGTAGCCGACCTCGTGCGGGAAGAGCGTGGGCTGCGGGTAGGTGCGCCGGAAGGTCTTGCCGCCGGCCGGCACGCTGCGGGCGAGCACCGTGCCATCGCCGGCGCGGATCGTCCCGCGCTTCACACGCGCCTCCTGGATGACCGAGCGGGCGTTCTTGGGATTGTGGTTGAGGCTCTCGGCGTCGAACACCGACCAGTAGGACGTGAAGCCCACGAGCACCGCGAACAGCACGGCGAAGACGAGGAAGAGGCGGGTGATCGGTCGGCTCATGCCGGGCGGCGGGCGCGGTCGGAGACGAGCAGCAGCAGCGCGAGCAGGATGAAGTTGGCCACGATCGAGGAGCCGCCGTAGGAGACGAAGGGCAGGGTCACGCCGGTCAGGGGTATGACGCGCGTGACCCCGCCGACGATCACGAAGACCTGCAGCGCCAGCACCGAGGTCAGGCCGGCGGCGAGCAGCGTCGAGAACGAGTCGCGCGCGAGCATGGCGATCTTGAAGCCGCGCTCCACGATGAACAGGTAGGTGAGCAGCAGCGCGCACGCTCCGGCCAGCCCGAGCTCGTTGACGATCACCGCGTAGATAAGGTCCGTGTGCGCCGCGGGGATGATCTTGATGCTCGGATTGGAGGGCAGCTCGATGACCGCCTGGCCGAAGCCCGTCCCGAAGATCCCGCCGTCGGCCTGGGCGAAGAGGCCCTGGACGATCTGATATCCCGAGTGCTCGGGGCGGTTGCCCATGAAGGGATCCAGCCAGATGTCGACGCGGTCCTGCACGTGTCCGACGGTGTGGGCGAAGAACCACGCCCCGACGGCGAAGAGCAGCAGTCCGATCACCACGAAGGACAGCCGGTTGGTCGCGATGTACAGGACCGCGAGGAAGCCGCCGAAGAACATCAGCGAAGAGCCGAGGTCCTGGATGAAGACGAGCATCAGCATCGCCGCCCCCCACACCCCGACGAGCGGCCCGAAGTGCTTGAGCGGGGGGATGGTCACCCCGGCGATGCGCCGGGCGCCCTGCACCAGCACCTGGCGGGTGTCGCGCAGGTAGCTGGCGAGGAAGATGATGATGCCGATCTTGGCCAGCTCGGCGGGCTGGAAGGAGATCGGCCCAATGCTGATGGCCAGGAACGCACCGTTGACCTGGCCCCCGATGACCGGGACGCGCGGCAGGAACAGAAGGAAGATCGAGCCCGCCGCGATCGTGTAGCGGTAGCGCTCGAGGCGGCGGTAGTCGCGGAAGAGGACGATCGTCGCGCAGAAGGCGGCCAGGCCCACCACGAACCACTGCGCCTGCTCGCGGGCGAGGGTCTCGTCGAGCCGGTAGATGACGACCAGGCCGAAGCACGCCAGCAGCGCTACGAGCGGAAACAGGTAGGGATCGGCGTTGGGCAGCGTGATGCGGATGACCACGTGCGTGGCTACGCACAGGCCGAGGAAGATCGCCCCGTAGGTCAGCGACAGGTTGGAGAGCTGGTCCTGCTGCTGGATGAACACGGCGGCGAAGCCGGCCGTCACCAGCAGCGAGGAGGGGACGAGCGCGACCAGCTCGCGGTTGCGGGCGCTCATCGCGAGCTCAGCGGCCCGCGCGTCGCGCGCTCCAGGCGACGCACGACCGCGAGCGCTTCGTCCTGCGAGCGCCAGGCGTGCGCGGTGACCAGCTCGCGCTCGCCGGAGCTGAGCGACGCCGCGGGCAGGCCCGAGGTGTAGCGCTGGCTGTAGAGCGTCACGCCGCCGGGAAGGTCGTAGGGCACGCCGTTGTACACGGTCACGAAGCCCTCTTTGTCCGTGCCGACGAAGAACACGGCGCGGGTGGCCGTCCACGTGCACACGAGCAGGAACACGACGACGACACCGACCGCGATGAGGATCGGCTTGCGGGTGCGCCGTCCACGACTCACCCCGCGCAGGGGTCGGGCGTGGGCTTGCCCGGCCCCAGTGCGAGCTGCTTGCGGTACAGCGTCCTCACTACGGCGATCGCCTCATCGCGATCGGTTCGGGAGCGGCGGTCGAGCGCGCCACGGTTGGCCTTGGGCACCTGGTCGGCGAGCACCGACGTCGAGCACTCGACGCTGTTGAGGTCCACGCCGAGCGGCGCCGCGTCAAGCCCGCGGTAGACCGTCACGAAGCCCTGCCCGTCCACGCCGATGAAGTAGTGCGAGCGGGCGTAGAGGAATGTCCCGGCGACCAGCAGCGCCACCAGCCCGAGGAAGAGCAGGCCGAAGGCCAGGCTGCCGAGGCGGCGGCGGCGCGCGGAGCGCCCGCCGGGCCGGCGAGGCAAAGGGGCGGTACGGCGCGGTGGGGGTTGCGTGACCGGGGCGGACCCGACGGTGCTCGGGCGGGTCGCCTGTGCCGAGGCGGCGGCGGCGCGGACCTCATCGGCCTGCAGCTGGGCGACCTGGGTGGGTTGCTCACCGTCCGCGCCTGCATCCTCGCCAACCCGGAACAGGACGACGGTGATGTTGTCGCGGCCGCCCGCCTCGTTTGCAGCCTGGACGAGTGCGCGGCCGGCCTCGTCGAGCGAGGAGCTGCGCAGCAGGATGTCCTCCATGGCCGCGTCGCCGATCATCGACGTCAGCCCGTCGCTGCACAGGAGGAAGACGTCGCCGTCGCGGGCGCGCCGGCTCTGGGTGTCGACCTCCACCGAGGCCTCCGGGCCGAGCGCGCGGGTGATGATCGAGCGCTGGGGATGCTCGGCGGCCTGCTCCTCGGTCAGCTTGCCGCGGATGACCAGCTCGTTGACCAGCGAGTGGTCCTGGGTGAGGAGATGGAGCTTGCCGTCGCGCAGGAGGTAGGCGCGGCTGTCGCCCACATGGGCGATGGAGACGTCGTGGTCGCCGACCCACGCCGCGGTGACGGTCGTACCCATTCCCGCGAGCTGCTCGTCGGACTGGGCCATCTCGTGGATGCGCTCGTTGGCGCCGCCGATGACCTCGGCGAGGCGCTCCTCCGCGCTGCCGCCCTGAGGCAGGCCGGGCTCGAAGGCGTCGACGGCCGTCTGGGAGGCGACCTCGCCGGCGCGCGCGCCGCCCATCCCGTCGGCGACAACGAAAAGCGGCTCGCGGACGAGGAGGTTGTCCTCGTTGGCCTTGCGCTGGCGGCCGGTGTCAGTGTGCTTGAAGCTCTGGACGATCCTGAGCACCGGCGTCACTCTACGTAGGAGAACTCGCTGTCGCCGATGCGAATGCGGTCGCCCACGTGCAGCGGCTGCGGGCCGCGCAGGGGCTCGCCGTTGAGCAGGGTCCCGTTCGTGGACCCGAGATCCTCGATGACCGCGAGGCCGCCCTGGCGCACGATCCGCGCATGGCGAGACGAGGCGAAGGGATCCTGGAGCTGGATGTCGACCTGTGAGCCGCGGCCGAGGAGCAGGTCCTCGTCGAGGTCGTACTCCGAGCCGTCCTGCAGGCCGGCGGCCCGCTCGACGTGCAGGCGCGGGTCGTGATCGGTGGGCGACTCGTCGGCCAGGCCGGCGGCGGCGGAGTGCATCGCGGTCGCGTCGGCCGGCGCGGCCGCGACCATGTCGGTGGAGGAGCGCAGGTCGCGCAGCGCGCTGCGTGCCACCCACAGCAGGAAGAGGTACAGCACGGCGAGGAAGCCGAACTTGAGGATGACCGAGATGGGATCCAGCTCCACGAGTTCGTCTTACTCCGTCTGGTAGACGAGCTCCGACGTGCCCAGCTCGATGCGGTCGCCCGAGCTCAGCTCGCGCGTGCCGTTGACGCGCCGGCCGTTGACGACCACGCCGTTCGTCGAGCCCAGGTCATGGATGGCCCAGCCGCCGGGAGTGCGGTCGACCTCGGCGTGGCGGCGCGAGACGTTGGGGTCCTCCACCACGACGTCGCAGTCGCGGCTGCGGCCCACCACCATCTTCTCGCCCTCGAGGATCATGCGCCGTCCGTCGAGCAGCAGCAGCGCGGTTCCCGGTGCGCTGCGGCGCTGCTCCAGCGGCTCCTCCAGGCGCTCGGAGGCGCTGTAGATCTGGGTGTGACCGAAGTCGCCGCCAGCGGCCGGCCCGCTGCGTGCCGGGGCGCGCTCCTCGGGATCCTGAACGGTACGCGCCTGGATGCCGAACTCCCCGAGGCGCAGGCGATCGTCGGTACGGAACTCCACGGTCGGGCGCGAGAGGAGCGCGAGCCGCTCGCGCCGAGCGTGCTCGAGCAGGTAGCCCGAGAGCTCATCGGCCAGCGCGCCCTCATAGTCCGCGAAGCGCTCGTGGTCGTCAGGCGAGAGGTAGACGGCGTAGTCGTTCGGCACGTACACCCGCGAGACCGAGAACGTCTTGTTCTCCTCCATCTCGCGCGCCAGCTTGCGGGCGATCTCGACCGGCCGGACCTCCGACTTGAAGGCGCGGCTGAAGGTTCCCTCCACCAGGCCGGCGATCTTGTTCTCGATGTTCTTGAGCACGGTGTTCGGCCCCCGACGGGCATGGTGATGCTACGGGGTCCGTGCGGTCGCGGGCCCGTCGCGCAGCGCCCGCGAAGCGACTGCGAGGGCCGCTCCGGCCACCGCACCCGCGAGCGTGCCACGCGGGTCCGGGAGCGCAACGGCGCCCTCGAGCGCGCGCCCCAGCGCGCCGGTGGCGAGCACCAGCGCAGCAGCCCAGGCGGCGGCACCGACCGTCGCCGCGAGCAGCCCGCCACGCGCGGTGAGCAACGGGAGCAGCGTGGCGGCGAGCGCCCACAGCACCGCGCCCGCCACCAGTCCCGAGCTCAGCACGCCCCATAGGACGTCCGCCGCGTCGGCGGCCGACCGGGCCCCCGCCGGTGCGCCGACTACCCGGCCGAGGTGCAGGTCGCGCCCGAGCAGCGCCTCGGCGATGGCCAGCCACCAGAAGCCGGCGGCGCTCAGCGCGGCGCGGGCGCGCGGGCCGGGCGCCTGCGCCGCCAGCGCACAGTACGCGGGGGCAAGCGAGCCGAGTGCGAGCAGCGGCGCGAGCGCGGGCAGCGACCACCAGGCGCCGCGCCGCGCGAGCAGGACCGGCGGGGCGGCGAGGGCCGCCGCGAGCAGGACGGCCTCCCCGGTGAGCGAACCGCCGACCCATGCCACGACGGCCACGGCGCAGACCAGCCAGCCCAGCCGCGGCAGCAGGGCGACGAGCGCCCCGGCGCCCACCGCGCCGAGCGCGACAGGGACCGGCGGAGTGGGACCCGCGAGGGAAAGCGCGGCGGCGGCGAGCCCTCCGCCGGCGAGCCCGGCGACCAGCCGAGCAGGGATCTCCGGCGCCGCGTGGGGCCTCGGGCCGGCGAGCGGCAGCAACCCGCCGTGATCGTCCACCTGCTGCGTGGCCGCCTCCAGGGCAGACCGCAGGTCATCGAGGGTGCCGCGCTCGGCGGGCCGCGGGCGCAGTGCGCGGTCGAGCGCACCGCACAGCCCCTCGGGCAAGTCGCGCCGCAGGCGTCGAAGGGGCGGCAGGGGGCGGCCGACCCGGCGGGCGGTTCCGGCGGGGGTCCCAGCGCGAACCGGGTTGACCCCGGCCAGGGCCTCGTAGAGCACCAGCGCGAGCGCGTAGAGGTCCGCGGGCGCTCCCGGGCGGCGGCCACTGGCCTGCTCAGGAGCCATGTAGGCGAGCGTTCCGAGCACGTCGCCCGTGCGGGTCAACGGCGCGTCGCCCATCAGGTGCGCGACGCCGAAGTCGGCGAGCTTCGCTGGAGACCCGCTGCCGCGCCGGGGAACCAGCACGTTCTGCGGCTTGACGTCGCGGTGGATCACCCCGTTGAGGTGAGCGTGCGACAGAGCCTCGCACAGCCCGGCGCCTAGGCGCACCACCGCGCGATCAGACAGCGCGCCGTCGGCCTCGAGGTCGGCGAGCGTCCGCCCCTCCACGAGCTCTGAAACCAGGTATAGGGCGCGGTCGTCCTCGCCCTCCTCGTAGAGCGCCACGATCCCGGGATGGTTCAGCCGGGCCGCGGCCAGCGCCTCGCGCCGCGCCCGCGCACCGGCGGTCACCGAGCGCGCGATCACCTTGACCGCCACCGGCCGGTGCAGCCGCTCGTCGGTCGCGCGCCACACGGCGCCGAAGCCGCCGGCGCCCAGCAGCCGCTCCAGGCGGAAGCGCCCGAGAACCGCGTCGCCGGGTCCCCAGCCCTCCTCGACGTCGCGGAGCGCGTTGCCGTCCCCCGGGTGTGCAAGGGTTTCCGTGGTGCGCACCGCCTGTGGCCTTTCGGCGCGCCGGGAAGGCTCCCTGCTCCCGGCGGCGAAGAGGTAACGGCCGATGCGCCAGACATACTGGGCAGAGGGATCTTCACAAGGAGCGAAACCTGTCGTTCTTCGACGACCCTGACGGACCGGGTGGGAGCCGTACCGCGGCCCCGCCGCGCACTCGCTCGACCCGTCGTTCGACATCTTCCCGGCCGCCCGAGCGCGGGTCGGCGGACAACGCGCTGCTCGTGCGCCGGGCGGTGGCCGGCGGCGCCGTGGTGCTCGTGCTCGTGCTGCTCGTCCTCGGCGTGCGTGGCTGCCTGTCCTCGCGCAAGGAGAGCTCGCTCAAGGCCTACAACCGCAACGTGTCAGAGATCGTGCAGGAGTCCGACGGGCAGGTCGGCAAGGCGCTGTTCGAGGTCCTCGGCGCGACGAACAACGCCGCCAACCCGCTCGACCTGCAGAGCCAGGTCAACGAGCTCAAGGTCGAGGCCGATCGCGAGCTGTCCCGCGCGAAGGGGCTCGACGTCCCCGGCGACATGGAGGGGGCGCAGAACAACTTCCTGCTCGTGCTGCGCCTGCGCCGTGACGGCGTCGCGAACATCGCCCAGCGCCTTCCGACTGCCCAGGGCCAGCGCGGCGCGGGAGCCGCCATCGCCCAGATCACCGGGCAGATGCAGGCCTTCCTCGCCTCCGACGTCGTCTACTCCCAGGAAGTCGCTCCGCGCATCAAGAAGGCCCTGGACGACAACGACGTCGGCGGTCAGACGATCGCCCGCAGCCGCTTCCTCCCCAACCCGCTGGAGTGGCTGGACCCGACCAAGGTCGCCGCGAAGCTGAGCGGGGCGGCGGGCGGCGCCGCGACCCCGACGGGCAAGCCGTCACCGGGCACTCACGGGCACGGCCTCACCTCGGTCCAGGTCGGCGGCACCACGCTGGAGCAGGGCACGGCCAACCGGATCACCGCCAGCGCGGCCCTCGCCTTCAACATCACCTTCCAGAACCAGGGCGAGAACGACGAGAAGAATGTGGTCGTGCAGGTGACGATCCAGGACGCCGGACGGCCGATCACCGTCAAGAAGACCGTTCCGTCGACCTCCGCGGGCTCGGAGGCGACGACCTCGATCCCCCTCGGTCAGTCACCGCCGATCGGCACGCCGGTGACGGTGAAGGTCGCTGTGTCCCCGGTGCCCGGCGAGGCGGACTCCTCCAACAACTCCGCCTCGTACCCGGCGATCTTCACCCGCGGCTAGTGGGCCTGGCCGCACCCGGCCGCGTCGTCGTCGAACCAACCATCTAGCCTCCCTGACGTGGACGAGCTGACCGGCACAGTCGGGATCGTCGCCCTCGCCGCCTGCGCCCTGGCCCTTGCCGCGCTCGTGGTCGCCGCCGTCTCCGCGCTGCGCCTGCGGCGGGTCCGCGCCGACCAGCGTCTGGTGCTCGGCGAGCACGGCGAGGCCGACGTAGTCGCCCACGCCGCCGGCCTGGAGCGCGACTTCGCGGACCTCGCGGACCAGGTCCGCGGGATGGTCGACGGGCTGGGGCAGCGCATGGACACCGCCGAGGCGCGCCTGGATGCCACGATCGCCTTCCGCGCGCTGGTGCGCTACGACGCCTACGGGGAGATGTCCGGCCAGCAGTCCGCCTCGATCGCGCTGCTGGACGCCTCGCGCTCCGGCGTCGTGCTGACCTCGATCCACCACCGCGACCAGGCCCGCCTCTACGTCAAGCAGGTGCACGAGGGCGAGGGCGAGCTCGAGCTCTCACCCGAGGAGGCCGACGCGGTGCGCCTCGCGGTGAGCGACGGCGCCGTCGCGCAGAGCCGGCAGACCTAGGCCCCATCCGATGCGCGTCGGCTTCCTAGGGCCCGCGGGGACCTTCAGCCACGAGGCGCTCGTCGCCTCCGGGGAGGAGGGCGAGAACGAGCTAGTCGGGCTGCCGACGATCTACGACACGGTCATGGCCGTCCACGAGGGCGCCGTCGAGCGCGCGCTCGTCCCGCTGGAGAACTCGCTCGAAGGCTCGGTGAACGCGACGCTGGACGCGCTGGCCTTCGAGACCGAGGACGTGGCCATCGTCGGGGAGCTGGTCCATCCCATCCGCCACTGCCTGATCGCGCGCACCCATCTCGAGCTCGAGGAGGTGCGCACCGTCTACTCCCATCCGCACGCGAACGGCCAGTGCGCACGCTTCATCCGGACGCGGCTGCGCGGCGCGCAGGTCGTCTCGGCCGCCTCCACCGCCGACGCCGTCCGCATCGTCGCCGGCCTGGATGAGCCCGCAGCGGCGCTAAGCACACGGCTGGCCGCCGAGCTCTACGACTGCGAGGTGCTGCGCGCCGGCGTCGAGGACGTCGCCGACAACGAGACGCGCTTCGCGTGGCTTGCGCCCGCGGGGGAGCCGGTGGTCGGGCAGGGGCCGTGGAAGACCTCGATCGTCTTCTGGGGGGTCGGGGCCGAGGCTCCGGGCTGGCTCGTCGGCTGCCTGTCCGAGCTCGCCTTCCGCGGCGTGAACATGACTCGCATCGAGTCGCGCCCACGCAAGCAGGGCCTCGGGCGTTACATGTTCTTCGTCGACCTCGAGGGCCGCGACGACGACCCACCGGTCGGGGATGCGCTGGAGGGCCTGCGCGGCCGGACCGAGCGCGTGCGGGTGCTCGGCTCCTACCCGGCCGCGTGAGGGCACGGCATCGACCGGAGGGCGCCAGGGCCACCGCTACACTCCCGCCGGGTTTCCGATGGCCACCCAAGTACCACCAGGACCAGCACGGCCCGCGCCGCCCGACGAGCACCGGCGGCGTGGGTCTGAACGGCCCGCCGCGGATGGGCGGTGGGCGAACGGTCGGGTGCTCGTCCTCAACGCGACATTTGAGCCGATCAACGTCTGCACGGTCCGCCGCGCGACCGTGCTGCTGCTCAAGGAGAAGGCCGAGGTCGTCGAGCGCGGGGCCTGGGAGCTTCGCTCAGAGAACCTGACGATGCCTCGGCCGATGGTCATCCGGCTCGTGGCCTACGTCCGCGTCCCGCGCGACACCCATCGCCGCAAGATCACCCGCCGTGCGGTGTTCGCGCGCGACCGCTGGGAGTGCCAGTACTGCGGCTCGCGCACCAACCTGACCGTCGATCACGTGGTCCCGCGCTCCAAGGGAGGCCCGTCGAGCTGGGACAACATCGTGGCCTCCTGCGCACCGTGCAACCGGCGCAAGGGCGACCAGCTCCTGCGCCACGCCGACATGCACCTGCGCCGCAAGCCGCGCACGCCGAGCCCGCAGATCTTCATCCACGTCGCATCGCCGACCATCCCGGCCGCGTGGCGGGCGTACCTCCCCGAGGCCGCCTGACGCACAGCCCGCCGCGCGGACGGCGCAAGGCGGCCGACAGAGCGGGTATCTGCGCGGTGACGGCCTCCTGGTGTGCTTACATACTGAGCACCAGAGAAAGGAGGTGGTCCGTACGTTGAGTGACAGTCTTTGCGGGACCCTGGAGGTGTCCGGCCGTTAGGCAGGTGGCTGGCCCCGCGTAGCGGAATCCACCCCGCGACACCCTCGTCACCGGCGCCGGGCTTAGTCCCTCCGGCGCAGTGCAGCCGGTGGCGGGCCACGCCAGCCTCACCTTGCGAAGGGCGCCCTGCGGGGCGCCCTTCGTGCGTTGTGGGGCGCGCGCTTGATGGTCCCTGATCGCCGAGGTGGGTCCACGCGAATGGCGGCCCAGCGCCGACGCCCGGCCCAGCCCAGCCGCCAGCCCGCCAGCCCGCTAGACCTCGCCGTCCGCTGACGGCTCGCCGGCCTCGGCCGCGGGGTCGCCCTCTATCGAGCCGTCCGCGCTGACCGAGCCCGGCTGGTAGGGGTCCTCCAGGACTGCCGCGCCGGTCTCGGCCTCCGACTCGACCACCAGCGCGACGGCGCTTACGTGGTCGTCCTCGCGCACGTTCATCAGCCGCACGCCCTGGGCGGGGCGGCCGGTCTGGCGGATGCCGCGCACACCCGTGCGCTGGACCATGCCGCTCTCGGAGATGAAGACGAGCTCCTGGTGGGGACGCACGACCAGCGCGGCTGCGAGACCGCCGCGGCGCTCGGAGAACTTGATCGTCGTCACGCCCTTCGCCCCGCGGCTGGTCTTGCGGTACTGGTCGACCGGCGTGCGCTTGCCGAAGCCGTTCTCGGTCACGACGAGCAGCTCCTGGTCGTCGCGGGCGACGTCCATGGTGAGCAGCTCGTTGTCCTTGCCCGAGATGTTCATGCCACGCACGCCCGAGGTGTCGCGGCCCATCGCGCGCGTGGCGTCCTCGCGGAAGCGCACGGCCATGCCCTCGCGCGAGACCATGAGGATCTCGTCGCCCTCCGAGACGCGGCGCACGGCGACCAGCTCGTCGTCGTCGCGGATGTTGATGGCGATGATCCCGTCGGCCTTGATCGGCGTGTTGTAGGCGCCGAACTCCGTCTTCTTCACCGTCCCGCAACGCGTCGCGAAGACGAGGTAGGGCGCCTCGGAGAAGTCGCGTGTGGAGAGGACGGACTGCACCCGCTCGCCGTCGCGCAGCGGCAGCAGGTTGACCAGCGCGCGGCCCTTGGCGGTGCGCTGGGCCTCGGGCAGCTCGTAGACCTTGAGGCGGTAGACCTTGCCGCGGTTGGTGAAGAACAGCAGGTAGTCGTGAGTCGAGCAGATGAACAGGTGCTCGATGTAGTCGCCGTCCTTCATGTCCATCCCGGTCACGCCCACCCCGCCGCGGCGCTGCTTGCGATAGGTGGCCAGCGGCAGCGACTTGATGTAGCCGCTCTTGGTGATCGTTATGACCATCTGCTGATCGGCGATCAGGTCCTCGATGTCGATCTCGCCCTCGGCGTGGGTGATGTCGGTCCGGCGCTCGTCGCCGAAGCGCGCGACGATCTCCGACAGCTCCTCCTTGATCAGCCCGAGCACCCGCCCCTCGTCGCCGAGGATCTCGCGCAGCTCGCGGATGCGCTCGACGAGGTCGTCGTGCTCGAGCTTGATCTTCGCGGACTCCAGGGCAGTGAGCTGCGAGAGGCGCAGGTCGAGGATGGCGTTGGCCTGGATGACCGAGAGGTCGAAGCGCTCGACGAGCTGCACGCGGGCGCTGTCGCGGTCGGGCGCGGCACGGATGAGCTGGATCACCGCGTCGAGGTTGTCGATCGCGATGAGCAGGCCCTGGAGGATGTGGGCGCGCGCCTCGGCCTTGCGCAGCTCGTACTTGGTGCGCCGGGTGATGACCTCGCGCTGATGGTCGACGTAGGCGCCGATCGCCTCGCGCAGCGACAGCGTCTGGGGCACGCCGTCGACCAGGGCGACCATGTTCACGCCGAAGGTCGTCTGCATCGGCGTGTGCTTGAAGAGCTTGTTGAGAACGACCTTGGGGATGTGGTCGCGCTTGAGCTCGATCACGATGCGCATGCCGCGCTTGTCCGAGAGGTCCTTGATGTCGGAGATCTCGGTGAGCTTCTTGTCGTGCACGAGATCGGCGATCTTCTGGATCAGGCCGCCCTCGCCGCCCTTCTTGACCATCCACGGCAGCTCGGTGACGATGATCGCCTCCTTGCCGTGGGAGACGGGCTCGATGTGCGCGCGCGCCTGCACTCGCACGCGCCCGCGCCCGGTTGCGTAGGCGTCGCGGATGCCCTGCATGCCGAGGATCACTCCGCCCGTCGGGAAGTCGGGCCCCTTCACGTGCTTCATGAGGCCCTCGAGGTCGATGGCCGGGTCGTCGATGTAGGCGGTGACCGCGCCGGCCACCTCGCGCAGGTTGTGGGGCGGGATGTTCGTGGCCATCCCGACCGCGATGCCCTGCGAGCCGTTGACCAGCAGGTTGGGGAAGCGGCTGGGCAGGACCAGCGGCTCCTGCGTGCGGCCGTCGTAGTTCGGGATGAAGTCGACGGTGTCCGCGTCGAGGTCGCGGAGCATCTCCGTGGCCATCCGCGAGAGCCGCGCCTCGGTGTTGTGTGAGACGAAGCCGTCCGTGACGAACGCGTGGTCGTCCGAGTCCACCCGCAGCGAGTACACGGGCTGAACGCCCGCGTCCTCGACAGCCTCGACTCGCGCGTAGTAGTAGTCGCCGGATACAAGTGGCTCGACGACGCGGCGGGCCTCGTCGGTGCGGACGCGCTCGAGGATCTGCGGCCCCTCCCGCTCCCACCGCTCGACGCGATCGACGTTGTGGCGGTTGAGCCAATCGGAGTCGACCCATCGGCGGCCCCCTTCCTTCCGGAGGTAGGAGGCGACGAAGGGAACGTGGTCGGAGCTGGGGGCGCGACTGGTCAGCGGAATCTGGCTAAGGGCCCGGCGCAGCTTGCGCTGCTTGGACCCGAGGAAGCCCACGCGCGCGGCGAACAGCCGGGCGTCGCGCCGGTTGGTCAGCACGACCTTGTGCTCGCCACGCGCGCTGGGGCCAACCAGGCGTGACACCACCCCGAACTCGAGGAGCAGCAGCTGAACCTCGCGCGCGAGCTCGACGCTGCGGGACGAATAGGAGACCTGGATAGTGCGACGCGGGAGCAGCGAGCAGGATCCGTCGCCGGTGAAGAGAGCCTGCAGGAACGCGCGCTTGAAGGCCATCGTGCCCCGCCACACGCGCTCAGGGACGCGCTTGCCTGCGCTGCGTTGCCCGTAGAGCGGCGCGAGCGGGCTCGCGAGCAGCGCCCGGAGGTCGTGCACGTCGATCTCGTGGCAGACGCTCCCGGAGCGGATGACTCGCGACGAGACATAGCGCGGACCACCCACCACGGCGTCGTAGGCCTCGAGCACCTTCTCGAAAAACTCGATGTCGACGTTGTTGAAGCCGGCGCGGCGCTCCCCGACCCACCCCTCGGACACCCAGGCGCCGAGGAGGTGCGCGAGCTCGCGCTCGTCCATCGCGAGCTCGCCGCTCGTCGGCCGAGGCGTCCGCGCGACCAGGACCCGATCGCCCGGCTTGATCTCATGCAGGAGCTTCCACAGCAGCATGGGCACGCCGCCGAGGTCGACCAGACAGAGGAGGGGGTGGTTCGAGGTCCCCGTCAGCCGGTAGCCCTCGGATGTGCGCAGGCGCAGCGTGGGATGGCTTCCGGAATGGAAGATCCTCGACGCCGACACCGGGCGACCAAGCCGGTCGTAGACCTGCATCTCGACATCGCGCTCGGACTCCGGGGTGAGTCCCGCGGCGAGCTCGTCGATCCGAACGCTGCCGCTGGGAGTCGCGACACGGGTCTCGCCTGTGACGCAGTAGCGCATCGCAGCTGGCGGGTCGTCGTCGATCGAGCCGTAGTTGCCCTGGCCGTCGGCCAGCAGGTAGCGCAGCGAGAAGTCCTGCGCCAGCCGGACGAGCGCGTCGTAGATCGCCGAGTCGCCGTGCGGGTGGTAGTTGCCCATCACGTCGCCGACGACGCGCGCGGACTTGCGCGTTGGGCGGTTCGGTTGCAGCCCCGCCTCGTGCATCGCGTAGAGCACACGGCGGTGAACGGGCTTGAGCCCGTCTCGCACATCGGGCAGCGCGCGGCTGACGATCACGCTCATCGCGTAATCGAGGAAGCTCGTGCGGACCTCCTGGTCGAGCTCGCGCGTCTCGATGCGACCGGCGCCGAGTGGTTCGGGTGTCAGATCAGACATGGGTCGCCTCTCGTGCCGAGCGTGCGTTCACGCGCGTGAGAACCGTGCGATCGGAAGGACGCAGGGAGGGCGCGTAGCCGCAGGCTACGGGCCCGACTGAGGACGCGCCGAGCGTGCGGTTTGCAGCGCGCGTGGGCGTGCGGGCGGCGCGTGAGGCGACCCTAAACATCCAGATTTCTGACGTCCAGCGCGTTCTGCTCGATGAAAAGCCTGCGAGGCTCGACCTCGTCGCCCATCAGCCGCGAGAACCACAGATCGGCGGCTGCAGCGTCCTCGACGTCGACGCGAATCAACATGCGGCGTGCA
>JBBQNQ010000044.1:0-25110 GCA_038330095.1 Solirubrobacterales bacterium
CATGGAACCGCACGAACGAACCCGTCATACGGATCACTACCCGGAACCTGATCCCGACAGGCTCCACCATTCGAGTCCACCACCTCAGCATCCACGACCTTCCCATCGACCTTGATCAGCGTCCGATACACCCCTCCGCCCCTGTCGGCGGCCGTGTAGGTAGCCCCCAACGTCCCCCGCTTCACCCCAGGAGCCACGAGCTCCCCGGCCGCAGCGGAGGCTGTCGGGTCGTTGGTGTCTTCGAGACTGAACTGGACCCGGAAAAGGTGGGCCTCTGCCGGCAAGTTAGTTGAGTTGCAGGGCCCGCTGACTGCACCCCCGCACTCGATCTGAAGAGAAAAGGTAGAGTCATTCATCTTTAGGTCAAATAGGTTGCCAGCGGCCATTGGCATGCCGCCGTTGCCCACATTTCGGCACGGGCCTCCGACGAAACACGCCTCACTGAACTCCGCATACGAGTCGCCAAACATCCGCGCCGCGTACACCGCGAAGTTGGAGCCGTTCGTGCCCCCGAGCGAGTAGGTCCGACTACCACGGACTCGCGCGATCATGGTATTCACAGGTGCTCCGAACCGATAGCGCGCACTGCCGTACTGCTCTGTACGGCTTGCGGAGGCACCGACGTTCAGCGCGCCGCCGGAAGCGCAGGTATCTGATCCAGCTAGGTTCGGGTCGTCCGACGTGAACGAAAGGTCGTCAGCACCGATCGCCTTTCCGTCAGGCAGCCGGCATTGGCTCACGTCGTAGGACCTTGGAGCCGCCGTAGGCACGAATACTCCTAGTAAGACAAACGCGAGGACAAGCGCGCGCTGGACTGCCGGGGTCAACCGTTGAGACAGCCGCACGTCTCGCCGCAATGCTGTCGAGTTGGCCTGTGAACCGCGTGTTCTGTAGCGCCCTGTCACGCCTTCCTCCTTTGAATGCTGTGGGGAATGTCGATCACTTCTCAAATCCGCCTCCTGCGAAGTCGCCTCCGGTGCTGGCGCTCGGCGCTTGGGTCTGGGTCGTTGATGGTGGGGTTGTGGTGCTGTCGGTCTCGAAACCGATCTCTTGGTCGGCCGTCGGGGTGGGTTGTGAGGGAGATCGCGTCGGCGTGGGCTGTGGCGGTCGGTAGGTCGTAGGGGCGGACTGCGCCTGGTTAGTCGCGCTCTGCGCGCTCTTTGCTTGGGCGCGCTCCCGCGCTCGCTGTCCTTCGAGGCGGCGGGCGGCGGCATCGGTCCGTTGCTGGACGATCTGCACCCTGTTCTGCTGACCCTGTCGCCGCTCGGTGGCGCGGTCACCGGCGCGGAGGCGCGCGCCGGCGAAAACGCGGCGGTCCTGCGCAGCGGTGATGGTGCCGTCGCGATCGCCGTCGCGCCGCATCGCGGCGTCCAGGCAGTACGTACCTCCGGCAGCAACCGTCACGCTTACGCAGAGGGCAGCGAGCTTCGCACCTCCCGCGGCGACGCCGCCGCCCCCGACCAGCGCTGCGCCTGCCGCCTCCCCGCTCGTTGGGTTGCGGCCCATCAGGCCGGTGAGGGTGTCGCGAACGGTCGTGAGGACCGCGCGCAGGCCCGCTGCGAGATGGCTGAAGCGATCGTCGATGGCCGAAGCCACGTCACTTCCCTTCGCTGCGACGCCGTTCGTCGCGGCGAGGAAGGCCGGCACAGGAAGGACGGACTGGATGTCATCCCTCGTGGCGTGAAAGGCGCGGATCGTCGCCCGGCAGGCCGGGCAGTTGCGGAGGTGCGGTCTCACCTCGAGGAGCTGCTCAGCCGTCGCCTCCCCGTCGGCCATGGCCGAGAGGACCGGGGCCCATTGCTCGCATTCCTTGCCCGACTCGATGCGTTCATAGCGCTCGATGAACGCGCGACGACCCTCGGTGATGCAGCGGTTGACCTTCGTGTACGACCAGCCGGTCAGCTCGCCGATCTCCGCGTAGCTAAGCCCCTGTGCCTTGAGCCAAAGCGCGCGCACCTCCTGAGGCTTGAGCCTTTGGAGCGCCTCCGCCGAAGCGGTGATCCTTTCGAAGTTGGCGACCTGCTCCTCGGGCGAAGGGACGGTCGAGGCCTCGAACGAATCGAGGTCGACCTCCTCGCCGCCTACCAGTTGGAGCCGCGACCGCCGGACCGCGATCGCTTCGTGTTTGATGACGGTTCGGATCCACGCGAGCGCGGTCTCGGGCTCGACTGTGTCGGCGCGACGCAGGAAGATCTCGATCCCTCGCTGGTAGGCATCGTGCGCGTCGTCGGCGCACAGGGAGTGACGTCGGGCGAGGCCTAGGAGGGCCGTCGCGTTCTTGTGGACTGTGCCCAGGACGACCTCGCGCGGGTCCATGGGCTCGCGTGCGTTGGATCGCATCGGTGCCGGTGCGCGCGCACGGGGTCCGGAAGACGGCCACCGAGCCCCTGCGTCGCTCGAGAAGCGATTCTCACCCATGGGTCGAAATGACGAGGGCGCGGCGGCCCACTTCTCGCCCCTCTCCGCGTCGAAAGGTCGCTAATTGCGCCCGATTTCTTCAGGAAGCGAAGGCAAGGGAGCCCTCTCGCGCGACCCAGAGGCCCCGGGAGCGGGCGATGTCCAGGGTGAGCGAGGCCTCCTGGGCCGGGCGACGACGGTGGCGCGATGGTGCCGGCGCCGAGGATCCCCTAAGACCGGGTGACGATCGTGCATAGCCGTTGTTGCGGCCGGCGGACCGCGCACTGCACGGCGGCGACGAGAGGGAGCGGCGACCTGGTCGGCGTTCTGCGACGAGTTATGCGCGTGGGATCCGCTTAACTCGTCGCAGAACCCTGCGGCGCGCGCGCCTTGGCACACCGCCCCGCACGATCGCGGCACGCGGCGCCACCAGCGGTCCTCGCCGGCTGCGGGCCGAGCGCTCAGGCGCCGGCGGCGGTGGGCGCGGCGGACGGCGCCGCTTCGTGGGGGCGGCGCGCGCGCCAGGCGGCGACGATCAGCGCCCCGAGTCCGAACACCGTCACGACCAGCCAGACGAGGCCGCCGAGCACCGGGATGAGCGCCAGCACGCGCAGGATCCCCCAGCCGACGAGGAAGGCGAGGAAGCGGCTCGTCGGCGGCTTGATGATCCTGCGGCCGAAAAGCCAGGCGCCGGTCACGTAGCCGACCGAGTAGAGCGGCACGAGCGCAAGCAGCAGGCCCACTCCGAGCGGGATTCCGACCAGCGTCACCAGCGCTATCACCGCCAGGACCGGAAGGCCGAAGACCAGGAGCACACCCCAACCCACCGCCGGCCACAGCGCTTCCTGTGAGACCAAGTACGCGGCATCCGCGGCGCGCGGAGCGAAGGCGAGCAGCACGAGGCCGAGGATGAGCGAGGAGATCGACACCGCCAGCCAGACGAGCAGCGTGAACGCGAAGCCCGAGAACGGGAACGCATCGCCGGCGTCGAACTTCTTGATCTCCCCGCCGACGACGGCGCCACGAGCGACGCTCGGCTTCTCGTCGCCGTAATTGAGGTCGCCGCCCACGCGCGCGCCCGCGGTGAGTACGGTCCGGTCCGTTACGTTCACGACGTCGCCGGTCACAGTCCCGCCGAGGATCCGCACGCGGCCGTTCACGGCAACGACGTTGCCCTTCACCCGGCCGAGGATGGTCACCGGCCCGTCGAGGATCACGACGTCACCGGCGGTCTGCTGCGGCCCGACCACGACCGACCCGGTCACCACGACCTGGTCTTTGGCGGCTGACGCCGTCGCGGGCGCGCCGAGGGCGACCGCAGCGGCCACGATGACGAGGAGCAGGAACGCGCGCACCGGGAGCGACCGTACTGCGGCGCGCGACCGGAATGCAAGCTCCGCAACCAGCGTCCCAGACTTCACCGGAGTGGGCGATCCACGAGCGACGCCCAGCTGGGATTACGATGCCTCGATGACCGGCGACGCGAGCGCAGCGGCGACGTGGTCGGGTGCCGGCGAGGGCGAGCGGCTCTGGTTCGTCGGCACCCTGGCCGTCATCAGGGTGCCGGGCAATGCTGTGGAAGGCCGCTTCGACCTCACCGAGTTCCTCTTCCCCCACCATGCGTCACCGCCGTTGCACACCCATCCGCAGGACGAGAGCTTCGTCGTGGTCGAGGGGCGCCTCACGGTCCAGGCCGCTGACCAGCGCTTCGAGCTGAAAGCCGGGGGAACCGCCGTGTTCCCGATGGGCGTGCCGCATACCTTCCGGGTGGACAGCGACACCGCTCGCGTGCTGGTGCTGAGCACGCCGGCCGGGCTGGAGGGCATGTACCGCGACGGCGGGGTGCCCGCGACGGCGCCTACGCTCCCGCCGCCGGATACGCCGCGACCCTCACCCGAGGAGCTGGGGCGAATCTTCAGTGCTCACGGCCAAATAAACCTCGGGCCCCCGCTCGGCCCCGACGACTGAAACCCGGTCTAGACGCGGGCGGGGGCTGTGACCCCGAGGGCCGCGAGAGTCGAGTCGCGGATTGCCGCGTCGGGCGTGGCCCTGGACCCGAGGGTGATGCGGTCGCCGGGGCTCGCCCAGTTGACGAAGGCGAGGTCGAGGGCGTCGAGGGGGACGCCGGCGGCCCCCGCGAGGTCGGTCGCGCGGTGCTCGAGCACCGCTCGGTCGCCGATCGCGAACACGCGCTTGGCGGCGACCTCGGTCGCGTCGCCGGTGCCCAGGTGCAGGGAGTCGGCGCGCAGGTCGTACAGACCCAGGCGACCGAGGGCGGTCAGAAGGTCAAAGCGCGCGGCCCGGTGCAGGCCCGGCAGCGCGAGGCGCTCGAACACCCGCGCGAAGCGCCGTTCGGGCGGCCACGACTGCTCGCCGGTGAAGGCGTACTCCTGGGAGCCGGCTCTCGCCCCCCACGCGCGGTAGGCGGCCAGGGTGCGATCGCCCCCCGCCGGATCGTGGGCCGAGCGCGGGCCGGTCGCAACCTCGCCGAGATCAGGTAGCTCGCCGGTCGACCACGGCGTCCGAACAGCCCGGATGGCCGCGAAGGGGTCGGACCCCTCGACCTCGGAGAGCGGCGAGAGGTAGGCGATCAGGAAGGCCAGCCAGGTCGCCTCCTCGCGATCGGGCTCGGCGGCGACCTCCGCATACAGCCCCGGTGGATCGGCCGCGAGCTCCGCCAGCCGCGCCGCCGAGAACGCCAGCTCCTCGGCCAGCCGCACCGCATCGGCCGAGGACTTGACCCCCGGAACCAGGCCCGCGCGGTAGCCGTCGTCGCTCGAGCGCGCAGGCTGGACGACGCGCATGCCACCGCTCCGTCCCCCACCCGCCGAACGGCGACGCGGCGAAGAGGACGACGGTGACGAGGTAGGGCGAGCCTGCGGCCGCTCGGGGGGCGTGCAGATCGGGCAGTTCTGCACGAAGCGGTTGTGCCGGCAGAAGGTGGGCATGCGTAGATTCGAGTGTAGGTGCGCGGACCGCCTGCTGGCCACATGCTGCAGCGGCGCAGCGCGCCGGACGAGGCCGAGGGCTAGCTCGGCGCCGGCGCGCGGGCCGGCGCCGGGCCAGGCGCGGGCGCCCGCGGCGCGATCGGCAGCCGGTTGCCGGCCGCCTGCGCCCGTTCGGCGCCGCGACGGATCTCGCGCTGCAACTCGTACATGTATCGGTCGAAGTCGACCTGCA
The DNA here is from genome assembly GCA_038330095.1 of Solirubrobacterales bacterium. Lineage (GTDB taxonomy): Bacteria > Actinomycetota > Thermoleophilia > Solirubrobacterales > Solirubrobacteraceae > JBBPZA01. The sequence continues at coordinate 5,578 of JBBQNQ010000044.1, forward strand.
TGGTGTGGCGCTTGGAGGCCACGTAGCGCTTGAACATCACCTCGCGCTCGCGCTCGATGTCCGTGCGGAGCTCGGCATCGGAGGGCAGGTGGTACTCCCCGCGCAGGTGGCGGGCGACCCAGCGCCCCTGGGCCTCTGCGATCGGCATGGTCGCCCCCAGCGGCTGCAGCAGGGAGAGGAAGTACACGCCGCCGACGTCGGGATGGAAGACCCGCCTGAACAGCGGCAGGTCGTTGTCGGGGGCCGAGATGAAGTCCGCGTCGAAGAACGGGAAGGTGACCTTGTAGCCCGTGCAGTAGACGATCACGTCGGCCTCCTCGACCGACCCGTCGGCGAACTCGATCCGGTCCCCCTGCAGCGCGGCGATGTTCGGCTTGGGCGTGATCTTGCCGTGGGTGATGCGGTCGAGGATCCGCCCCGAGACGGTCGGGTGGGCCTCGCCGAGCTTGTGGTCGGGCTTGGGAAGCCCGTAGTTCTCCATGTCGCCGATGTTCTGCAGGAAGGTCATCTCCAGGGCGCGCTGCTGGACGCGCCAGGGCACGCGCGGATTGGAGATCAGGCGCTGGATGCGGTTGCCGCGCGTCCCGACCTGGTCGAGCGGCAGGCCGCCGACGTACTTGGGGATCACCCACGCGCCGCGCCGGGCCGCCAGGAACACGCGCTCGGCGACGTAGCTCGCCTCCACCGCGATGTCCATCGCGCTGTTGCCCATCCCCAGCACCACGACGCGCTTGCCCCGCCAGCCGTCGGCATCGACGTAGTGGTGCGCATGGAGCTGCTCGCCGTCGAAGTCCCCGGGGAACGCAGGCTCGGGCCAGCGCGGGTTCCAGTGGTGGCCGTTGGCCACGACGACGGCGTCGTAGAGGCGCGTCTGCGCCGGCCCGTCCGCGGGCGCCACCGATACCTCCCACAGCCCGTCCTCAAGGCGCCGGGCGTTCTCCACCCGGGTCTCGAACTGAATGTGCTCGCGCAGCCCGAAGTGCTCCACGTAGTCGTCGAAGTACTGGGCGATGTGGGTGTGGTGCGGGAAGTCGGGAAACGACTTGGGCATCGGGAAGTCCGAGTACTCCATCCGCTCGCGCGAGGTGTTGATGTGCAGGTCGCGGTAGGCCGAGGACATCCCGTTGCGATTGCCGAACACCCAGTTGCCCCCGACGCGGTCGGAGGCCTCATAGCAGTCGAACGGGATCCCCCGCTCGTGCAGGCCCTTGGCGCCGGCGATCCCCGAGGAGCCCGCGCCGATGACGCACACGCGCGGGAGCGCGGCGCTCATCGCGCCGGCACCGCCGCGACCAGCAGCGCGAGGTCGTCGCGCGTGACGCCGTTCTGCAGGGCCACCGCGTGCTCCTCGACGCGGCGGGCGATCTCGTTGGCGGGCTGCCCCGCGCACGAGGCGGCGAGCTCGACGAGCGCCTCCGGCGACATCACGCGCTGCGGGGCGCCCGCCTCCACCAGGCCATCGGTGAACAGCAGCAGTGCGTCGCCGGGCTCCAGGTCGAACGGGTAGTTCTCGTGGACGACCTCGGGCATCACGCCGAGCAGCGTTCCCGGCTCGCCGACGACGCGCGCCGTCCCGTCGGCGCGAATCACGAGCGGCAGAGGATGCCCTCCGCTGGCCAGGCACACGCTCGTGCCGGCATCCGAGACCTCCAAGCGTGCGAAGACCGCGGTGCCGAAGCGGTTGTCGGTGCCCTGGCGCAGCATGGCCTCGTTGAGCTGGGCGAACACCTCGCTGGGCCCCTGGGCGACCATCGCCGCCGCGCGGACGGTGTAGCGCATCAACGCCGTGACCGCCGCCGCCTCGGCTCCCTTGCCACAGACGTCGCCGATCACCAGCGCCCACTGATCCTCGGCAACGGCGAAGACGTCGTAGAAGTCCCCGCCGACATCGTTGTGCTCGCCGGCCGGCCGGTAGCGCCCCGCCAGCTCGAGCCCGGGGATCGTCGGCAGGTGCGGGGGCAGCAGGCTCTCCTGCAAGGTGCGGGCGATCGTGCTGCGACTGCGGTACAGGCGCGCGTTCTCCACTGCGGCGGCCGCGCGCGCCGCGAGCTCCTCGGCCACCCCCAGGTCCTCCTCGTCGAAGCGAGACCCCTCAGCGTCGTTGACGAAGGACAGCGCGCCGAGAACCCGGCCACGGCTGCGCAGCGGCACGATCATGCACGAGCGAAGCTCGAGCTCGCGCAAGACCTGGAGGTGCTCGGCGTCGCGGGCGCGCTCGGCGAGCAGCTCGTCTGGGATCTCGGGATAAAGCAGCGACTTGCCGGTGCGCAACACGAGCGCGGTCCCGTCGGGGTCCTCCATCGTGGGCGGCCAGCGCTCTGACAGCTCCCAGCCGTAGCGCTCCTTCTCCGGCTCGGCGTGCGCGAGCGCGACGCGCGAAATCGAACCGTCGGCGCCGACGGTGTCGATCGCGCACCACTGGGCGCGCTCGGGGACCGCGAGGCTGGCCACCCGCCCGAGCGTCTCCTCATAGTCAAGGCTCTCGGACAGCAGGGCGCCGGCCTCGGCGAGGAAGCGCGCGCGTCGCTCGGCGGCCTCGGCACGCCGTCGCGCCTCGCGCTCGGCGGTCAGTGCGCGCTCGCGCTCCTCCTCGGCTCGCTTGGCCTCGGTGGTCTCGAGCAGGATCACCCCGAGGCCGCTCACCGCACCGGCGGCGTCGTGAACGGGGTAAGCGCTGGTGAGGAAGTGGCGCCTGCCGTCGGGCGCTGCGCTCATCTGGAGCAAGACGTCGGCGGCCACGATCGCCTCGCCGGTCTCCATCACCGCGCGAAGCTCGGCCACGAGCTCCTCGCCGACCTCGGGCAGCACCTCGAACAGAGGGCGGCCGAGGTGCTCCGAAGCGGCGATCCCGTTCATGGCGGCCAGGGCCGGATTGACCCGGACGTAGCGCAGCTCGCGGTCCAGGTAGGCCAGGCCGACCGGGGCGGTCTGGAAGATGGCGTCGAGGAGCGCGAGCGCCTCGACCGAGCGTCCCTGGGCCGCCTGCGCGTCCTCGTAGAGGCGCGCGTTCTCCTCCGCCTGGCGCGCCGCCTCGCGCTGGACGGTCTTCAGCGCGGTGACGTCCTCGAAGGCCAGGACGATCGTGTCGCCGTGGCCGAAGGCAGCCGGCACGGTGTCGGTGGAGATCAGCAGCGAGCGCACGCCGTCGGGCAGGTGCCAGTCCATCTCGAAGCTCTCGATCCGCTCGCCACGAGCCGCCCGCACGCTGGGCAGCTCATCGCCGGTCAGGCGCCGGCCCGAGGCGTCGGTGAAGTGGTAGGCCTGATAGCGCTCGCTCAGCTCGCCGCGCGGGAACTCGCCGCCGGCCAGGCGGTCAGCCGCCTTGTTGGCGAAGGTCACGCGCACCGTGCCCGGCTCGACCAGCAGCAGCGGCGTGGGCATGAGATCGAGGATGGCCGCCAGCCAGCCGAGCTGCGAGGGCCCGTCCTCGCGCCCAGAAGCCTCCCGTGGCTCGGTAGCGCTCAAGACGACCAGCTTAACGCGCCGGGACGGCGCGCCCGCTCGGGCCCCGGCGCCGCGACGGCCTGCTAACGCCGGCCTTTGAAGCTGATCACCTGCTGGATTCCGGTGGGCCGGTTGGTGTAGGCCATGGTGATCAGCTTGAGCGGGGAGAACTCGATCTGCTGCCCGGAGGCGTCCTCCCGCCAGGCGGCCGGATCGGGGCCCTGGAGCACCGAGAGCCGGACGGCAGTCGCCTGCAGCGCACTCCACAGCGAATCCGCGCAGCGCTTCAGGCTGCCCTTGCCGCAGTAGCCGGTGGAGTAGGGCTGCTTGACCGGCCGGCCAAGCAGCGTCCGGAAGTCCTTCTGCATGTAGTGGTACCAGCCGCTGTACTGACCGCTCGGAGGCGCGTCGAAGCGGCTCTGGCGAGTCGCGAGCTGGTCGCACAGCGCCCGGCCCAGCCGCGGGCACATCGCCGCGTCGGCGAGGTCGTCCCACGCGGCGTCCATGATCGCCGCCCCCGCGAAGTCCAGCTTGCCGTCGCCGTTGAGGTCAAGCCGCGGAGCGCGTTCGCGCGACCAGCGGATCAGCTCGTCGCGCACCCTCACGGCGAGCTTGCTGGGGGCCTTGCCCCTGGCCAGCACGGCGTCCAGTGTCGGGTAGAAGATCCGCCCGCGGACGTCCTCGGTGGCGGCCGCGTTCATCGCGCTGGTCACCGAGGCGAGCGTGTGGCGCTTGCGCCGGGCGAGCTCGGCACGCAGCATGGTCACGCGGGGGATCGGGCCCTCGTTGCCGAAGCGGTCGTCGCCGGCGACGAAGTCGCGCGCCGGCTTCTCGTTCCAGTTGGTGAGGATGCCGTCGGACACCGTGCCCTGGGGATGGCGCGAGTTGGCCAGGAAGCCGCTCCACTCAAAGCCGCCGCGACCGTCGGTGGGCAGGCCGGGGTCGACGCCCTTCGGGCGCAGCGGCAGCGCGCCGGTGGTGTAGATCCCGGTCGTGCTCTCGTCGGCGTAGAAGGAGTTGAAGGTCTGCGGCGTCTGGGCGGCCGAGCGCTTGAAGTCCGCGAACGACCGGATCCGGCTCTTGTAGGTGAGGTCCTGGAAGAAGAGCTGGTCCAGCGTGTCCTTGCCATAGCTCGAGCGCTTGCGGGCGATCGCGACCGTGCGGCCGCCGTCGCGGGCCTTGCCGTAGCCGGTGACCGGCCCGTGGACGGTCTGGTAGAAGCTGATCGGGGTGTCGACGCCGGCGCGCGTGAGCGTGCCGGCGTCCACGCGCTTCATCGGACGGCACTCGCCCCGGTAGAGGTACTTGATCCGGCTGCCGTCGCACAGCGTCTCGGCGTAGGAGTCGATGATGTCCGCTCCTGCGGAGGTGAGCGTGAACGCGAAGTCCTCGCCGCGGCCGATGAGCATGTAGCCCGGGAACGGGGCGGAGGTCGCGCCGCGCACGTCGATGTTCGGTCCGTGCAGGCCGATCTCGGTCGTCAGGCCCGGGAAGAAGTAGCCGATCTGAGGGCCCCCTACGAACAGCGGCCGGCCGCTCAGGGAGCGCCGGCCGGAGACCATCAGGATGTTCGATGCCTCGCTGCGCGGGGTCCGAGCGCTCGCCGAGCCCTCGGAGACCGGCACGTAGGAGCCGTTGCGCAGCACCACGGACCCGCGCCCCGAGGGCCGCTGCGCCTCGTAGGGAGCACGCTTGGCGAGCGTGGTCGTCGTGTCGGGGTCGTTGCGCGCGCGCAGGTCCTCGAAGACGTTGGCACCCCGCTGGGTGCCGAAGCGCTTGCGCAGGCCGTCGAGGAACTCGCTGTTGGGCGCCTCGGCGCCGCCGCCCTGCCCGAGGAACTGGCCCTTGATCGCGTTCAGCGCGAAGATGTCGTTGCGCGTGAAGGGCGCCGTGGCCGGCTGGTTCGCCTTGAACCAGGTGTTGATGCCCTCGAGGTAGGTGTCGATGTCGCGCAGGAGGCGCTCGCCCTTGCGGCCGGCGCGACGGATAACGCTGCTCTGCTTGGCGACGATCCGGTTGGTCTGCTTGCTGGGCTTGAACTGGCCGAGGTTCCTGATCAGCGTGATGGCGGACAGGTTCGGCGCGTCGATTGCGGCGAGCAGGCCGATGTAGCGCGCCTGGCCGAGCAGCAGCGTCTGGTTCTCGGCGGTCTCATAGCCCGCCCCGAAGATGACGTCGTCGTCTGTCTTGCCGTAGACGTGCGGGACGTTGAACGTGTCGCGCTTGATGGTGACACCGGGCCTGTCGGGGATCGTCTCCTCGCGGACGATCGTGCCCGGGTCCAGGCGCTCGGACTTGAAGTAAGTGCGCAGGTCGGAGTCCGTGACGCGGTCGAAGAGCGGCGTGAGGCCGTTGTACATCTGCGCCTGGCGGTCGGCGCCGGGACCGGGCGTCTGGGACTGGCCCGACGGGAGGATGTTCAGCGCCGTGGTGGCGAAGTCCTGTGCGAGCGCGGGGGACGCGCCGAGCAGACCGAACGCCAGGCAGGCAGCGGCAGCGGTGCGACGCAGCATGGGGCTCCTCTCCTCCTCCTCAGATACGAGAGGCAGAAAGCTAGCGCGGTGGCGCGAAGAACGCGTCACCCGGCGCGACCGAGCCGGCCGTCTCGGCCTCCTCGCGCAGCAGGTGGGTGAGCTCCTCGTCGGCGAGCGCGCCGAGGATCACCTCCTCGCGGGCCTGGCCGGCCCGTCCGGTGAGGTGGCGGTCGACGATCCGCGCGCACTTGCGGCCCTCGGCGATCGCGGTGACCACGAGCGCCTGGCCCATGCGAGCGTCGCCGCAGGCGAAGATGCCGGCCTCCGAGGTCTCGTAGGTCGGCGCCTTGACGTTGCCGCGCCGGTCGAGGTCGACCCCGAGCTGCTCGACGAGCCCCTCGTGCTCAGGGTGTGAGAAGCCGATCGCGATCAGGACCAGGTCCGCGGGCTCGGAGAACTCGCTGCCGGGCACCGAGCGCAGGTCTCGCGAAGAGGTGCCGGTCACCTGGCGCGCCCGTACCTCTCGCACGCGTCCCGCCTCGTCGCCCACCAGCTCGATGACCTGCGTGCCCCACTCGCGCTCGCCGCCCTCGTCCAGGGCGTAGGTGGTCAGCGTGCGCTTTGGGGGCAGCGGCCACGGCGTGCCGGCCGGGCGGCCGTCGGGCGGCAGCTCGGGGTAGACGTCGAGCATGCGGGTGCTCGCGGCGCCCTCTCGGATCGCGTTGGAGATGCAGTCCATGCCGGTGTCACCGCCCCCGACGACGACCAAGCGCCTGCCGGCAGCGCTGATCGGGTGCTCGGGCGCGGGCGCCGGGCGACCGTTCATCTGCGCCACCGCGCGGTTGCGCTGGTAGAGGTAGTCCATCGCGTAGTGCACTTCCTGCAGCTCGCGCCCGGGGACCTCGAGGTCGCGGTGCACGCGCGAGCCGATCGCGATCACCAGTGCGTCGTGGCGCGCACGCAACTCGTCCGCGCTGGGGTCACGGCCGGCGTCGACGCCGTAGGCGAAACGCACGCCCTCGGCCTCCATCAGCGCAACCCGGCGGTCGATGACCGGCTTCTCGAGCTTGGCGTCGGGCACACCGAAGCGCAGCAGGCCGCCCGGGCCCTCGTCGCGCTCGTAGACGGTGACCTCGTGGCCGCGCTTGTTGAGCTCGGCCGCGACGGCGAGCCCCGCGGGCCCCGAGCCGACGACGCCGACCGTCTGGCCCGAGCGCTCGCGCGGCGCGCGCGGCACGATCCAGCCCTCCTGCCAGCCGCGCTCGGCGATGGCCAGCTCGATCATCTCGATGGTCACCGGGTCGTCGTTGATGTCCAGAACGCAGGCCGACTCGCACGGCGCCGGGCAGATCAGGCCCGTGAACTCCGGGAACGGGTTGGTGGCGTGCAGCTGCTCGAGGGCCTCGTGCCAGTCGCCGCGATAGACGAGGTCGTTCCAGTCCGGGATCAGGTTGCCGAGCGGGCAGCCCTCGTGGCAGAACGGGATGCCGCAGTCCATGCAGCGCCCGCCCTGCGCGCGCAGCTCCTCCTCATCGGGCAGATCGAAGTAGCGCCTGTAGTCGTGCACGCGCTCGCGCGGGTCGCGCTTGTCAAACCCGTGGCGCGTGACCCTGATGAAGCTGCCCAGCTCGCCCATCAGGCCTGGGTGGCGTCTGCGGGCTCGGGCGAAGCAGGGGCGCGCGGGCTGTCGCGCATCGCGATCCCACCCGCCGGGGCCTGGCGCGAGACGACCCCGTCGCCCTCCGCGGCGAGCTCGGCCAGCGCGCGCTTGTAGTCGCGCGGCATGACCTTGACGAATCTGGGCAGCAGCGACTCCCACGAGGAGAGCACGCGCTCGGCGACGGGTGAGCCGGTGCGCTGTGCGTGCTCTGCGATCAGCCCGCGCAGCTCGATCTCCTCGTCGGGACCGATCTCCTCGAAATCGACGAGCTCCATGTTGCAGCGAGCGGGGAAGGCACCCTCCTCGTCGAGGACGTAGGCGACTCCGCCGCTCATTCCCGCGGCGAAGTTGCGCCCCGTCGAGCCGAGCACCACGACCCGGCCGCCCGTCATGTACTCGCAGCCGTGGTCGCCCAGGCCCTCGACCACGGCGAGGACACCGGAGTTGCGCACGGCGAAGCGCTCGCCGGCCAGGCCGCAGAAGAACGCGCGGCCGCTCGTGGCGCCGTAGAGGACGGTGTTGCCGACGATCACGTTGTCCTGCGCCGAGTAGGTGTGGCCCTGGGGCGGCATCACGGCCAGCACGCCGCCCGACATCCCCTTGCCGGTGTAGTCGTTGGCGTCGCCCTGCAGGGTGAAGCTGACCCCCGGGGCGAGCCATGCGCCGAAGCTCTGGCCCGCCGACCCGCAGAAGCGCACCTGGATGGTCTCCTCGGCCAGCCCCGCGGCGCCGTGGGTGCGGGCGACCTCGCTGGACAGCAGCCCGCCGACCGCGCGGTTGACGTTTCGCAACGGGCGCTCGAGCTCCACCCGCTCACCGCGCTCTAGCGCGGGGGCGGCGGCGTCGATGAGCTCCCAGTCCAGCGCGTCGTCGAGCACCGGCTCGGGGCCGCGCACCCGCCGGCGCGGCGCTCCCTCCGCCACGTCAGGGAACGAGAGGACCTTCTCGAGGTCCACCCCGCGTGCCTTCCAGTGGTCGATCGCGTCGTCGACCTCGAGCAGGTCCGCCCGGCCGACGAGCTCGTCCATGGTCCGCACGCCGAGCGCGGCCATCAGGCCGCGGACCTCCTCGGCCACCAGGAACAGGTAGTTGATGACGTGCTCGGGCTTGCCACGGAAGCGCTCGCGCAGGACGGGGTCCTGGGTCGCGATGCCCACGGGGCAGGTGTTCAGGTGGCAGACGCGCATCATGATGCAGCCCGTTGCGACCAGCGGGGCCGTGGAGAAGCCGAACTCGTCGGCGCCGAGCAGCGCCGCGATCACTACGTCGCGCCCGGTGCGCATCTGCCCGTCGGCCTCCACCAGGATGCGCGAGCGCAGGTCCTGCTGGAGCAGCGTCTGCTGGGTCTCGGCGAGCCCGATCTCCCACGGGATCCCGGCGTGCTGAATCGAAGCCTGCGGGGAGGCGCCGGTGCCGCCGTCGTGACCGGCGATGGTCACGTGGTCGGCGTTGGCCTTGGCCACGCCGGCTGCGACCGTGCCCACGCCCACTTCGGACACGAGCTTCACCGAGATGCGCGCATCGCGGTTGGCGGTGCGCAGGTCGTAGATGAGCTGCTTGAGATCCTCGATCGAGTAGATGTCGTGGTGGGGCGGAGGCGAGATGAGCCCCACGCCCGGCGTCGAGTGGCGCAGGCGGGCGATGTAGCGGTCGACCTTGTGGCCGGGCAGCTGGCCGCCCTCGCCGGGCTTTGCCCCCTGGGCGACCTTGATCTGGATCTGGTCGGCGTTGACCAGGTAGTCGATCGTCACCCCGAAGCGCCCCGAGGCGACCTGCTTGATCGCCGAGCGGCGCTCGTCGCGGTTGCGCGCCTCGTCCTCGCCGCCCTCGCCCGTGTTCGAGCGCGCGCCGAGCCGGTTCATCGCGACGGCGAGCGTTTCGTGGGCCTCGGGCGAGAGCGCGCCGAGGCTCATGCCCCCGCTCGAGAAGCGCTTGACGATCTCCTTCGCCGGCTCGACCTCGCCGAGCGCGATGGGCTCGGGCGCGAGGCGCAGGCGCATCAGCCCGCGCAGCGTCGACCGCTTCACCGCCTCGTCGTTGACCAGCGTCGCGAACTCCTCGTACTTCACGCGCGCGTCCGCACCGTCCCCGTCGCCGTTGCCGTTGCCGTTGCGCACGCTGTGCTGCAGCAGCGAGATCGTGTCGGGGTTCCAGCCGTGGAACTCGCCGCCGCGGCGCCACTGGTAGATGCCGCCGACCGGCAGCATGTCGTTCTTGTTCTCGGGATAGGCGCGGCCGTGACGGTCCAGGGTCTCGCGGGCCAGCACGTCCAGCCCAACCCCGCCGATGCGCGATGCGGTGCCGGTGAAGTGGCGCTCGACGAGCTCGGGCTCGAGCCCGACGGCCTCGAAGATCTGCGCGCCGCAGTAGGACTGGATGGTCGAGATGCCCATCTTGGAGATGACCTTGAGCAGGCCCTTGCCGATCGCGGTGACCACCCGCGCCTCGGCCTCCTCGATCGTCGTGTCCCCGTCGAGCTTGCCCTCGTCGTGCAGCTCGTCGATGGACTCGAACAGCAGATAGGGGTTCACCGCGCTCGCGCCGTAGCCGATCAGCGTCGCGACGTGATGGATCTCGCGCGGCTCACCGGACTCGACGATCAGCCCGGCGCGCAGCCGCGTGCCCTCGCGCACGAGGTGGTGATGGACCGCCGCGGTGGCCAGCAGCGAGGGGACGGGGGCGCGCTCCGTGCCGACGTTGCGGTCGGAGAGCACGAGCACGCACACGCCGCGCTCGATCGCCTCTTGTCCCTCGGCGCAGACACGGTCGAGCGCGCGCGCCATGCCGTCCGCGCCCTCGGACACCGGCCACGTGATGTCAAGCGTGTGGGTCTCGAACACCGAGGGGTCGACGCGGCGGACCTTCTCGAGCTCGTGGTTGCGCAGCACGGGCTGGGGCATCACGAGCTGACGAGCGTGCTCGGGGGTTTCCTCGAACAGGTTGCGCTCGGAGCCCACGGCGGTAGCGAGGCTCATCACGAGCTTCTCGCGAATCGGGTCGATGGCCGGGTTGGTGACCTGGGCGAAGAGCTGCTTGAAGTAGTTGAACAGGGCCGGCTGGCGGTCGGAGAGCACGGCCAGGGCGACGTCGTTGCCCATGGAGCCCGTCGGCTCGACGGCATCGCGGGCCATGGGCCCGAGCAGCACCCGCAGGTCCTCCTGGGTGAACCCGAAGGCGAGCTGGCGCGCGCGCAGCGGCTCGGTGCGCGGGACGCGCGGCGGGCGCGCGGGGAGGTCGTCGAGGTTGACGACGTGCTCGCGGTACCACGCGCCGTAGGGCCTGCGGGCGGCCACGCGACGCTCGGCCTGGCGGTCGGCCTCCAGGCGGCCCGACTGCAGGTCGGCCATGAAGAGCCTGCCCGGGTGCAGGCGCCCCTTGACCTCGATGTCGGCCTCGCGGATCGGCAGCACGCCGGCCTCGGACGCCAGCAGCACGTCGCCGCCCTTGGTGAGCACCCAGCGGCCGGGACGCAGGCCATTGCGGTCGAGCGTCGCGCCGACCGTTCGACCGTCGCTGAAGGCGATCGCCGCGGGCCCGTCCCAGGGCTCCATGAGGCACGCGTGGTAGGCGTAGAAGTCGCGCAGCTCGGGGGCCAGCTCGGGGTTGTGCTGCCACGCGCTCGGGACCATCATCATCGCCGCGTGCTCGATGGAGCGGCCCCCGAGCACCAGCAGCTCGAGCACGCTGTCGAACGTCGCCGAGTCAGACAGGCCGGGGCGGACGATCGGCAGCAGCTTGGCCATGTCGTCGCCGAACGGCTCGCAGCGCAGCGAGGACTCGCGCGCGCGCATCCAGTTGACGTTGCCCATCAGCGTGTTGATCTCGCCGTTGTGGGCGACCATCCGGTAGGGGTGGGCAAGCTCCCAGCTCGGGAACGTGTTGGTCGAGAAGCGCGAGTGCACGAGCGCCAAGCGAGTCTTGGCCCTCGGGTCCTGCAGGTCGCCGTAGAAGTCCGAGAGCTGAAGGCTCGTGAGCATCCCCTTGTAGACCACGGTGCGCGAAGACAGGCTGGCCACCACCAGGTCGGGCGCGGCCTGCTCGGCGACGCGGCGGATCACGAAGAGCTTGCGCTCGAACGCGTCCTGACCACCGGCTTCGCCGGCGGTACCCGGCAGCCCGTCGGCGGCGGCCACGAAGAGCTGGCGGATGGCCGGCGCGCAGGCGCGTGCGCTCGCTCCGGCGGACGAGAGCGAGACCGGGACCTCGCGCCAGCCAATGACCCGCTGGCCCTCGGCGACCACGGTGCGCTCGAGCAGCGCCTCGAGCTCTGAGCGGCGCTCCGGGTCGTCAGGCAGGAAGCACATGGCCACGCCGTAGCGCCCGGCGGGAGGCAGATCGGCATCGAGCACCCCGCGGTAGAGCTCGTCGGGCATCTGGAGGAGGATCCCGGCGCCGTCGCCGGTCTCCGGGTCCGCTCCGGTCGCCCCACGGTGGAAGAGGTTCTCGATCGCCGTGATCCCGCTCTGCAGGATCTCGTGGCTCGCGGGCCCGTGCAGGCGCGCGACGAAGGCGACGCCACAGGCGTCGTGCTCGTAGCGAGGGTCGTAGAGGCCGCTGGCCATGCGCAGTATTCGAAAGGAGTGGTGGAGCGCGCAGGTGGGTCTGGTCCGCGCGCGAGAGGGCGAGGGCGAAAGTGTAGTCGTTGTCGGGCGCCGTGGACAGGCCCCAAAGGCGCACGGGCGCCGGCCGGCGCCGGCCGGCGCCTACTTCTTCGTCGCGGTCTTCTTGCGGCCGCCGCCCGAGCGCGAGGACCCCTTGCCCTCGGAGGCGCTCTTCTTGGCTCGCCCGCCGTTCGCCGGTGCCTTCTTGCGCGCCGGCTTCTCGGACTCATCGCCGCCCTTCTTGGCGGCCGCGATCGACGCTTCCAGGGCAGCCATGAGGTCGGGCACGGGTGCAGGCTCCTCGACGGGCTGCACCGTGATCTCCTCGCCGGCGGCCTTGCGCTCGACGAGCTCGAGAACCCGCTCGCGGTACTCGTCGTGGTACTTCGCGGGCTCGAAGTCCGCCGACAGCGACTCGATGAGCTGCTTGGCCATCGCCAGCTCGCGCTCGCCGGCCTCAACGTCGGCGAGGGACTCGAGCTCGTCGAGCGAGGCCGGGTCGACGATCTCGTCCGCGAACACCATCGTGGTCATCCCGAACACCTCGCCGTCCATGGGACGCAGGGCGACGAGGTTCTCCTTCTGCCGGATCACGACCTTCCCGATGGCCACCTTGCGCGCCTCGCGCATGGCGTCGAGCAGCAGCTTGTAGGGCTTGGCTCCGCCCTGGTTGGGCGCCAGGTAATAGGGGTGGTCGAAGAAGATCGGGTCGATCTCGTCGAGGTCCACGAACTCCTCGATGTCGATGGAGCGCGTCTTCTTGGGATCGAGGCCCTCGAGCTCGTCAGGAGTGACGATCACGTAGCGGTCCGGGCCGATCTCATAGCCCTTGACGATGTGCTCGTAGGAGACCTCCTCCCCGGTGGAGGGGTCCACGCGCCGCTGCTGGATGCGCACGCCGCTCTCGTCGTGCAGCTGGTGGAAGCGCACGGCCTTGCGGCTGACCGCGCTGTAGAGCTTGACGGGCACGTTGACCAGCCCGAAGCTGATCGCGCCACTCCAAATCGACCGGGGCATGAAGGAAGGTTTACCCCATCCGCGTCCGCGACCTTCTTTCGTGCACGCGGAGTTGCGGCGGTACTAGGAGCTGCGCGCGCCCGCGGGCGCCTTCAGGGGCGTCTCGTCGAGGCGCTCACGCAGGTCCGGCATCGACCGGAAAACGCACGCTGCGCCGGCTTCGGTGAGCTCCTGCTCGGAGAAGCCGCCGGTGAGCACGGCGATCGTCTCCAGACCGGCGCGCTTGGCCGCGATGCAGTCCCAGGTCGAGTCGCCCACCATCACCGCCTCCCCGCCGCCGGCCTTCTCGACCGCGGCCTTTACCAGGTCGGGCTCGGGCTTGGTGGCCTCGACGTCGGCGGAGGTCGTCCAGCCGTCGGCGAGCTCGCGCGCGTCGAGCAGGTCGAGGTAGTGCTCGACCTCGTCGGCCTTGGCCGAGCTCGCCAGCACGACGGCATGGCCGCGGGCCTTGAGGTCCTCGATCAGGCCCCGCGCGCCTTCCAGCGGTTCGACCTCGTCGATCATCGCCTTGTAGAGCGCCTTCTCGGCCGCGCGTACCTCGTCGCCGTGCTCCTCGTCGAAGCCCTCGCCGGTGAGGGCGGAGACCAGCTGGTCTCCGCCCATCCCGATATGCCGGTGGATCTGCCACAGCGGCAGCACGAAGCCGTGCTGGCGAAAGGCGCGGCACCACGCGACCGCGTGGTGGTAGTTGGTGTCGACGAGCGTCCCGTCGATGTCGAGGATCGCTGCCGGGCGCTCGCTCACGAGCCGCCGGTCCCGGCGCCGACGCTTCGCGCCTGCTCCTCGTGCTTCCCCTCGGCGAACTCCTCGACGGCCTTGTCGACGAAGGCCGGGATGTCGTCGGGCTTGCGGCTGGTGACCAGTCCCTGGTCGACGTGAACCTCCTCGTCTACCCATTCCCCGCCCGCGTTGCGGATGTCGGTCTTCAGGCTCGGCCACGACGTGACCGTCCGCCCCCTCAGGACGTCGGCCTCGACGAGCGTCCACGGCCCGTGACAGATCGCCGCGACCGGCTTGGCCTGCTCGAAGAAGGCGCGGACGAACGCGACCGCGTCCTGATCGGCGCGCAGGAAGTCCGGGTTGGCGACGCCGCCGGGCAGCACCAGCCCGTCGAAGTCGGAGGCGTCGGCGTCCGACGCGCCGAGGTCGGCCGTGAAGGTGTCGCCCTTGTCGAGGTGGTTGAAGGCCTGGAACTCGCCCTGCTCGAGCGAGACCAGCGTCACCTCGCCGCCCTCGCCACGGATCGCCTCCAGCGGCTTCTCGAGCTCCACCTGCTCCACGCCGTCGGTCTGCAGAAACGCGATCTTCTTGCCGTCGAGCTTGCCCATTCGGAGACTCCCCTGTCGCTTTCGTTCTACTGAAGGACTACCGCGGCCGGCACCGCGCGAAACGGGCGCGAGGGCGCCTAGAGTGGTGCTCCGTGGCCCGTGACACCGGCTTTCCCGCGGCCGACGCGCAGAGCGACTTCCTGCGCGCGCGGCGCGAGCGCTCGCTCGGGCGCATCTCGAGCCGGCTGCGTCGCGAGCCCGGCGACGTCAACGTCATCCTGCCCTTCGAGGAGGTCGTCGACGCGCTCGGGCGCAGGGGCGAGCAGGAGCTCGGTCTGCGGGTGATCGCGCTGGACTCGGTCGTCGGGACGGTCGACCGCACCAAGGACTTCGACCGCAGCTTCCGGCCGACGTCGAGCCGTGTCCGGGGCCGCTGGGAGCGGATCGCCCAGGCCATGCGCCGCGGGGATCCGCTGCCGCCGATCTCCGTCTACCGGATCGGCGACCTGCACTTCGTGCGCGACGGCCACCATCGCGTGTCGGTCGCCCGCGCGCTGGGGCGCAACGACATCGACGCCTACGTGACCGAGGTGCTCACGCGGGTCGGGGCCGAGGCCTCGATCCGGGTGGCCGACCTCCCGCTGAAGAGCCACGAGCGGCTGTTTCGCGAGCGCGTGCCGCTGCCCGCGGAGAGCGCGCGGCGGATCGCGCTGTCCGACCGCTGGGCCTACGCGCGACTGGCCGAGGGCGTGGAGGCGTGGGGCTTTCGCCTCATGCAGGCCCGTGGCGACCTCGTCGATCGAGCGGAGATCGCCCACCTGTGGTTCGCGGACGAGTACGACCCGGTCATCACGATGCTGCGAGAGGCCGGCATGACCGGCCACGGGACCGAGACCGACGCCTACATGCGCGTCACCGAGGAGCGCTACCGGCTACTGCGCACCCATGACTGGAGCGAGGACATCGTCGAGCGCGTGCGCGGCGAGCTTGGGGGTCTCGGACCTGCGGCCGGGACCCCTAGTCGGAAGTGAGGTTGGCGCCCGACTGGGGGTCGAAGAACTTGAGCTTGTCGGGGTCTAGCCAGAGCTCTATGTCCTCGCCCTCCTGCGCCTTGCTGACCGGGTCCAGCCGCGCCACCACCTGCTCGGCGCCACCGCCCGGGACCTCGGCGGTGCCCGCGTCCTGGGCCAGCTCCTGCAGCTCCTGGGACTCCACTCCCTCAGGGGTCTCGATCCTGAAGTAGACGTAGAGCTCGGAGCCCATCGACTCGAGAATGTCGACGCGGGTGCCAAAGGTCACGCCCCGCTCGCGGGCGTCGCCGATCAGCGAGGCGTCCTCAAAGTCCTCGGGCCGGATGCCGGCGATCACGCCACGGGGGCCCTCGCCCGTGCGGCCCAGGCGCTCGCGGAGCCGCTGGCTGAGCTTCACGTCGGCCATCGGCAGCTTCGCCGTATCGCCCTCGATCTGGGCCGGCATGAAGTTCATCGCCGGCGAGCCTATGAAGCCGGCCACGAAGATGTTCTTCGGGTTCTCGTAGAGCTGGCGCGGGCTGCCGACCTGCTGCAGGGCTCCCGCCCGCATGACCGCGACGCGGTCGCCGAGCGTCATGGCCTCGGTCTGGTCGTGGGTGACGTAGACCGTCGTCGTGCCGAGGCGGTCCTGGATCCGCGAGACCTCGGTGCGCATCTGCACGCGCAGCTTGGCGTCGAGGTTGGAGAGCGGCTCGTCCATCAGGAAGGCCGAGGGGTTGCGCACGATGGCGCGGCCCATGGCGACGCGCTGGCGCTGGCCACCGGAGAGGTTTGCGGGCTTTCGCTCGAGGTGCTGCTGGAGGTCGAGGATCCGCGCGGCCTCGTTGACCTTCTCGTCGATCTCCTCCTTGGGCGTCTTGGCGAGCTTGAGCGCGAAGCCCATGTTGTCCCGCACGGTCATGTGCGGATAGAGCGCGTAGTTCTGGAAGACCATCGCGATGTCGCGGTCCTTCGGGGCCTTGTCGTTCACGACCTCGCCGCCGATCCGCAGCTGACCGTCGGAGATGTCCTCCAGGCCGGCGATCATCCGCAGGGCGGTCGACTTCCCGCACCCCGAGGGCCCGACGAGGATCACGAACTCGCCGTCGGCGATCTCGAGGTCCATCGCCTTCACGGCCTCGAAGCCATCGTCGTAGCGCTTGCTGATCTTGTCGAGAACGATGTCTGCCATTGGTGGTTTCTCCTTAGCCCTTGACGGCGCCCGCGGTCAGGCCGGCGACGATCCGGCGCTGGAAGAACAGGACCATGATGATGATCGGGATCGTCACAACTATCGCCGCGGCGGCGATCGACCCGGTCGGCTGCTGGAACTGCGACGCGCCCGGGAACTGCGAGATGGCCGCCGGCACGGTCTGCGCGGCCTTGGTCGAGGTCAGCGAGACCGCGAACACGAAGTCGTTCCAGGCGAAGATGAAAACGAGGATCGCCGTGGTGAAGACGCCCGGTGCCGCAAGCGGGGCGATGACCTTGGTGAACGCCTGATAGGGCGTCGCGCCGTCGATCTGCGCCGCCTGCTCGAGCTCCCACGGTATCTCCCTGAAGAAGGCCGAGAGCACGTAGATCGCCAGGGGAAGGGTGAAGGTCATGTAGGGGATGATCAGCCCGGGCCAGGTGTCATAGAGGCCCAGGTTGCGCCACATGTTGTAGAGCGGGCCGACGATCGAGATCGGCGGGAACATCGCGATGGCCAGCGCCGCGGTGAGCATGAGCGTCTTGCCCGGGAAGTTCAGGCGGGCAATCGCGTAGGCGGCCATGCCGGCGAGCACGACGGCGATCACGGTCGAGATCAGCGCGATGCCGATCGAGTTGATCAGCGCCCGCGTGAAGATGCTCTGCTGGAAGATCTGGTTGTAGTTGTCAAACGACCACTCGGACGGGATCAGGCGCCCGTCGCTCACGGTGTTGGGCGACTTGAGCGACAGCATCAGGATCCAGAAGATCGGGAAGATCGCGAACACGAATACGACGAACCCCGCCAGCATCCACCTGCCCTTGCCTCCCTGCATTACCTCACCCGCCTCTCGTCTGTTCCATCGACGTCCCGAAGCCCTTGACGAAGAGGAAGGCGATGATCACCACGCACAGGAAGACCAGCACCGAGATGGCAGAGCCCAGGCCCAGGTTGAGTCGGGTCAGCAGCTCGTTGAAGCTGAGCACGGACACCGACTCGATGTTGGGGTTGTTGCCGTTGGAGATGATGAAGACCGAGTCGAAGATCCGGAACGCGTCGAGCGTGCGGAACAGCAGCGCGACGAGGATCGCCGGCTTCATGAGCGGGATCGTGATCCGCCAGAACCGCTGCCACGCGCTCGCTCCGTCCACCTTCGCGGCCTCCTGCAGCTCCTCGGACACGAGCGTCAGCCCGGCCAGCAGCAGCAGCGCCATGAACGGAGTCGTCTTCCACACCTCGGTGGCGATGACCACGACGTAGTTCCAGAAGCCGTGCGTGAGGTCGGTCGGATCGAAGTCCCAGCCGAACAGCTTCGGGACGAAGCCGCCCTGGCTGCTGGACCACGCGAAGCGCCAGGCGAAGGCGGCGACGACCGTGACGATCCCGTAGGGGATGAGCGCCGAGGTGCGGATCAGTCCGCGGCCCACGAGCGCCCGGTGCATCACCAGCGCCAGCAGCATTCCGAGCACCAGCTCGATCGCCACCGAGACGACCGTGATCAGCATCGTGTGGCCGAAATCCGCCCACCACAGGCTCGAGCCGAGGACCGTGATGTAGTTGTCGAAGCCGATGAACTTGTTGCGGCCCGGGAAGCGGAGGTCCGCGCGCTGGAGCGACAGGTAGACCGCGTAGCCGATGGGATAGGCGGTGACCGCGAGCATGACGATGGCGGCCGGGGCACACAGCATCCAGCCGAGCTTGCGCTCGGCGCGCGTGCGATCGGTGACGCGGCGCTTCTTGGGCTCCTGCGCGACCGTCGCCGCCTCGGAGCCGACAGCCGCCTGCTGACTCATCAGAACAGCCCCTTGGAGTTGAGAGCGTCGGACAGCCGCGAGCGCAGCCTCGGGACGAAGCCGTTGAGCTCGATGGCCGAGGCGGGCGAGACGGTCTTGTACACCGCCAGCGACACGTCGGAATAAAGCGGCGTCACCGGCCGCACGGCGGCGGTGGCGACCTGGCGGCGGATCAGCGCGGCGAACGGATACACCTTGATCAACGACGGGTCGCTGTAGAGCGAGGCCAGGGTCGGCGGCAGCCCGCCCTTGATCGCCGCCACCTTCTGGTTCGCCGAGTTGCGCAGGCAGGCGGCCGCCTGGAACGCCTCGGCCGGGTGCTTGGTGTAGCCACCGACGCCCCAGTTGATTCCGCCGATCGGCGCCTTCGCGGGCCTGCCCGCGATAACCGAGGGATAAGGCGCCCAGGCCATGTTCTTGAAGATCTGCGGGGCGGCGGCCTTGGCGCTCGGGTAGACGAACGGGTAGTTGACCTCGAAGGCCGCGGCGCCCGACTCGAACGCGAGCCGGTTCTGGTCCTCCTTCTGCGCGGAGAGGCCCGGGTCACCGGCCTTGGAAGTGGCGAGCCTCTTCATGATCTGCGCCGCGCGCAGCCCTTGCGGGCCGAGCGTCACCTTGTTGCCCTCGACGATCGTGCCGCCCGCGGACTGCACGAGCGAGTTGAACCACACCGTGATGCCCTCGTACTGAGCGCCCTGGATCTCGATGAGCCCGGCCTTAGGCAGCTTCACGGCCTGGGTGATGAGGCCGTCCCATGTGGTTGCCGGCTTCTTCACCAGGTCCTTGCGGTACCAGAGCAGCTGCGTGTTGGTGTTGGCCGGCGCGGCGTAGAGCTTGCCCTTGTAGGTCGCGGTCGCCAGCGGGCCGGCGAGTGTCCCCTTCTTGACCCCCGCCGCGATTGCTGCCGGCCACGGCTTGATCCAACCGGCCTCGGCGAACTCCGCGGTCCAGACGACGTCCATGCCGGCGATGTCGATGCTCGAGTCCTTGGCCGCCAGCCGCCGGACGAGCGACTGGCGCTGCTGGTCGGCGTCGTTGGAGAGCGTGTTGTAGACGATCTTGTAGCGCCCGCCC